>NZ_CP169639.1:810000-1136500 GCF_042134615.1 Flagellimonas cixiensis
TGCGCTCGTTATAGGACTTAACCTGACACCTCACGGCACGAGCTGACGACAACCATGCAGCACCTTGCAAGCAGTCCGAAGAAAGGGGTATCTCTACCCCATGCAGCCTGCATTTAAGCCCTGGTAAGGTTCCTCGCGTATCATCGAATTAAACCACATGCTCCACCGCTTGTGCGGGCCCCCGTCAATTCCTTTGAGTTTCATTCTTGCGAACGTACTCCCCAGGTGGGATACTTATCACTTTCGCTTGGCCACGGAGACCGAAGTCCCCACAGCTAGTATCCATCGTTTACGGCGTGGACTACCGGGGTATCTAATCCCGTTCGCTACCCACGCTTTCGTCCATCAGCGTCAGTACATGGTTGGTCACCTGCCTTCGCGATCGGTGTTCTATGTGATATCTATGCATTTCACCGCTACACCACATGTTCCGGCAACCCCACCATGACTCAAGACCTGCAGTATCAAAGGCAATTTTATGGTTGAGCCACAAACTTTCACCCCTGACTTACAGGCCCGCCTACGGACCCTTTAAACCCAATGATTCCGGATAACGCTCGGACCCTCCGTATTACCGCGGCTGCTGGCACGGAGTTAGCCGGTCCTTATTCTTACGGTACCGTCAGACACCTACACGTAGGTGCGTTTCTTCCCGTATAAAAGCAGTTTACAACCCATAGGGCAGTCATCCTGCACGCGGCATGGCTGGATCAGTCTCCCGACCATTGTCCAATATTCCTCACTGCTGCCTCCCGTAGGAGTCTGGTCCGTGTCTCAGTACCAGTGTGGGGGATCCCCCTCTCAGGGCCCCTAACCATCGCTGCCATGGTGAGCCGTTACCTCACCATCTAACTAATGGTACGCATGGCCATCCCTGTCCGATAAATCTTTAATCAAAATATCATGCGATATAATGATACCATGGGGCATTAATCCAAGTTTCCCTGGGCTATTCCCCTGACAGGGGCAGGTTCCATACGCGTTCCGCACCCGTGCGCCGGTCGCCGGCAGAAAAGCAAGCTTTTCCCCGCTGCCCCTCGACTTGCATGTGTTAGGCCTGCCGCTAGCGTTCATCCTGAGCCAGGATCAAACTCTTCATTGTATTTCCTTGAATGTCTTCCGACACCCGGAAACTCCAGAGCCCCCGCATCAAAATGGTTCTTAATTCTCTTTACGCTGTCGTTACAATATGTATATGAACTTCTTGTTTTTTTCTTCTGTTTCCGGCCTTTAAGCCTCTCAAAAGCGCCTTGCCTTATCAGCTAAGCGGGTGCAAATATACGCACGTTATTTTCTTTCCACAAAATGTTTTTCGATATTTTTTTCGAAAAAAAATCAATTAATTTATAAGTGCTTGTTTTTCAGCAATCCCTTGATCTACTTCTCAAAAAAATTATGAAAAGAAATTCCAGACCAATCCAAATCTGATTACAAAATCGCGGTACGGGTAATTGGGAGCCGAGTAATAATTGGGCTCTGAAAAAATGGAATTCAGGTGTTCCAATTTTAAATAAATTCTAGTTTGTTTCACCTTGGCATTTATAAAAACATCCATTAAGGGGTATGCACCAAACTCTTCGTTGTTTTGAATATAGAATTCTCCCAACAATGGATGGTAGGCATTCATATTATAGGAGGTGAAATATTTAAAGGTCACCCCTGTTTGCAAAAACATGGCCTTATCAAAAACATCACTAGAAAAATACAATGTATTCCTGGTCACCAATTGAGGAAGGTTGAGCACTTGGCTGTCTTGATCTACTTCTTGATACATTATGGTATTCATCAAGGCCCATTTGCGCCATTTTAGTTCTTTTTGATACTTGACCTTTATATGGTTTATGGTATTGGTTTCTTGAAACGGTTTTACAAATGCGGTTTCTGCTGCTTCATTTAATATATCCTCTTCGGATATTATGGAGGCAAAATAGGTGTAATTGTCAACGGCGTTCAATTCCGCCTGTAGCAATCCAAAGATTTTGGAATCGAAACCGAACTCCACACTCTTGGTGAGCACCTTTTCAAAATTGTCGGTATTCTGCCAATT
Source organism: Flagellimonas cixiensis (assembly GCF_042134615.1). Lineage (GTDB taxonomy): Bacteria > Bacteroidota > Bacteroidia > Flavobacteriales > Flavobacteriaceae > Flagellimonas > Flagellimonas cixiensis. The sequence continues at coordinate 812,048 of NZ_CP169639.1, forward strand.
AAAGTTCCTGTAATCGCTCTGGAACAACAGATAGTTAAAATCGGGCATTCTTGATGAAGCATGCACTCCGCCGAAAATGGCATGTTTAGGTGTTAGTTGGTATTTGGCCTGCGCATCAAAATTATTTCCGGTGAGCTCTCCTGACACTGTATAGTTTACATTTCCTTCCAAGGAAATGGGTCCGAAACTGTTTTTATAGGCGCCACCTACCGAAATTTCCTCTCCTTTGAGCTGGTTAGGTATTGTCTCTTCTTCGGTTATTAAGATACTATTGAAAAAGTAATTGTAATTATAAAGGCTTACATTTCCTGAAAGACGTCCCAAGGTCCTGTTGGAAAATTCAACGCTACCTTTATTAAACATGGTTTTCAACCTGGCCAGATCTTCTATAGGGGTTAGAAACGGATCTTCTCCGAAAGCATCATTTTGGGCGGATTGTTCAAAATCGTACAGTTTGGTTTCATAGCTAAACTCATGCCCGATGGCCAAAGTTGTGGGATCTTTATCTTCTTCATTTTTTCTATGGTTGACCAGTTTGAACTGCTGATCAAAGAAGTATCGTTTTCCCAAGATTCGATTATTGGCATTTTCAAACAGCAAATCTACTTTGGCTCTATCTGAAAAATCATCCAGCCCTGATTCAAATTGCCTCCTATCCAACAAACCCCCACCCTCTTCACTACGGAGCTTTTGTGCAGCAATATGTCCACGGAAGCCATAGCGCTCATTTGGGGACATATAATTAAGGGTTATTCGGAATTTTTCATCTTGTGCTTCTTCATAACGATACTTACCCAACGATCTAAAGCCGGTATAGGCTATGGATGCATTAAAGGAACGAGACAAATTAAAGGTCAAAAGGGCATCTAAAAACTGACCTTGTTCCATGGTTGTCTTAAACATAAGCTCCGTCATCGGGGTTGGCACATGGTAGTAGTTAATGTCTTCTTTTTCGTAATACCCATAATTACGTGCTGTTGCTCCCAATGCCGGATAATAGGGGGTTGTTTTAAAGCTTTTGGCCAATTCGTTATACGGTTGTCCCATGTTCGCAAACGGCATCAATTCAAAATCATCTCTGCGCAAATAATTGTACTTGTACTCCTTATATATAGTAAGGGTAGAATCTACAAAAGTAATGGCCCTGTTATATTTAATGATTTTATAATCGGCAATGGATATGGAATCTTGCTTAGGTTTTATACGTTGAGCACCACCTCGCTTACCTCCTTTTATGGCGGTCTGACCAACGGAGTCTTTAGCTTTTGTTGCAATGGAATCTTTGGAAACCACTATTAAGGTATCCTTTTCTTTGGAAGGTGGTATTGAATCTTGCTGTGCAAAAATGGCCTGAGCCGAAAAAAAGATAAGGGCAAACGTTAAAAATCTCATTCCACTGTATTGGTTGGGCAAAGGTAAAAGTTTTGTTTCTAAAGAAATGTGAAAAATTTGGGCACAAAAAAAGTCCCGCAATACGCGGGACTTTAATACTATATTCAAATAATTTAAAACGATTGTCGATTAATAACCTTCGTTCTGAACCATGTTAGAGTTTGCATTGATCTCGCCAATTGGAATTGGGTATGCAAACAAGTTGTTCGGGTAACCAATTGTACCTAAACTGTTTTCAGTTGAACCCCAGTATGGGATTGACTGACCTGTTCTTACCAAGTCATCGTAACGGAACCCTTCAAACATCAATTCTTTTCTTCTTTCGTTAAGGATATCTTCCTTAGTTACTGAAGCGTAAGCAGATGCTCCACGGTTACCGGTAATCAAGTTGATTTGTGTAAGAGCGTCTCCGCCAGTCTCCAACAATGCTTCTGCATAGTTAAGGATAACTTCTTCGTATCTGAACAATGGAATGTTATCTGCACCTTGTGCTGTATCAGGGTATTTACCCATGTTACGCAAGCGAGTACCTCCATCTTGATACCCCAAGATATCAGCTCTTACATCTCCATCCTCAAACAAGTCTACCACAGTACTTACTACTTGAAGATCACCATATCCTCCTGGCTCATCTGCAGGGTATCTGTAGATATAAGACAATGCATTAGATCCTTGGTTATCCGCTCCACTAAAGGCCAATTCGAACAATACGTTCGCACCTCCATCGGCTGCCCAGCTAGACACATAGGAATCCGCACCAATAACAGAGTACAATCCCGAACCAATAACTTCTTCTGAAGCAGAAACTGCTCTGCTCCAGTCACCAAAGTAAACGGCTACACGAGCTTCCAAAGCTTTGGCCACGTATTTTGATACAATGGTCTTAGAGGTATCATAGCTTTCATCCATCATACCGTAAGCAGTCACTAAGTCATTATAAATGGCAGCTTTCACTTCATCTACAGTACTTCTTGCAGGAAACAAATCTTCACCTTTAAACTCAGTTACAATCGGCACCCCAAGGTTACCACCTGCATGCTGCTGACCGTACACACGTAGCAAATCAAAATGTGCAAGTGCTCTAAGAATCATGGCAGCTCCCTGAATGTGCTCCCCATATGCTTGATCCCCTTCCAAAGTGGTCACATCTGTATTGATAATGATATTTGAATTGGCAATCACATAATATGCATTATCCCAGATAAATCCGGTATTTGCATTGTACTCATATTCACCTTGAGTAGTAAATCTACCTGAGTTACCGTTTGAGAAACAGTTATCAGACCTCACTTCGTTGGTCGCAATCATATCACGGCCGTAGTATCCCGAACTGGTAAGCGAATTGTGCGCCCCTTTTAAGATACTGTACAAGTTATCTACTTTAGTAACACTTCCTTCAACACTTTTATTTTGTGAAAGGGTAGGCTCTAGACTGTCAGCCGTACAGGAACCCAACAAGAGTCCTGCCGCAGCAAACAACATTACGTTTATTTTATTAACTATTCTTTTCATCTTCTTTTTCTTAGAAATTTATGTTTACACCTAGAGAAATTGAACGGGTAGGTGGTGTTTCTAGACCAGTTTCTCCTGGATCCACCGTACCATTCTGACTATCAATATCAACTTCTGGATCAAACAACAAATTGTCATCCTTAACCCAAGTTAACAAGTTGTTTCCTCTAAGGAAAATTCTCAGCTTCGTCAACCCTACTGTTTCTAAAGCTTTAGAAGGCACATCATAACCAACAGTCAAAGATCTTAAACGCATGAAATCAGCATCGTATAGATATTTTGAGTGTCTTTGCCAAGGAGTTGCAGACGTAGTAAAGGCTCCGTTACGTGCAATATCACCTGGTTGTTGCCATCTATCCAACAAGGAAGTATATCCTTGGAAGGCCAAAATTGGGTAAGCATTTGTTTGGTTCAAATACAAGTGCCATCCTTCATAGATCTTGTGTCCACCAGCATAGTAACCATTAGCGTTCAAGAAGAACCCTTTATAGGAGAAGTTCAAGTTAAGACCAGCAGTAGTTGTTGGAACCGCATTTCCGCCTTGGAAAACGGCTTCAGCCTCATTAAAGTTGGTTGTAGTTTCTCCATCTACACCATTGATGTAGTATTCCTCAATACCTGTTTCAGGGTTTACACCTGCCCAAGTTGGCATGTACCATGCATACGCTGGGTGACCAGACTCGATTCTTGTTCTAACAGTTGTAATGGTTCTTTCTTCACCATTTGGATCTGTTGGCAAGGAAGTAATTTCGTTTTTCACGTATGAAAAGTTACCTCCAATACTTAAACTTACATCTGGAGTGTTAACAACATTAAAGTTAAGGTCAACTTCGTAACCTTTGTTATTCAACTCACCAATGTTCTGTACTTGACTAGCAAAACCTGTGGTCTGAGACAATGGCACGTCCAACAATAGATCTTTTGAATCTCTGTTAAAGTAGGCAAAGCTACCACTAACCACATTGTTGAACAATCCAAAATCCACACCAACATCCAAGGTGTTGGAAGTTTCCCAAGTTAGGTCCTTGTTACCGAATGTGTCCACATATTGTGCACCCTCGCCACCGTAATCAGCAGCATATCCAAACAAAGACTGGTATTGATTCAATCCAATTAGGGCGTTACCAGTAACACCGTAGGAAGCACGCAACTTAAGTGCGTTCACCCAATCTGAGTCTGCCAAGAAGTTTTCCTTGTTCAAGTTCCAGGCCGCACCTACAGACCAGAAGTTACCCCAACGGTTGTCTTTACTAAAACGTGAGTTTCCTTCTCTTCTGTATGATAGATCCAACACATAACGACTATCGAAAGCTGAATAGTTTAACAATCCCATGTATGCACCAACATACCAATCATTGAAAGAAGAACTAACTCCTGTTGGAGTACCCAAGTTGTCCAAGTTTTCCAATCCTTCATCAGCGAAGTTCTGACCCTCACCACCTAAAAAGTAACGACGGTTGGATTGGTATTCTTGAAGTGCCTTAAACTTAAATCTGTGATCTTCATTAATTTCAAAATTGTAATCCAAGTAGTTTTGGAACACGTAGAACACATTGGTCCTGTCATATTGGCTGGCATCACCACTAGTTGGGGCACCGTAACCATATGTTGGGTTAGAGTAAGATCTAAAGTTGTACAATTGCAAATCCACATTGAAAGTAGAACCAAAAGTCAATCCTTTAGCAAAGTCCCACTCAACCGAGTTGTTGGTTACAATACGAGTAAGTCTGTTCTCACTGGTATTGTTCTCTACCAAATACAATGGGTTAGGCAATGAACCTCCAAAAAGGTTGTAGCTACCATCTTCATTATAAGGCATTAACAATGGAGAGATGAAATATTTTACAGTACGTGGACTTTCAAAATATGCACTGGTCTCCAAGAAAGCGTTTTGCAACATGTGCGAAGCTTGGTTGTTTGAAGAGAAAGTGATATTATCTGTCAAATCTTTAGAAAAGTTCAAAGACCCAGAGATTCTTTCAAAATCTGACCCGATAACGGTAGCTTCTTGTTGCATATAACCTAAGGAAGCAAAGAAGGTATGTCCTTCACCACCTCCAGAAGCAGAAAAACTATGTTGTTGGATAACGGCATCCTTATTGGCTACAGCTTGATCCCAACGAGCCTCTGGACGACCATTAGCGTCCCACTGAGCAAATGGACCAGCCAATAATGCTTGTGTAGCTTCTTCTTTTGTAGGATAAATACCATCATTGAAATAAGCCTCAGCTGAAAGCTCCAAACGATTCGCAGCAGTCAATGGCACTGGACCAGTGATGGCATCGTTCTGGAAACCGTAGCTACTGTTGATATTGAATACGGTTTTACCAGATTTACCACTTTTAGTAGTAATCAAGATTACACCGTTAGATCCACGAGCACCATACTGTGCTGTTGCAGATGCATCTTTAAGTACAGTAATAGACTCAATGTTGCTTTGATCCAAACCTGCCAATGCAGAAAGTGAAGAATAAGCTCCACTTGTTCCAACGTTTCCATTACTTACTGGAACTCCATCGATAACATATAAAGGTTCGTTACCAGCTGTAATAGAACTGATACCACGAATTCTAATGTTAGAAGTAGAACCAGGAGTACCTGAAGTTGCTGAAACCGTAAGACCAGAAACATTACCCTGAAGGGCTTGATCAACTGAAGGAGCAATGATTTCCCCCAATTTCTCAGAATCTACTTTCACTACAGAACCAGTAATATCGGAACGTCTCTGCGAAGTATACCCTGTTACAACAACCTCTTCCAAAGCTTGGGTATCAGCTTCCATCTGAACATTTAAAGTGCTAGAGGCACCAATGGTTCTTTCGGTTGTTTTTTGGCCGATGTAACTAAAACGCAATACTTGGCCAGTATTGGCTGTAATGGTATAATTACCATCAAAATCGGTTTGAGTTCCGTTACTGGTGCCAACCACCAAGACAGAAACTCCAGGCAATGGCAAACCCGATTCATCGGTTACATTACCTGAAATTGTTTTCTCTTGTGCAAAAGAGACAGACATGCACAATACCAAAAATGGCATGAGCATGTACATAAATTTAGTTCTCATGTACTATTTATTTTGAATTAGCATCGCCAAAAATCTAGATAAATAGGAAAGTTGCAAAAACTTTAACACGGACATAAAATCATATATTTGCAAAAATTTATTTTTGTTGAGATAACCTTAACAATTGTTGTTTTTGTAATCCTTTTACTATTAGTTTGTTACGATTTTTCTTAACTTATTTTTAACGACAAGAATGAGTCTTAATCGTTTTGTGTTAAATTTTTAACGAGCATGTTAAAGTCTTGTTATCACTCTTTTTCTGAAGCTGGAACCGATGAAGCAGGCCGTGGATGTCTTGCCGGACCCGTGACCGCAGCAGCCATAATCTTACCTGAAAACTTCAAAAATCCCATTCTTAATGACTCCAAACAGTTATCAGAAACAAAGCGTGAACTCTTACGTCCAATCTTGGAAGGAGAGGCTGTTGCCTTTTCCGTACAACATGTGTTTCAAGATGAAATAGACGAAATCAATATTTTAAATGCCTCCTTTTTAGCCATGCACCGTGCGTTGGACCAACTACAACAGGCCCCCAGTTTTATATTGGTAGATGGCAATCGTTTTAAACCCTACCCTAACATCGACCATGAATGCATCATCAAAGGGGACGGAAAATACATGAGCATTGCCGCAGCATCGGTATTGGCCAAAACCTACCGAGACGAGTACATGGCCAAAATCCATGAGGAATTTCCAATGTACAACTGGAAAAAGAACAAAGGCTACCCCACCAAAGAACATCGAGAGGCCATAAAAGAACACGGACTTACCAAATATCATCGAAAAAGCTTCAGACAACTTCCAGAACAATTATCGTTGGATATTTAAAAGTTCTAACTTTGTTTGAAACTTCATGCATGAGATTAAAGGTACTTTTCTGTTTGACCGCCATTTTTTTAGCATCCTGCGCAAAAGAGGTAAAGACCAAAGATTCCCTACTGGACCTACTACCTCCCAATCCGGCACTAATTATTAAGGTAAATAACCTCACCAATTTTAAGAGTGAACTCAAAAACAACTCGGTTTTAAAAAAACTGGAGGGTTTTTCAAACATTCAAGATCTTTCTGGAAAGTTGGAGGCTCTACATCCGCTTTCTACAGACACCAACTGCCTTTTGGGATTTTATGAAGTAGGAAAAGACACTTATGATTTTATATTGGTAGTTCCGAGCATGTCCAACCTATTTAATGTAGATAGCATCAGCAATAAAACGGTGGAAACCCTATCCTACGAAAATACCACCATCACAAAATACGTTTTGGAAGGCAAAGAGGTGTACAGCACCCTGGAAGGAAAAAATCTTTTGATGAGTTCCTCCCAAATGTTGATGGAAAATTTGGTGCGCACCAAAAATCAAAACCCGACCGACCCAATTTTATCAAAAGTGTACCAAACCAACTCACTCGATAAATCGGCTACGTTTATCATGAACATGGAAGGGAACACCTCCCTTCTATCGCTAAAGGATGGGGCAAACACCGATAAAGCATTTTCCTCATGGGTTTCCTTGGATTTTACGGCCAATTCAGATGATATTAGCCTAAGCGGGGTTGCCATGGCCAACGATTCCACTAAAAATTTCATCAACCTATTTAAGGGCACCAATGCCTTGGTGAACAAAACTCCCGCCCTGGCCCCATTAAATTCCGAAGCTATTATATCCTATACCTTTGATGATTACCAAATTTTGGCCAAAAACCAGAATGTGTATTTCGATAGGGTGAAAGCTGTGGATTCCCTTTTCAACACTATTGAAGAAGTGGGTGTGGTGTATATGAACCACAGCAAAGCTGTGCTATTGCATTCTTATGGCACACAGAGCCTTTACGATTATTTAGATGGACAAAAAGTAGGATCCGAAAATTATCAGGGTAGTGAAATCATGGCGCTTCAAGAAAAAAACTTTATTACCGATGCCTTTACTCCACTGGTCTCCGATTTTGAATCTAATTTTTGCACCATTCTGGAAAACAGTTTTGTTTTTACCGAAGACAAAGAAACTCTGCAAACACTCATCAGTAATCACAAAAGCACCTCATCTTTCAGCAATGCGCCGGTATATAAAACTGCGATGGGCACTATGGCTACAGAATCGAGCCTATTATTTATTGCCGATGCATCGGGCATCGACCATTTTGCAGAGCAAAATTTGACTTCAGAAGTTTTTGAGGACATTGAGAAAAATGATTTTGGAGCATATGCCTTTGCGTCGCAAATGGTGATGGACAATGGCTTTGCGCATTTTAATGTTTTGGCATCCAAAATTGGAAAAACCCAAGAGACCAATACCGTAACACCACTATTTACTTTAGAGCTGGATACCGACTTGGCCACCCAGCCCCAATTTGTAAAAAACCATAGAACCAACCAACAGGAAATTGTGGTGCAGGATCGCAACAATGTGCTGTATTTAATTTCCACAGATGGAAAAGTGCTTTGGACCAAACAGCTTGAAGGAAAAATTCAAGGGGAGGTTCAACAAGTGGACATTTATAAAAATGGACGGTTACAATTGGCCTTTTGCACCGACAACCAATTTATGATCGTGGACCGCAATGGAGACGATGTTCCTCCTTTTAAAATGGAATTTGAAGGTGGCAACCTAAACCCATTGGCTATTTTTGATTACGATGGCAGTAAAAATTACCGTTTTGTGATAACCCAAGGCCGAAAAGTGTTCATGTACAACAACCAAGGTAAAATTGTGAACGGTTTTACTTTTAAAGAAGCACCCAGCAACATATTGGGAGCTCCAAAACACTTTCGAGTGGGCAGCAAAGATTATCTGGTGTTTAAATTGGAAGACGAAAGCCTTAAAATTTTACACCGAGTAGGAAGTGACCGCATAAAAGTGGACGAGAAAATCGACTTTTCCACCAATGAGGTTTTCCTCTACAAAAACAAAATTTCGGTGACCAACAAAACTGGGGTGCTACATCAAATTGATACCAATGGCAAACTCACTGCCACCAATTTTAACATGAATAAAGATCACGGCATGTACGCCACCAGCAACACTTTGGTGTTTATGGATGATAATGTGTTGAGTATTCGCGGTAAAAAGGTTGAACTGGATTTAGGGGTTTACTCCAAACCCAAGATTTTTTACATCTACGATAAAATTTATGTATCGGTGACGGATATTCAGAACCAGCAAATCTATCTTTATGATAGCCAAGCGGAATCTATCCCTGGTTTTCCAGTGTACGGAAGCTCGTTGATTGATCTAACGGATATGGACAATGACCGAAAATTGGAGTTAGTGGCCAAGGACCAAGAGAATTCGTTGATTGTGTATAAGATGAATTAAATTTTATCTAACTAAGTAAGAATTTAAAAAACACTACTTTTCGAAAATCAAGTCTTAATTAAATTAATTATTTAGAGTTTTTGCTTTTCGTACTTAAGTATATTTTCCAAATTAAGTTGCTCGATTAAAAGTAAATCTTTATTTGAGACGGTATTTTTTATTGGAACATACCAATCTTTCTTATCAAAATATTCTTTCCAATATCTATTTTTAAACTTATAGCCATGAGATGCAAATATTTCATTTCTCAGCACTGCTAATGAATCTAATGAGAGGCCATTTAGCTCATTATAATTCAATAGGTATAAACTTATTCGACGATTAACCCTATTAGGGTCAATGTTTTTAACTCTTATTTTTTTAAACAATCCGTTTTCTTGAATTTCATATTCCGAAACTTCAATATTTATTGATAAGGTAGTTCCAGAATTACAATCAAATTCTTGCTTGGTAGTATGTACTGATATGTTTTCACTATTGAAAAGACCTAAATTTGAGTAAATTGAAAATGAACAATCACTTAAGCCGCCCTCTACTCTGATTCTATCGACCATAATACCATTTGGTTTGAATGAAGAAATAAAAGAGCTTGATTGATATCTATATTTATTTTTTCTCTTATGTATTGTCGAGATTACTATAAAAGTTTCTGACATGTGAACAACAGAATCAAATAATACAAAATCGTATGGTTCACTAGGTGAATCAAAAAATTTAATTATTTGATTTTTTGATAACCTGTCACCAGAATTCAATTTCAAAATTTGATTAAAAACATTTTCAGTAGATTCTTGAGAATAACTTAATTGGCTTATAAGGAGTGAAAATAAAATTAAGCAAGAATAAATTTTATAGTCTGATTTACTAGCCCATAGTTGTTTCATAACGATATCTTTAATTCTTACCTCTAATCCCTAACCTTAATCCTAATTTTTGGCCTTAGTTCTTTAAGCTTTTCAATCTGTTCGTTGGGCACCTTGGAACTCAGTTCAACTTTCCATAGCTGCTCACAATCAAACAGTGGAGAAATATCTTCAATTTCTGTTTGGGAAATGTTAATTGACCCTAAGTTGGAACAGTTTTTTAATGGGGCAATATTCTGCACCTTGGTTCTAGAAATATCCAAATCGGTAATATTGGTTAAACCATCGATTATATCCAAATTTTCAATACCCGTGTCCGAAATTTCCAAAACCCTTAAATTTTTCATTTTTGCTAAAGCAGAAAAATCGGTTAAACTATCACACCAATTGGCATGTATTTCTTGCATATTTTCATTGTTCTCAAGAAAATCCAAGGAGGTAACCTGTTTGTCATTGGACATTCTTATCACTTCCAAACTGCTCAACGATTTTAATACTTCGAGTGCCTCGTCGGCAGCCTGTTTATTCATATAAATATTCAATTCCTTAAGGTCTTTGAGATGTGCTACTGGTTCATAATTTTCAAACGTATGTCCAAAACCATATAAAGAAAGCTTTTGAATATTTGGAGTTGTTTCCAAAAACGAAATGGAATTCACATCACTCATATAAAAACTTACATTTTTCAACTGATCATGGCCGCCTAAAGCCTCTGTGTTGGCCACTCGAGTGGCATAAAAGTTAATCTCGGTCAATACCATCAACTTGGCCAATGGCCCCAAATCCAATGGGGTTTCCTCTGAAGATTTTAAAGAATTGAACCCCAGCGTAGTAAGGGAATCCAAATTTGAAATCGCATCAATATTGGAAATTAGTTCATTATTGCGAGACACTTCCAATGTTTTTATCCATGGGAAATTTTTACAAGCCAAATCAAAATCTTGTTGGCTGGCTACTTTTCCAATCACAACATTTACATTTTCCTTTTTTTCCGCATTATTGATGGCCTCTATAGCCTCAGGCGTAACATGATTGATAATTATGGAGTAGGAATTAATTTTAAAATCGATTGGGTCTTCTTGAGCACGCATTGTATAAACACTTAAAAGCATTAGAGCGAACAGTATCGATATCTTTTTCATCATTTTATTTTACTTGGTTTTAGCCTATTATCTGAAGAGTCTTTTTATCCTAAGAATAAATTCCAAAAAGACTTAACAGCACAAAATTGCCTAAATGATGAATATATATGAGTCGCCAATTGACCAATGCCTATTCTCAATTGATGTATGGAAAAAAATTCGTTGATTGTGTATAAGATGAATTGAGCAGAAAGAGTGAATAGGTTACTTATCGGTCCGTATAATAGTAGTGGCGGTTTTATGACCACAGTCTTTTCCACCAAGATTGTTGTTTGTTATTTGCACTAGTATTCAAGTTGGCACTATCCCCGCCATTACTTTTATACTTTGTTATGCCCTTTTTTATTTCCTCAATATCCACGGAGATTATCTCTGAATGCGTTCGAATAATTATTGAACTTTCGTTTTTAATTAGCTTAATACCCCGAATTTCCGATATTAGGTCTAAACCTATTTCGTTTACTATTTCTCCAGTTGATGAGTAGAGAATTATTTTCTTTCCCTTGGCTAGAGCAATGAAATCATCATTGATAAACACTAAATCACTCAGGTCATGTTCCGATTTAAATTTGGATATATCAACTGTCCAGATAGTAGTAACTTCTTTCCCTTGCATTTCACAGAGCGATAGAGCTTTTGGAAATGAGACAGCAAATTTGTTCCCTGATGAATTAAAGCCAAAGCCTTCTGATGAATTATTCCATTCAATAAAGAAGGTATGGATAAAATTCAATTCATTCTCTCCTGAAAGCGTATAAATGCTGTGATATGTTTCTTGGTCATAACAATAAGTAGATATTAGATCTTCATCCTTATTGATTAGTGGAAAAAATACTCCATCATCCATAGAATGTTTTTCAAGTAGCTTAAATTTCAAGTCCAGAATATAGCTCGTCCATCCATCACTGGATAAATATATTTTCTTCTTAGGTAGGAATGTAATTTGGTCTAATCTCCCTTCATTGAAATCAATTGATTCCAACAATTCTAATGTTCTTGAATCAATTCTTAGAAGTTTATTGTCCGCAGTTGGAATGATTATATTATTTGACTCATCAAAGGTGAAATTCCGAATAGTAGGTAAATCGATACTTATTGCATTAATCGCTATAAATTGATTTTCTTGATTTTTGTATCTTATGATCGTTGATGATTTGGTTAAAGCGATTATTTCATCATCTTCAATCGGGTGTTCAGAGAGAAAATATATTTGCTCAAATGATAGTGATTCTGGTTTTTGAATTTTTGTTATTTGATGCGAAATAAGTTCTGGATAATTTGTCTGTAGGTGTTCAATAATTTTTTTTCTAGCTCCTTGTTGAGCTAAAACATATGGAGTACGACTGCTACTATCTTTATGCCATTTTGCTCCATTTTTAAAGGCATGTTCAAAAACTTCCACATTATCTGACCATGCTTTACTGTGTAGTATTGAACTATTGTTTTTATCTTTTAGAGATATATCGATATTATGTTTCAGATAAATATCAAGTGTTTTTATAGAATGGCAATTCAAAAATTGGGGTTCTTCTATGTTTATTTTAGCACCTCTTGTCAATAGTTCGTCAATAATCTCTGTTCTATCATCTCTTGTCGCCATATCCAATTCTCTGTCATTCATTGTTGCTCCAGAATCCAAAAGTAGAATTGCAATATCAAGTGTTTTAGCCCAGCACAAAGGAGTAGCATAAACACCGCTTCTTTCAGCATTGATTTTAGCACCGTTTTTAATCAGATATTTTGTTATCTCAAAATTGCCACATTCAGCAGCTTTGTGAAGAGGGGTATGATCCATCCATCCCTTTAAATTTATTTCTTCAGGGTGATTGTCCAGATGCTTAATAGCATCCGAGTTTTGATGATTCTTGATAAGTTCAAAAATCTCAGGAGTTTTAGTATGGTCAGTTTGATAAATGTTTTCTTTCACCATTCTCTTCAATTGGGCATAACGGACAGCTAAATATCGTTTTAATGATTTTTAGCGAACGATAAGTGAAGTTGGTATTTTTCTGGTTAAAATTCCATGGTCGATTTACCAATCGGCTATTTCAATTGACGGATTAAACCATAAAAGCATTTTCGCCCTCTACCATACTCACTTTTAGGAAGATTTTCCACCTATACAATCTCTTTAACGAGTTACACATTTCTTCTACAAATAGCCGAATTGTTTTGTAGTTTGTTTCAAAATTAACCTTCAACAAATCAAAACTTTACCAGATGAAATCCTTTTCAATTTTAATATGCGTTGTTCTTTTTAGCTGTCATTTTTCGGTCGCACAATCCGATTGCAGCACTTACTACCCCTTGGTCGATGGCATTGCCTTCCAATACACCAATTATGATAAAAAGGGCAAAGAAGATGGTAAAATCAATTACAGTGTCAGCAACGTTCGCAATGAGCATGGTGCCACCACGGCCACCATGCTGATGGAAATGGTGGACAAAAAGGGAAATACCTATAACTCCGATTACGACATTAGCTGCAAAGGCGATGTGGTCAGCATTGATTTTAAATCGTTGATGAACGAACAAATGCTGAGTCAGATGGGGGATATGGAAATGGATATTTCGGGCACTGATATTGAACTACCCAATTCTTTAACTGTGGGCCAAGAACTTCCCGATGCCAACATTAGCATTAAAATGAAAATGGGTGGCGGTATGAATATGAATACAAATATTGACACTGTAAACCGTAAAGTGGAAAAAAAAGAAAGTGTGACCACCCCAGCCGGCACTTTTGATTGTTACGTGATCTACAGCGAAACGCAAACCAAAATGATGATGGCCAATCAAACCTTTCCTTCACGCACATGGATTGCAGAAGGTGTGGGCATGGTAAAACAGGAATCGTACAACAAAAGCGGAAAATTAATGGGCAGTTCTTTGCTTACGGAATTCAAAAAATAAATCGCTCCTATTTAAAAAACATAAAACCGAGGTGCAAGCCCCGGTTTTTTTTATTTCTATTGCGCAATTTGCCCTCCCAATTACAACCAAAAATGAGGCTAGTTCAGCATACACTTCTTGCTTATTAGACCACTACACACATAATTATCAACACATTACACATTTTTCCTTCATTTAAAGAAAGAAAATATCTACTTTTTAATTAATACAAACAACTGCTCCAAATTTTAGGACTTAGCAACTTTATGGCTAACCATGAATGATTCCCCACATAATGTTTTAAAATATAAACACTTAGAATTATGTCAGATACAATTGGAACATTTTGGATAGTAACCAAACAAGATGAAATATTTGCATTCGGAGATTCTCCTAAACCTAGGAACAGAACTTTTTCATTCGCACTTACAGAGGAAAACTATAATAGTTGGGCATATATCACCTTAATGGCCCGTGGAGTTACCTACGATAGAAATAGAGTCATCCTCAATGATGAATTTATTGGCTATCTGAATCCTACTCCAAACAACTTTTGGATACAACAAACATTTATAGTTGAAGTTTATGACCGACAAATCTATGGAGATGGTCCTTTGAACAGATTAGTGATTGAATCGAACAATTCGGCCGGAAATTCATCAGGTAATTTAGATGATTTTGATATTAAACACATCATCTTTCACCATAGAACTCACCGATAATCTTCCACTGAAGTTAGGTCAATGCTATTAAAATAGGCTTCTAATGAATAAGAACACATCAAAATAAATAATAGAGCATGGACAATTATTACATAAATACCCAAGCACAAGAAAATGGAGACCATGAAGTACACAAACCAGGTTGCAGTCATCCTCCATTGGTTCAGAACAGGAGAGCCTTAGGTTCATTTTCAAACTGTGAGGATGCCGTAGTGGCTGCAAAACTCATTTATCCACAGTCCAATGGCTGCTATTACTGTACAAGGGCATGCCATACCACTTAAAAAATTATCAAAATTACATTTGACACCTACCCTTCCATTATTCCTAGAATAATAGATTTGAACATGGAGCACCCTGTATCTAGCAATTCATCGGGAAAATCGTAATCGGGGTTGTGCAATGCCGGTGTATCTAATCCGGCCCCAAGTCCGAACATTGCCGTTTTATACGATTTGGAAAACCAGCCAAAATCTTCTCCGAATTTAAAAGGGTAATTTCTCTCCATAATTTCCAAACCATTTTCCAGTGCTGCTTTTTGAATATACTCATTACACTCTTGGTGGTTCTGGCTTGCCGGAAAATATTCCAACCAATTAAGTTCAAAATCCAATTCATGTTTAGTACACTTCTCCTTGACCAAGTTTAAAATGTTGGACTTCAAACTTTGCATCATCGCTCCGCTCCAGCATCTAATCGTATAATGCAATTCTCCATAGCCAGGCGATATGCCATAGGCTTTTTGACCAACAAAAAGATGCACCGGCGTCAATACGGCAAAGTCTGGATGGTTTGGCTCAGGGTGGTTTAATTGATTGATTTCTCCCACCAATTCCGATATGCAAAGCGTAGGGTTGATTCCATGTTCGGGTTCGGAGGCATGGGATTCCGTTCCTTTTAATTCAAGCGCAAAACTTATCACCTCGGCAGAAAAGCCACTTTTTATAAGTATGACCCTATGCAGTGGTTCCTTTGGAATATTATGGAGCGCAAAAACATAGTCGGTTCGTAATTCCTTAAAGTGTATATCCTTAACAATTCTTTCTGCCCCTTCCCCTGTTTCCTCGGCGGGCTGAAACAACAAAATTACCTTCCCAGCCTCAAACTCACTTTGATGAAGCCATTTGGCCATACTTGCCACAATGGCCATATGTCCATCATGTCCGCATTTGTGGGATACCCCATCTGCTGTTGATTTATACCCGAACTGATCGCTTTCCGAAATAGGGAGGGCATCCAACTCACAACGGATAGTTATGGTTTTACCCTTTTTGGAGAATTCATAAACTGCGGCCAAACCTGCTCCTCCAATCCCTTCTATAATTGTGGTGGGCTTGTACGGCTCTATATACTTTTTGATGATGGATGCCGTGCCATACTCAAAATTGGACAATTCTGGGTTGGCATGAAGTTGGCGCCGCAATGCGATGATTTCTTGGTCTATCAACTTATTTTGATGTGGATTAGTTTAACCCTCAAATAATTAGAACTTTTAAATAATAAAACCCTAGGTATACTTCTCGATTGTTATTAAACATTATTGAACTTATCAGTATCGGTTATGAAACCTATTACTTTATAAGTTAATACTTTCCAACCGTGACAATACTTACTTAAAGCCAAATAACGTTCAAATACCCCGGTCACCCAATGCTTTATAAGGCTTGTGGTGACCTGAATTCCTTTATTTTTTCCTATTGTAGGTTAATATTTGAAGACCATCAGAAAATGATTCCTTGTCCGTCAGCTTCCAACTTTCAGATGTAATTGAAGTACCAAATAATCGAGTTCCCTTTCCTAGTACTATTGGATTTAATTTGAGTTTCAACTGATCAATTTGCCCATTGTCCAGCAACCAACCAGCAAATTGCCCTCCACCACAGAGATATATATCAGATTTTGCATTCTTACGAATTTCATTCACCCGGTCAACACTGATTTTCTCGATTCTAACAGTTTCTGATAAATTATCTATTTCCAATGTGTCTGAAAAAATGTGATGTTCCATATTAGGATATCCAGGTTGACCTGGTTCAAGCCCATATTGATAACCAAATTCATAGGTTTTTCTTCCCATTATAACTGTTCTGAATTCCGAAAGGTCTGATCGATATTTTTCAACTCCATCCCCTTGTAAAATAAACTTGCTTATATCATCATTTTCTCCTGCAATATATCCATCCAAGGAAATTGCTACGTAATAAATTATGTTATTCATACGGTTTGTCTTTTATCAAGTGTCGGTTTATTATTGGCTATATTAGAAATATAATTCCTTTAATATTTCGACTTTGCCAAGAACTAAATGAATTATATCCTTAAAAATTAAAATTCGGGTTTTGCGAACAATATTTCTTCAACGAATTGACGGATACCTTCTTTGAATTGACGGTTGAGAACTTAACTTTTATATTTCTTAGTTTTCCTTCAAATCTGAATTCAATAAGGACACAAGTTCCTGGTTTCGATTTTGAGTATCAATAATCAATTCATTTTGATTAAAAATAATCATTTTGATTCCAAAAAGGTCGGACAGTAGCTTCTCATCTGTAGCAATATCCAAATTAGAAACAGCGGGCATTTTCGATGAAATCCCAATGGTGTTGGAAACAAATTCTTTGGTGAAGAGCTTTGGGTAAGATTCATCGACGACCCTTCGGTTCAACACCATAATACGATTTTGCACACCACCTAAATAGTTATAATCATAATACTCAGAAAGAGCCACCTTCAAATCAACATTTTCAATTAAATCAATGCTTTCTGCAGATAACATATTATTATAAGCAATGCGCCCAGGGTCAAAAACTTGGTAGAAGGTAAAGTCATTGGCGTTTTCATTGAAAATCCGAAAACGCTCCTCATTGCTGGGCGTATCAATAAAAATTTGATCATTGGTCATAGTGTAATTTTAATGCACCATTCCTGAGGGGGTGATCATTATATGGGCCTTATGCGTGCCCGGATTCATGATCCAAGGGTGATTGGACCCAACTGGTTTTTCTGGTAGCCCCGTGGATTCGGCCGTAGCAAATGGCAAATACACCACATAACGATATTGGGCTTCTTCCACTTTTGAAGTTTCGGGATTGTACCTATCACTGGGGCCATAATACAAATGCAAAGTAGCGCCTGGTTTGCCCATATCCAATTTGCCTGATTTGGCTTCTTCCTCTCGAATATCAAAAATTTCCGGACCCGATTTGCCCTCTGCTCTTAATTCACGACCCCGTGCCATAAAAGGTTCCAAACTTTTATGATAGCATGCAGCATTAAATCCTTTGTTTGTTGGGTCATCCACAAGAACAATAAATTCGTTGTCTCCTTCCCTAAAGGTTACAAATTCACCGGCCATATTGTACCCGATTACTGTGCATCCCTCCCTACTCTCTGCTGGGGCTGCCATTAATGAGGCCGCGACCAAGGCTTCATCAGAGTCAATGGGAACAAAATTGGCTTCGATTTTATGGGCTACGCTATCCACAACGGTTGCTTCCATTGCTGATTCTTCTCCTTTATCTTTATTCGAAGTATTACAGGAAATCAGCATTCCTGCAACGGCAAATACTAGTATAATTCGTTTCATGGTATAGAATTTAATTCATCAATCATTGTATAGCTGTTTGAAAACACAACTGATTATCAATCAATATTTTTGATACTTGGATCAAGTAGAAAGTTAAGAATTATATTCGGTAAAATGGTACGGGAATGTTTCTAGGCTGCTCTCCAAAATTTGATAATTAAATCAGACTGAATTTTATATTGAATTGGATTGGTTCAACCTCTAAATTAGATGGAATATTTAAAATAGGAAAGGGAGAGGATATGTCACTTATTGACTAGCTAGCACGTGTGCGCTTACTAGTATTTAATAGCAGCAAGATAGCGCAGCTGCCCAATACCTACAACGTCACCTACGAAGAACTGCAATCCGAAAGACAAAATCCAGAAGCAAGAACCTCGCTAGGAGAGAGGAAGTTTGCAGAATGGGTAGCGTAGCGATGAAGTTCGGATGGACTCAGCAGAATTAAACTTGAGCGGATGCGAGCTAGCGATTGTTGGTGTTAGTTACTCCTTCTGAGAATCCATGTTCCAGTCCAAGCGTTGGTTCTTGTTCCGTCATTTGAAATTTCAATAGTGTTCGTGTCCTTCATTCTAAATCCGTAATCGTAGATTTGATCTTCGTGCGAAAGAGTTAAAATGCCGTTCGATAAAAAGTATTTTCCTGGGCCAACTTCATAATCAGTTTGCCATATTTCAGTGTCAAACCTGGATTTGGGATCGTATCTTGGATAAAACTCTTCTCCACTGATAAATTCAAATCCCTGTTCATACCAGTTGAAAATAGAATAAGTGGTTAGATGTTCATCTCCATCAATGTCGATGTAAGTTTCTAAATTCCATTTTCCTTCAATGTCAGGTTTATCGAATGAATTTTGATCATCGTCACAAGAGATTAAGAGTATAATGGTAATTAAAGTCAATGAATTTTTCATAAGAACTTATTTCTGGAACAGTTAACACGAACGTTTAAGATATGAATCGTTTTTAATGATTTATATACACCGATACCTGCCTGACGGCAGACAGTAGTGAAATTAGATTATTTCAAATTGAAATATTTCAACCAATTGACGAATGCCCCATATGAATTGACGAATGAAAAAAGTATAGATTGTATTTTTTTTAAATGGAAGACTTCTCAGCAACAAACTCCGCCTCAAAAAGAGCGGTAAAATGCTTTAGTAACTTTGCTTTTACTTCGGCAATATCCACTTCTTTTTGTCCAAGTTCTACATTTAAAGAAGTAACTGCCTTTCCTTTAATGCCACAGGGAATCATCAAATCAAAATAGCCCAAATCGGCATTCACGTTCAGGGCAAAACCATGCATGGTTACCCAGCGGCTGGCACGCACGCCCATAGCGCAAATTTTGCGTGCAAAAGGGGTGTCCACATCCAACCAAACGCCTGTTTCACCCTCCGAGCGTTCGGCCTTTAGGCCATATTCGGCCAAAGTTAGAATCACCATCTCTTCCAAAAAACGAAGGTATTTGTGGATATCGGTAAAGAAATTGTCCAAATCTAAAATGGGATAGCCCACAATCTGCCCAGGGCCGTGATAGGTAATATCACCCCCACGGTTAATTTTATAAAAAGTCGCTCCTTTTTCTTCGAGGATTTTCTCATCCACCAACAAATTATTGATGTCACCACTTTTTCCCAAAGTGTACACATGAGGATGTTCTACAAAAAGAAAATGATTGGGAGTTTCCAAGCCGGCATCTTCCCTTCGATTACGCACTTTAGTGTCCACAATATCCTTGAACAGTGCTTCTTGGTAATCCCAAGTTTCCTTGTAATCTTTATAACCGAGGTCCTGAAGTGCAACTTTCTTGTTCATACCGCAAAGATACGAAGAGCTATTTTGCGAACCTACTTTTCGAGCTTCACCTCAATATCTAAAAGCGAAGGGTTCTTCATCATTTCCATAAAGCCCACTTCATAGATCATGGTTTTACCGTCGGCACTAAAAGTGGCCTCCTCTACATTGGTGGATTTTACTCTTTTTGGAAAATGATACTTTAACGTGTACGTAGATCCAGAAAGAAACATTTCGGCTCCTTGCAAGCTGTCAATTTGTTGTTGCAAAAGGGTTTGATCTATAATTTCTGCTGTACGGGTAAAGGTATTGTTATTAAACGTGTAGTTCACTTTAGTGGCCTGCTCAGGAGATTTCATTTGGGCTTGCTGCGGGTTAGCATTTGGACCCAATGTACTTGCATCTTGAAATGTATTGAAAGCATCGTTCATTTCGCTTACGTTTTTGAACTCACTGAACAAATCGAATAGCATGAGCTTTTTCTCAGGATCCATGACCATGCGCATATTGAACGATTCCAACTTTTTTAGTTTCGCTTGTTCATCGGCAGACAATTGGGCAATACTGTCTTTGTTCTCTTCTAAAAAATCTTTGAAAGATATAATGGAATCTACAACTTCTTCTCCCGATTTTGCCATTTCCTCCCCGGCCATTTCCATCATTTCCGAACCATCAAATTGAATGGAAAGTTTACCGGAGCCATCATCCTGAAAATGGATTTCTTCGGTAAAATTGCAGGCAGCAGCCAATACTACAATAGCACTAACCAATAGAGCTTTAAATGTTTTCATGTGTTGATTATTTTAATGGTTTTAGTGTTTGGTGTAACAGTTCATGAAGGCTAAAAGTAGTATAATGCCTTTTTACCGACAACCGGAATCTTATATTTTGGATAAACGACCATTCAAATTTGCACGCTGTCCTCAAATAAACTTTTTAGCTGAATTAATTCGGGTTATTTAAAATCACCAAGGCAGCAATTACGCCAGGCACCCAACCGCAAAGGGTCAGTAAAAAAACAATTAACATGGAACCGCAGCCTTTCCCGATTACGGAAAGGGGAGGAAATAGAATAGCCAATAAAACTCTCCAGAAACTCATTGATTTGATTTTGATTGATGATACTTATAGGTAGCCCAAAATGAAACTTTGTTACATAAAACCTTTACATTTATACAAAAATCGGGAACGAAATGCGGTTTTTTATCCTTCTCTTACTTTTGCTCCACGCACCGGCACTTTTTGGGCAATTCCATTTTTCTGGAGAAGTATCCCAAGAAAATGAGGGCAGTGCCATTTATTTATCCGTTGTGGAAGATTATCGAAAGTCTTCACGGATTTATTTGGACCAGATTGTACAAAAATCGGTAGTGGATTCCTTGGGGCATTTTAATTTTGAAGGGAACAACCTAAACATTGCCAATCGTATCTACAGAATACATTTGGATGGTTGTTCGGACAATGAAGGGGCCAACCACTTTTTAGGCCAATGCAATAACAGCAAAAGTGTGCTTTTTATAGCCAACAACCAGGATACGCTCCAATTTCCTACTTCTTTTGAGGATGAAGCCCTGTGCACCATCAATTCTACCAACCCGAGTTCTGGATTACTTTTGGACATTGATAACCTCAAAAACCAAATGGCCTACGATTTTGTGGATTATCCAAGTGAGGCCAACAAAAAATTGAACCTACAAAAGTGGTTCAATACCCTGCATGAATTTGGAAAAGATGTGGAGGAACCACTGGCTGAACTTTACATCTACGATTTTATATCGGACAAAAGAAACGAAACCTTCAAGTACTATTTGAAGGATGTAACGGAAAACATTTACTATGAAAATCTGTCAGACCGATTACAAAACAAGTATCCAAACACAGAGTTCACCAAACAATACGACGCCGAAATCACCACCGACAAAGAATTGGCCCAATTTTCCCAACCTACATCTTCAAAGTGGAACCGAACCTTAATTGCCCTTCTCGCAGTTTCTATTCTGGGGAATATTGTGTTTTTCCTTGGTAAAAAACGAAAAAGTAAATCCAACAACCTCTTGGAGAAACTGACCCCACAAGAGCAAAAAATTGTTCATCTTATCCTGGAAAATAGGACCAACAAAGAAATCGCCACCGAACTTTTTGTAAGCGTTAGCACCGTAAAAACACACATCAACAACCTGTATAAAAAACTGGATGTTTCTTCAAGGGATGAAATGTTGGTTCGCTTTAAAAAGTAAAGAGGTTTTGTTCAGCTTCTAGGCTAATTCTTAATAATTGGAAAAAAGCTTTACCCTATGCAGAAATAGGATGGACTTGAACTTGGCCTCCAATCGCTTTCAAAACTTTCATAATTGTGGAGAATTGAGGTTTAGATCCCTCTGATAGCGCTTTGTAAAGACTTGGCCTGCTCAATCCTGTTTCTTCAGAAATTTTAGTCATACCTATAGCTTTGGCAATATGTCCAATTGCATTTACAACGTCTGAACTTTCCCCTTCTTCCAAAACTGTATTAAGGTACTCTGCAATCATTTCCTTACTGTCCAAATAATCTGCTATGTCAAATTTTGAGGTTCCCATGTTTATTTTTTTAATTTATTCCAGATTTCCTTCGCTTTCTTAATATCTATTTCTTGAGACGATTTATCCCCTCCCATCAGCAATAAAATTATTTTACCGTTCATTTCTTTAAAATAAACTCTATATTCTTTGGCAAAATGTATTCGCATCTCTTTGATTCCATTTCCTACACCTTTACAATCACCGAAATGGCCATCATTTTCAATCTTTTGAATTCTAAAAAGGATTTTGGCCTTTGCCCTAACATCTTTCAATTTCCTTAACCACCTGTCGAATTCAATAGTTTTCTCAATAAAATACATAAAATTGTATTCACTTGGATACAAATATATATTTAATTCTTGAACGCAAACTGAAATTTTGCGTTAATATTTTCAACATTTAAAATCCGTATTTAAGAATCCAAAAATAAATTTCAACCCCCGGTCTAGTCCCTATTTCCAACGTTCTAATTTCTCTTCAGCCATTGATTTTAGTGAATTTGGCCATCCAAACCATAAATCACAAAATCATGAAACAAATTGCAACCACTTTGCTTATGCTTTGCATTACTTGTGTTTCGGCACAGGAATTCAACCAAGAAATCACTTCCGAAAACGGGCGTCAATTTCTAGTGGGCCAAATAAATGTAGAGGGCCTTCAATCCCAACCCTATCAGCAATGGTTTAAAAACGGGCAAGACCACTATAAAGTGGACCAAACCATGGTGAATCTATTTAAAGAGTCTCTTCAGTCCTATCACATCAAATTATTTTTGGGGACTTGGTGCGGTGATAGCAAAAGAGAAACCCCAAGATTCATCAAAATTTTAGAAGCCGCAGAATTTCCTATGGAACAACTGGAAATTGTAGCGCTGGATTACCGAAAAGGATACTACAAAAAAAGTCCAACGGGAGAAGAACAGGGACTGAACATCATCAAAGTACCAACCATGATCTTTTATAAAGAAGGAAAAGAGGTCAACCGAATAGTGGAGAGACCTTTAGAATCTTTGGAGGAAGATATGGCCCAAATCATTTTAAAAAAGCAGTACACCCCCAATTACGCATATTAAACACGGTCAAAGCAAGAAATTAAAGCGCAAAAGTGTAATTTTGCGCTTTAAATTTTTTGAAGACTATGCAACTATCGGAACAAGAGATCGTTCGAAGGGAAAAATTGACCAAATTGAGGGAAATGGGCATCGACCCCTACCCAGCCGCTTTATATCCAGTGGATGCCACTTCCAAGAGCATAAAACAGGAATTTGAGGAAGGTAAAAAGGTGGTGATTTCCGGTAGATTGATGTCTCGTAGAATTCAAGGAAAAGCCTCCTTTGCTGAACTTCAAGATAGCGAAGGCCGAATTCAGGTGTACTTCAACCGTGATGAAATTTGTCCGGATGACGATAAAACCCTTTACAATGATGTCTACAAAAAACTGTTGGACATTGGCGATATCATTGGTGTGGAAGGTGAGTTGTTCACCACTCAAGTAGGAGAAAAAACCGTAATGGTGAAAAAATTCAGCCTATTGAGCAAATCGTTGCGACCACTTCCATTACCAAAAGTAGATGACGAAGGAAATGTGTACGATGCGTTTAACGACCCAGAGCTTCGTTACCGTCAACGTTATGTGGATTTGGTAGTTAACCCTCATGTTAAGGACACCTTCATAAAAAGAACAAAAATCACCAACAGTATCCGTGAGTTTTACAACCAAAAAGGATACTTGGAGGTGGAAACCCCCATATTGCAGCCCATTCCGGGTGGAGCGGCGGCACGTCCGTTTTTAACGCACCACAATGCGCTCAACATTCCTTTGTACTTGCGAATTGCCAACGAGTTGTATCTTAAAAGATTGATTGTTGGTGGATTTGACGGCGTATACGAATTTGCCAAAGATTTCCGTAACGAAGGAATGGACCGCACACACAATCCAGAGTTTACCGTAATGGAACTTTATGTAGCCTACAAGGACTACAACTGGATGATGGACACCACCGAAAAACTATTGGAAAAAGTAGCTGTTGACGCTACGGGTAGTTCCAAAGTGAAAGTTGGTGAACACGAAATTGAATTCAAGGCCCCATACCCACGGGTACCTATTTTGGAAGCCATCAAAATCCATACAGGAGTTAATGTTTCTGGAATGGAGGAAGAAGAACTTCGAGAAACTGCTAAAAATTTGGGCATTGAAGTGGACGATACCATGGGCGTCGGAAAGCTCATTGATGAGATATTTGGTGAAAAATGTGAGCACCATTACATTCAACCGACATTCATTATCGACTATCCGAAGGAAATGAGTCCTTTGACCAAAGAGCACCGTTCCAATCCAAGATTGACCGAGCGTTTTGAGTTGATGGTAAACGGAAAAGAATTGGCCAATTCCTATTCCGAGTTGAACGACCCTATTGACCAACGCGAACGTTTCGAAGACCAGTTGAAACTCTCTGAAAAAGGAGATGACGAAGCGATGTTCATCGACCAAGATTTCTTACGTGCCTTGGAATATGGAATGCCCCCAACTTCTGGAATCGGAATCGGAATTGACCGTTTGGTAATGCTGATGACCAATAATTCATCCATCCAAGAAGTATTGTTCTTCCCTCAAATGCGACCAGAGAAAAAACAAGTGGAGCTCACCGAAGAAGAAAAAATCATTATAGACATTTTAAAGCCTGCTGGCGAAATGCCTTTGGCCGAGCTTAAGGAAAAAGCAGGCTTGAGCGGTAAAAAATGGGACAAGAGCACCAAAGGTTTGACCAAGCATGGACTTTTAAAAGTGGAGAAGACCGATGATGCCCTATTGGCCAAGTATACAGGCTGATCATATTATAACTTAATATAAGCAAACGAACCCCGGCACTAACCCAGTGTCGGGGTTCGTGTTTTAAAAAAATGCTATCTTACCCCTAATTTCTTTCCATCGCGAGAGAATTATTCTGCGGCTACCCCCAATAATCTTACTAAAACCTATTTAAATGAAAAGAATGAAATTAGCATTCCTTTTTGTGCTATTGGCGTGTTTTGCTGCCGTGGCACAAGAGGTAACCGGAACCGTTTACGATGACCAAAATGTGCCCTTACCTGGAGCATCCGTCCTTTTAAAGGGAACAGACATTGGTGTTATTACAGATTTTGATGGAAACTTTATTATTGAAGCTAGCCCGGGTGATGTTTTGGTGTTTTCCTACGTGGGTTTCAACTCCCAAGAAGCAACAGTTACCGGTGCAACCATGAATATAACGCTCGAAGCTGGCTTAGCATTGGAGAATGTTGTAGTGGTAGGTTCTCGTAATGCCAACCGAACGGCAACGGACACTCCTGTTCCCGTAGATGTACTGGATGTGACAGAATTGGCACAGTCATCACCCCAAGTCACGGTAACAGAAATTTTAAACTATGCGGCTCCATCCTTTAACTCCAACCCGCAAACCATTTCAGATGGAACGGATCATATTGCTCCGGCATCGCTTCGTGGATTGGGACCCGACCAAGTTTTGGTGCTCATTAATGGAAAAAGAAGACACAAAACAGGGTTGGTCAACGTCAACGGAACATTTGGGCGTGGTAGTGTAGGTACCGACATGACCACAATTCCTTCCAACTCCATTTCACGTATTGAAATTTTAAGGGATGGTGCAGCTGCGCAATACGGTTCGGACGCCATCGCAGGGGTCATCAATATTGTATTAAAAAAGAATGTCAACGAACTTCAAGTAGACATCAATACGGGAGCCAATGTAACCAGCGAACATAGCCCCCAAAAGAAAATTGACGGTGAAAAAGTAAATCTAGGATTGAATTACGGTCTCCCAATTGGTAAAGATGGTGGTTTTATCAACTTTACAGGAAACTTTAATTTTAGAGGATACACCAATCGCATGCAAGAATGGGAAGGATCCATTTTTAATGGATACAATTCTGTGGAAAGGTCAGCTGCTTCTGCCGGTATTGATATTTCAACGCTATTAATGAATGAAGCATTAGTTAGACAATATGCCCAATCCGCAGGGTTCAACAATAATCAATTAGCATTAATCAATGGAGCTTCGGATGTGGAATTACACGATATAAATGGATTAACAGGATCCCAAAGAGTTTTTGGAGGCAGCTTTGGTTATACAGATTTTCAAAATGGTGACCTTACTTTCCAAGAAATGCTAGATGCATTCAACGCGCTTTCCTACACCAATGCAAATCAAGCCACAGAAATTCAGAATTTTTATAATAGCTTGCCAAATAACATTTCAAGTTCCGATTTCAATAATTTACTAAGCCAATTTCAGGTTAACTCCCCGCTCGGGTTTAATAACACGGATGCTGAACTAGCAGCAAGAGGTTTGCAACGAAGCGATTTTAACATGCGTGTTGGGCAATCCGAACTTAGGGGTGCCCAATTCTTTGCCAAC
Organism: Flagellimonas cixiensis; assembly: GCF_042134615.1. Lineage (GTDB taxonomy): Bacteria > Bacteroidota > Bacteroidia > Flavobacteriales > Flavobacteriaceae > Flagellimonas > Flagellimonas cixiensis. The sequence goes on from NZ_CP169639.1 coordinate 839,304, forward strand.
CTTTCCATTCCACTGGACGAAAATCTGGAACTTTATGGGTTTGGCGGACTGAGCTTTAAAAATGGTAATGCTGCCGGTTTTTATCGTCTGCCCAACCAAGCAAGAGCCTATACCCCAGCCTACCTTAATGGATTTTTGCCAGAAATCAACTCCAATATTGTAGATAAATCTGCTGCATTTGGTATTAAAGGGATGTTGGGAGATTGGAATGTGGATTTCAGCAATTCCTATGGAAAAAACACCTTTTTGTACCGCGTCACCAATTCCAATAATGCCTCTTTGGTGAACTCTACTCCATTTGAAGCCGATTCAGGAGGTTTCAACTATAGCGAAAATACCACCAATTTCGACCTAAGTCGATTTTATGAAGACACCATGGCCGGTTTGAACATTGCCTTTGGTGCAGAATATCGTGTTGAAAATTACGCCATTGTTGCGGGTGAAGAAGCCTCATACACCCAATACAATGTACAAGGGAATCCACATGACCCTACGGACCCAAGTTCCATAGTGCCTGTCGACTTTTTTGGCAATTCCAGACCTGGCGGCATTCAAGTTTTCCCTGGGTTTAAACCTGCCAACGTAGTAGATGCCTATAGAAACACCATCGCTGGCTATTTTGATGTGGAAGCAGATTTTACCGAATCGGTTTTAGTGAGTGGAGCAGTTCGATATGAGAATTTCTCAGATTTTGGTGGAACCGTAAACTTTAAATTGGCAACGAGAATAAAATTTTCAGATAATTTTAATTTCCGTGGTGGTGGACAAACAGGATTTAGAGCACCTTCCTTGCACCAAATCCATTACAGCTCCACGTCCACGTTGTTTGTAGATGGTGTACCGAACGAGGTGGGTATATTCCCGAACACCTCCAGAGTTGCGCGATTGCTGGGCATTGAGCCATTAAAAGAAGAAACTTCCATCGGAGCCACCGCTGGTTTTACAGCGAGAGTGCCAAGTGCCAATCTAAAATTCACCTTGGATGGTTATATGATCAATATTGCAGACCGTGTTATTTTAACAGGACAATTTACGGATAATGGCAATGCCGAATTAGCGAATTTGTTTCAACAGGCCAATGCCACACAAGCGGCATTTTTTGCAAATTCCGTGGATACACAAACCATGGGATTGGATTTTGTAGTGGACCATAAAGCTTCTATTTCAGACAATATTTCGTTAACCAACACCTTGGCATTTACCTTTTCCGAGACCACAGTTGAAGAAGTTAAAGTTCCCGATGCCATTGCCAACGCTGGATTGAGTGACACCTATTTTGACCCAACCAGTCGTATTTATTTGGAATCGGCGGTACCAACCACAAAAGGAAATCTTTCTCATAACCTGAAGATTGGCGACAATTGGAACTTTTTCATCCGCAACGGCTATTTTGGGGAAGTGCAGGAAGCCACAAATGAGAACGACCCAAGCATCGATTACACCTTCGGAGCTAAAATTATCACCGATTTAACCGTGGGCTATAACTTTACCGAAAATGCCACCTTCACAATCGGTGCAAACAATCTATTGGATGTGTACCCGGATGAAAACGACCCGGCGTTTAGGTCTTCAGGAAGATTTATTTACTCAAGAAGATCTGTTCAATTTGGACAGAATGGACGTTATGTTTTTGGAAGATTGACATTCAAAATAAAATAAAACCATCTCTTTTTAAATTTTATACAGCGAAGCCCCTTCCCGGGGCTTCAATATTTTCATGTTTTAACAAAAAAGCATAGCTTAGAACCCCAATGGAACTAAGCAGAAAAATTGGGTTGGCATTAGGGCCCATCATATTTATTATTTTAAACCTATTGCCTTTTGAGATGGTGTCGGAAAAAGGCGACCCCGTAATTTCGGTCGCTGCATGGATGTTGATTTGGTGGATTACCGAAGCTGTTTCCATTTCAGTCACTGCATTATTGCCATTAATTTTACTCCCCATACTTAAAATTTTACCCATTGCCGAAGTCGGAGCCAACTATGGAAGTCCAATCGTTTTTCTATTCTTTGGTGGATTTGTAATGGCGTTGGCGTTGGAAAAAGTTAATCTGCACCGCAGAATTGCGTTGAACATTATTCGATTGACGGGTAATACTCCCAATAAAGTTATTTTGGGATTTATGATTGCTACGGCAACCATGAGTATGTGGATCAGCAATACAGCCAGTACCGTGGTGATGTTGCCCATTGCCCTTTCCGTGATCAATTTGTTGATTGACGATGCGGATGGCTTTACCAAGAACGATCAAAATTTTGCTTTAAGTGTGATGTTGGGCATTGCTTTCTCTGCCAACGCTGGTGGTATTGCGACCGTAATTGGAACACCACCAAATTCTGTTTTGATAGGATTATTGGAAAATGAATACAATATTGAAATCTCCTTTTTAAAGTGGATGACCATCGGATTGCCTTTTTCCATCATCATGATAGCCATTTGTTACTTGGTTTTGGTAAAATGGATGTTTCCCAACAAAGATTTAAAGTTCAGTGCTTCCAAAGAAGTAATTCTTGCTGAGTTGGAAAAATTGGGTCCGACCACAGGAAAAGAAAAAATGGTTTTGGTGATTTTTGGTATTACCGTGTTCCTTTGGATTTTCAGAACATTGATCAACAACATATTCCCAAACCTTGGTCTAACCGATACCATGATCAGTATTTTTGCAGCGGTGGCCCTATTTGCCATTCCTTACAACATAAAAAAGGGAGATTTTATCATCGTTTGGCAGGATACCTCTAAACTGGCCTGGGGCATCTTAATCCTATTTGGAGGAGGTTTGGCACTTGCCCAAGGTATGTCCTCTAGTGGTATTGTGGATATGGTGGCCAATGCCATAGCACAAAGTAATGCGAGTATCTTGTTCACCGCAGCCTTACTTATATTCTTGATGCTTTTTATGACCGAATTGATGAGCAACGTTGCCCTTGTGGCCGTATTGGCGCCGGTTGTAGCAGGTATCGCCATTGGTTTGGATATTCCTATGCTACATTTGTTGATTCCAGTAACCATTGCCAGTAGCTGTGCTTTTATGCTTCCTATGGCCACACCACCAAACGCAATTGTATTTGCGAGCGGATATGTAAAAATTCCCCAAATGGTTCGTGTGGGCGTAATTTTGAACCTAATTGCAGTACTATTGCTCGTATTGGTCTTCCAGTTTGTAATTCCCTTATTATTTTAAATAATAAATGGCCCCTTCGGGCGAAGGAGCCATTTACAAACTAACTAACTCAAAAAAATGTAAGAAACTAACTCAACCTTACTCTGTTCACCTCTAAAGCGAACAGTAACTCTTTGTTGGGTACAAATTTATAACCCTTTATTTTAAAAATTATTGTAATTAGATTTTTGTTAACTAAGCAGTTACAGCTACTAAAAAGCAACTTTTTATGTGGTTGTTTAAAAAAAATGGATTCCTAGAAAGCAAATAACAGAATCCTTGCATTATTCGCATCAAAAAAAGAAAATCGCTGCGAATCCATTCATGTAAAATTCCATGTTATTTTTTTGTTAACCAGCACCTTATATAGAATTCATTAACAAAAAAGGGGCAAAAAAAAGCCCTCCGAAGAGGGCTTCCACTAACTAACTCAAAAATTTGTAAAATGAAAATTAAAACATCCTACTCGTTGACTCTTTTGTAAGGGTCAAAATCTTCAGGTAGATACTTAGAAGTATCAAATCCCAAATCCATATCTTCTTCTTCCATATAGTTGATGGAAGAGATAGCAATTACATCAGTGTAAGGGTTAAAACCTTCTGGCAATTGGTATTCACTTTCGATACCCAATTCCAATTCAGTTTCAATCTCTAAATAGGTAATCGATTTTAGATCCACATAAACCTCGTAAGGTGAAAATCCTTCAGGAAGGTAATCGCGAGTATCGAATCCAAGGTCCATATCCTCATCCTCCATATAGTTTATGGAATGTACATCCACAACATCCGTGTAGGGGTCAAAGTTTTCTGGCAGGTACTTTTCAGTATCAAAACCTAGATCCAATTCAACTTCGCTTTCGAGATATATGATGGAATTCAAATCAAAATAGCTTTCGTAAGGGTTAAAACCTTCCGGAAGGTAATCCTTGGTATTAAAACCCAAATCGATTTCGGGTTCTTCTTCCAAGAAAACTATTTCGTCCAAATTCAATTCATAAGAAGCATAATTTGCTATCCCCGAATCTGAATCGTTCCAATCAGCACCAATGTTCAATGCTGTATAACTGTTTTCTAAATAGCTAACGGGTTCCGATTTTGTTTGGACCATCGTAGCACTTTGCTGGTCGTTTGCTATGGCGGTACTACTTAAAAGGACGCTACCATAAATGATTAATAACTTGTTCATTTTTTGATTGAATTTTTTGATTGATGTTATGCTTATAAGACTAACCCAATGGTAAAATGTTACAGGCTTTATGACTTTTTTTAGAAAAACCCAATCCTTGTCAGCCCCCAAAAACAGGGCGATTCACGTGGGACTATCAGTAAAACGCAGGACTCCCGAAGTTTTGCATATTTTAGAAAAAAAGTGGTAGTTAATATTTATTTAACAGTAATTTCTTTTCCTTTTTAAGTTCTTTGGATGATGAAGTTATCCAAACTAACACATGATGAATAAAAAATTACTACCTCAAGTACTTGTACTTTTATTTTTATTGGGCACAATTCACACCACAGAAGCCCAACTTTTTAAGAAAAAAAAGAAAAACACCGAACAAAAAGCCGAAGCAAAACCCAAACCTGGAGATATCCAACCTTATGATAAGGTAATTACCAAGGATGCCAAAAGTGATGAAGGTTTATTCGCAGTTCATACAGTGGACGACAAACATTACTACGAAATTCCAGATTCCTTGTTCAACAGGGAAATGTTAATGGTTACGCGTATCTCCAAAACTGCCACAGGAATTGGTTTTGGTGGAGGAAAAATCAACACGCAGGTATTACGCTGGGAGAAAAAACCCAAAAAAGTACTATTGCGCGTCATCTCATATGAAAATGTAGCAGCAGATTCGTTGCCGGTACACGAAGCCGTGGTCAACTCCAACTTTGAACCCGTACTTTATTCCTTCGACATCAAGGCCATCAACAAAAAAGATTCGTTGAATCCTGCCACCGTAATCGAAGTGGACCCATTGTTCACCAAAGATGTTAAAGCCCTGGGCTTTCCTGATGGATACAGAAAAAGGTTCAAAGTAACCCGTTTGGACGGGGACAGAAGCTATATTGAATCGGTAAGAAGTTACCCTTTAAATATTGAGGCTCGCCACGTAAAAACTTATTTCTCCAACGATCCACCAAGTAACTCCAGCGTTGGTTCCATTTCATTGGAGATCAACAACTCTATGATCTTGTTGCCAAAAGAACCCATGAAACGTCGTTATTTTGATAAACGAGTGGGATGGTTTGCCCGTGGACAAGTCGATTACGGATTGGATGCACAAGAAAGTAAAACGGTTACTTACCTAGATCGTTGGAGATTGGAAGTAAAAGACGAGGATATTGCAAAATACAATGCCGGTGAATTGGTAGAGCCCAAAAAACCCATCATTTATTATGTAGACCGAGCTACCCCTAAAGAATGGGTCCCTTATATTAAACAAGGTATTGAAGATTGGCAAGTAGCTTTTGAGGCCGCTGGTTTCAAAAATGCCATTTTGGCCAAAGACCCGCCATCGCCAGAAGAAGATCCAGAATGGTCACCAGAAGATGTGCGATATTCCGTGGTTCGTTATTTGGCATCCCCGATTCCGAACGCCAATGGTCCTCACGTGAGCGATCCTCGTAGTGGTGAAATCTTGGAATCTGATATTAACTGGTACCACAATGTTATGAGCTTATTACGTGGTTGGTTCTTTGTGCAGACCGCTGCCATAAATCCAGAAGCTCAAAAAACCGAGTTCAAAGAAGAAGTTATGGGTCGTTTGATTCGTTTTGTGTCTTCTCACGAAGTAGGTCACACTTTAGGGTTGCCCCACAACATGGGAAGCAGTGTTGCTTACCCTGTAGATTCTTTGCGTTCCAAAGAATTCACCGAAAAATATGGCACAGCACCATCTATCATGGATTATGCCCGTTTCAACTATGTGGCACAACCTGGTGATGAGGGGGTTGCCCTAATGCCCAATATTGGTGTATATGATAAATATGCCATCAAATGGGGTTATAAGCCAATTTTGGATAAAACAGCTAAAGAAGAAAAACCAATTTTGAACAGCTGGATCACTGAGCATGCCGGTGACCCGATGTACCGATTCGGACACCAACAAGTGGGCGACATCCACGATCCAAGTTCACAGACCGAAGATTTAGGGGATGATGCCGTTAAAGCAAGTTTGTACGGTATAGAAAACCTAAAACGTATTGTTCCTAATTTAATGGAGTGGACTACCGAACCCGGTGAAAATTACGACGATTTGGAGACTATGTACGGACATGTTGTTTCTCAATTTGCAAGATATATGGGGCACGTAGCCAATAATATTGGCGGGGTTTACGAATACAATAAAACTGCCGACCAAGAAGGCGCTGTTTACACCCATGTGAGCAAAGAGCACCAACAAAAATGTATGGACTTTTTACAAGAACAATTGTTCGCCACTCCAGAATGGATGATTGACCAGAACATTTTCAATAAAATTCAATATTCAGGGTCTGTGGAGCGTATTCGTGCCTTGCAAGAGCGTTACCTGAATACCATGTTGCAAATGGGTAAATTGGCTCGTATCATCGAAAACGAAACCATTAATGGCGATGATGCCTACGGTTTGTTGGAAATGATGCGTGACCTTCGTAGAGGAATCTGGTCCGAAACTAGAAATGGAAGAACCATCGACACCTACAGAAGAAACCTTCAAAAAGCACATATCGACCGTTTGGGTTATTTAATGACCGCTGATGGCCAACGTAAACTACCAGATTTCGGAGGATACCGTAAATCAACTCCGATCAATGCGAGCCAGTCAGATATTCGTTCGGTGGCAAGAGCAGAATTAACCAATTTAAAGAGTGATATCCGCGGTGGGTTGTCTAGAATTTCAGACCCCATGAGCCGCTATCATTTGCAAGATGCCCTAGAGCGAATCGACCAGATTTTGGACCCAAAATAGGGACTAGATATTCAGTAAATTCCATTTTTTCAAGGTGTGACCAAAATAATTTATGGTCACACCTTGTTTTTTTTGGACTTCACCAACAAAATGGGTCGTTTCACAACATATCAATGAAATTCCAATTGGGTTTGATTACATTAGTAATCCCAAATCTCAACATCATGACCCAAAAGACTAAAAGCCTAATTTACTTTTCCTGTTTTGTGTTGGCCTCCTTTTTTTACTACCAAATGGAGCAACAGGATAAATTTCAAGAACAATTCCAATCCAAAACTTACGCTGAAACCGATTTTCAGGATGCCGATGATTTGGAAGAACCTTTGGAAGATGTCGATAATCTTGAAGAGGACCGTAAATAGGTCTATCCCTATTCCCAACTGTTATTAGCTTTGTGAATTTCTTTTCTGATGAAATCCCATAACCACTGTGGTTGTATCGGGCGCACATCATTAATATTTCGATTTATGTAGCGATTAGCACGAATATTGGTTGTACTGGCCAATATGGGAACAAATCCAAGACTTTTAAGACCAAGCGCGCAGAGGAGCCAAAATGGGCCTACCTTCTGAGCAAAGACCAAACACATTACCTTCCCAAATTTACCAAAAGCACAACAAGACCAATTGTATAGGCTGTATGTGAAACGGGGCAAATTTTTTAAAAGTGATGTAGGAAAAAATTTAGGCAATTAAAAAGGAAAGACTTGCTTAATAAAGAGCAATTTAAAGCTTAAAAAAACGAGAAAGCATAGCAAATAAAAAGCAATGTATGGCAAAAAGAAAATGCAGGAGAGAGGGAGAAGAGGATAGTGTTTTTTGTTGATTTTAAGGAACCGCGCCGGCCATGGTCGCGGTTTCTTTTTTTATGGATTCCGAAATAAACCACATTTATTATCTGTTTTACCACAGATATTTGTTATTATCTGCTTTTTTACAGATATTTGTATTAATCTGTTATTTTACAGATTTTTATAGAACTATATAAATGGTAGCTATACTCACAGGTGACATTAAAAACTCATCAGACTATAAGGCCACTGAATGGCTTCCACTTTTAAAAGAAGCCTTGGGAAAATTCGGAAACGAACCGCAAACATGGGAAATCTATAGAGGCGACAGTTTTCAATTGGAGACCTCAACCGAAACTGCATTGGAGGCCGCAATCTACATCAAAGCGTGCATAAAACAAATTCGCCACATGGATGTTCGCATAGCCATTGGCATAGGTAAGAAAACCTATGATGCCAAAAAAATCACCGAATCCAACGGACCTGCCTTTGTTAACTCCGGAAAGTGTTTTGAACACCTCAAAAAACAAACCTTGGCCCTAAAAACGAATGATAAAAAATTTGATGAGCACCTAAATTTATTAGTGCAATTGGCTACATTGACCATGGATAATTGGACACCCGCCATTTCCAAAACAGTAAAAACAGCCATGGAAAACCCTGCATTGAATCAAAAAGAGCTAGCGGCTATTTTGAACAAGTCGCAAGGGAACATTAGCGAAGAATTGAGCAAAGCAGGATTTGAAGAAGTGCAAAAAATGATTCATTTTTACCAAACACAACTATCACAACTATGATGCTTCTGGCCCTAAAATTGATTCTTGCGCATTTTATAGGTGATTTTGTACTGCAACCAAGCCATTGGGTCGAAGATAAACTCCAAAAAAAAGGAAGGTCCAAATACCTCTACTTTCATGTTGGGGTACATTTGCTGGTATTGCTTCTTTTACTTCAGTTTAAACATTTGGCCATTATCGCACTTATCGTAGTTACCCATTTGCTGATAGATTTGGGCAAACTCACGTTTACCAATCCAAAAAATTACCGTTGGCTATTTGTAGTCGACCAAGTATTGCACCTTTTGGTATTGACACTGGCTGTATACCTCATCTCCCCTTTTCAACTGAATTTTAATGACCTTTTTGGTACAGAAACCTTGCTATTGGTAACATTTTTGGTCTTCGTTACCTTTGTATCGGGAATTTTTATGCGGATGCTACTAGCTCCTTATATAGATGAAATTGCCAAAGAAGATGAATCGGGCGAAGGAGGTTCGCTAAAAAACGCGGGCACTTACATTGGTATGCTGGAGCGATTGTTTGTCTTTGGCTTTATTTTGATGCAACAATGGGCCGCTATCGGATTGTTGATTGCTGCAAAGTCCGTTTTCCGATTTGGCGACCTAAACAAAGGCAAAAACAGAAAACTTACCGAATATGTACTTATTGGTACCTTGCTCAGTTTTGGTCTAGCCATTGTTTCGGGTATGCTCTACAACTACTTTTTGCAGATGCTATAAACGAAAAAACCGTCCTAAAGGACGGCTCTTTCCGAATAATTTTATGGTGTAAACTGAAATATCCAAACACTTAACAAACAATATTTCAACACATAAGGAGCAAAAGTACGTAAAAATATCTATTTAGATTTATTTTAAATTGTTGTTTTTAGTCTTTGGCTAAACCAAATTCTTTTTTCAACCGTACATCTTACTATAGGTTCAAATGTAGAACCATCCACACAGTATTTTTGAGTTAGTTAGTTTAGAAAGCGGGACATTGTTCTCGCTTTTTCTTTTGTGGCACCATAAAAATGGAATGCGTCAAGCTTACTAGCCTCCGATTTGTAGTTTATTCACGTTAATTTTTAAATCATCCAACATGGGAATAATCGCAACACACGAACGTGAAATAAATATTTATTACAATTCCAATAGCAGTTTTAGTGAACAGGCCTTGGCTATTCTAAACGCAACTGAATATAAAATTCAGACCGTGGACCTGAGCAAGGATAAAGTTACCCCTACACAATGGGTCGATATAGCCAATCGAATAAAAACACCCATTAAAGAGTTGGTGAACACCAAACATCCCAATTTTATACAAGAATATGGTAAGGATGTTACTATTGAAAGTGATGAAGATTGGTTAAAAATATTGACCCGAAATCCAAAAATATTAAAAGGTCCGATTCTGCTACAGGGAGAAAGGGCAATTCAAATAAAAGCTTTGGGTGATTTATTCGTTTTTCTCGACAAGGAAAACTAAATTAGTAACTAGCTAACTGAATAACAGATAGGTATGTCCGTCAGAACCGTCAACAAAAAAACAAAGATTTTCATCTGGATTATAGTAAGTATTTCAGTTATTGGAATTGCGGCTCAACTCTTATTTACCCAAAAAGTAAAATCTGCATTGGCGGAACAAATCCCAGAAAACATTCAGTTGGAATACCGCGATTTGAGCACCAATGTGTTTTTGGGCAATATTGCTTTGAAAAATGTGGAACTCAACACCTCTGACGGAAACACTCAAGTGCTGGCCGATCTCATGGCAATTAAAGGTATTGGTTACCTTTCCCTATTATCAGGAAAAACTGCTGAACTCGGCGAAGTGTATCTGGAAAAGCCACAAATTTTGCTGAAACAACAAATGGGTGATACCCTTCGAAAAAAAGCTTTGCCTCCGGAAAGCGCTTCCAAATTAGCCATCAAAAAAGTTAAATTAGACCAAGGATCATTAATCATACGCAACATTGAAACCGATAGCTTGGTATTGGAGGCCAAAACCATCGACCTCAACCTATCCCAACTGGAATTGGACCCAAAACCTGAATCGCAACAGCCACCTTTCGCTTTGGATTCCTACGAAATTATTGCCGAAGACCTGTATTTTGATGTGAGTCCTTTTGAATATATGCGATGGGAAAAATTTCAATTGAACAAGGAAGAAGGTAACATTCTTAACTTGATATTCCGCACCAAATATAGTCGCGAAGAACTTACCAAAAGAACATCGGTAGAACATGACCATTTCGATGTTACCGTAGATCAAATTACCTTGAGCCAACCTGATATTTTGGGCGCAACAGGCCCAAAACTTCATGCTCCAAGCATGGAAGTACATCGCCCGATAATCACCGTTTATCGTAATCTTTTAATGCCTCCCAACCCAAAAATAAAACCCTTACCGAATCAAATACTGAGGGAAATGCCCTTAGATTTGAAAATAGATTCCCTAACCATGTCTGATGGTCAAGTAAACTTCTATAAAAAAACCATGGCAGATGTTGCCCCTCAACAAATGTCGCTCACCAGTGTTTATTCCAAAGTAAAAAATATACATAGTAGAGGTGAAGGAATGGTCGAGATTGTGGCGAAAAACCAAATCATGGGTGAAGGGCAATTCACCTTGGAATACACTTTTGACCCCCAAAGCTTGGACAACTCGTTCATGGCCAAAGGGTCTCTGTTAAATTTTGATACAGAAAAAGTGGTTCCGTTTATTCGTTCCACCCTAAATGCAGAAATCGACGGTACCATAAATCAAATGTATTTCACTGTTAGTGGAAACGAATATGCTTCGCAGGGTGAAATGAAAATGAAATACGACCAATTTAAATTTGTTGCTCTTAAAAAGGATCATCTTACCGTAAACAAGTTTAAAAGTGGTGTGGCCAACCTATTGACCAAAAAAGGAGACACCAAAGCAGATGAAGATGGATTTAGACACGGTCAATTTAAAGTAGAACGCGACCGCACCCGTTCGTTCGTTCATAATGTCTTCAGGAATATGAGGGCGGGTATGTTCCGCACCATGGTAGGTAGCGGCAAAGAAAGGTAACAGAGCGTCATTTTTAAGTGTTTCGTGTTTCGTGCTGTAATCAATCCAATATTCCACACCCAGCACACCTTTTCCATTTTTAATTTTCAACTTTCCATACCAATCACCTTTTATCCAATGTATTTAACGGGTCATTGCCAATTGTTTGTTGTTTTTTTAACTACCTTAATACCAGATAATTCCCCCATTATTTACGGATTAACCTTGTAGAAAATGGAAAAATACAAAACCCTTCACCTGTGGATGATCATACCCATGATCGTAATGCAACTGGGCATTTTTGGAGATTATTGGGGCGACTTTTATAAAAACACCTGGGCTGTGCATGTACACTATTGGAACGGCACAGCTTGGTATCTCTATTTGATCATTCAACCCTATTTTGCTACTCACGGACAAATGGCCAAACACCGCACCAACGGCATTATTGGAATGTTTTTGGCGGGTGGCGTATGCTTTACGGCTTTGAGTATGCTGCACCGTGATATTGTGTATACCGATATGGCCATTGCCAACCCCGAACAATTTGGTCCCTTTGAACCATGGTTCTTTATGGGGGTAGCTTCGGTTGAAATTGGCATGATGATTCCGTTTGCTTTTGCCGTAATCATGGCCATTATCAAAAGAAAAAAGTTGGAAGACCATGCATGGTGGTTGATCAGCACCGTATTTTTGATCATGATGCCTGCCCTGTCACGCGGGGTGCAGAACGCCTATATTGGCATACATAATGAAGACTGGCCCAATATAGATATTATGGCCCCCATTTATTACTCTCAGGTATTTATTATTGCATTGTTGTTGGTAGCCGCATGGAAATACAAAAAACTCACCCACCCTGCCACCTATTTGGCCATTGCGGTGAATATTTATGTCTGCTTTCTGGAACCCTTGGGCCGTTCAGAAACCGTACAAAGCCTTTTACGAACCCTAATCAAAGGGTAAGCCACGTAACTTCAACTTGTCCTATTTAAATTCTAAAAATTCCAAAGCATAAATCACTTCTGTAAATGATAAAAAAACGAATCATCTTAAGCCTAATGACACTTCTTTTGGCGGTTGGCTGTAAAACCGACTCCAAGAAAACGATGGAACCCGAGGCTGAACCCATAACCAACAGTTCTGATGTAACCGGAAACTATGTTTCCGATGGATACGCCCAAAAGGACGAAGGCTACGATTGGGTCGCTGTTATGGTGAATCGGTTGGATAATAATGACCAATTGGAAATCAAAGTGCGTTCACGTGCCGATAAAAAACGTCCGACCTGCACCTTGGATGTTGTGGTGTACAAAGAGGACTATGGCGTTTACTATACAATGATCGATGGCAAAAAGGTGCTGTTCCACTTTGCGGACAACACCCTTTCCATTGCTACTGAAAATGAATCCGATAATGATGCGCTCTATTTTTATTGTTCGGGCGGAGCGACGGTGGCGGACACTTATGCTAAAATAGCTGGCGATGTGGACCAAGTCCAAATTGACCAAACCCAATTTAGCAAGGTGTTGAACTTGCAAGAAGTGGGATTCAATGTGTCGGCCATTGCGAAAAATGGGGTAAACCAACTTACCATTTTTACCTTTGGGCTGCCCAACGAGTTCAACGAAACCTTTGAGATTAAAGATCAGGTAGTGACCCATGCCGAGGTAGAAGATTTAAATTCCGATGGGTCGCCAGAGTTAGTGGTTTTTACCCAACATACCGAGAACCAAAAAGGAATGGTCCATGCCTTTTCGGTAAATAATGGGCATTCCATGAGTAGGGTCTATTTTCAGCCTACGGAAGAAAATGAAGCGATCAATAAAGGGTATAATGGCCACGACGAATTTACCTTGGTGGAAACCAAATTAGTACAGCGCTTCCCTATTTTCGAAAATGGCCAAAAAACAGCTCGACTCAAACAAATTTCGTACAATCTGGTCGAGGGAGAAGCCATGCGACAATTTGTGCTCAGCACCGTATCTGAATTTGAAAATTAGGTGAAGCTAAATATATCCATATTACTTTGTATTGCGTTTTGCACTTTGCTATGCCCACAACTTTTGGCGCAGGAAAATCTATGCGCAAGGTTGCAGCAAATGGTGGAGCTTGACCAAAAATATAGGGGCACCAATGATAGTATCTTAAAAAGATACAATCTTGCTTTAGACTCTATTTTAAAGGCCAAAGGACTCACCTATAAGGAATTTAATGCCATGCCAGCTCTAGAGCAAGGGAAACTTAAAAGTCTGGCCTTTAAAATTGGAGGTAAAAATATGCAACCCATTATGGCCAACGACTCCTTGGCTAACATTCAACACCAATTAGACCACCAGAATACCATTGCAATTATTGAATTGGTAAATGAACATGGCTGGCTTACCGATAAAAATTTAGGCTGCTCCCAAAAAATAAGGCCCGTTTTAATTTTTAGACATGCCCCAAAAAAGTACTGGCCACAAATACGCGAACTCATAGAAAAAGAAAGGGAAGCTCAACGCATACCGCCATACGAATATTATGTAATTGACAACCATTTAAAAGGCCGCCCTCCTTTGGATAAAAGTGCATCTGATTTTAAAAATCGTTAAAGTCCCTTCACCTTTTGTGGCACATCGAAAATTGATAATTGTAAATTCCTCATTGTTAATTGTCCACTGTTCATTGCAAATTGTATAAAACCCCCAGTTTTTTTAAGGTTTTAGTTTAATTCTATTTAACTGACTCTAAGTATATTGCCAATAATTTTTACCCCAATATTCTTACCTGAAATTTATTTCTACTTCGCATAGGGATGATCGAAACCATATTGACCAATCAATTTGGGTTATATAAGTATGTTTTATGCATATATAAACGAGTTACCACAAATTAAAACACAGCACAAAATGAAAAAACAATTACTATTTCTATTTATTTCACTCTCTTCAGCAATAACATATTCCCAAAATGTACCAGGATTCAAAATTCTAGATAATCCGACCGAAGGAAAAACTTTTGCTGCTGACTCCAGCACGGTAGATGGCAAAAAAGTTTTTAACTACTACAAAACTCTGAATAACATTAAAAAGAAGAGATTGGAGAAACAAAAGGCTAAGTTGGACTCAATATACAGTAATGCCTTAACAAAATTGGACGATAATGTAGAAGGTAGATTAAACCTAACGAATCAAGAGATAATAAACTATGAAAAGCAACTTAAAAACTCAAAAGACTCAATTCGAATTTTAAATCCTGTTATTGATAGTTTATCAAATGAATATGTGAAAGAATATCTTCAATATTCCACAATTAAGTATCTATCATTTGGACCAAAACGGTCAAGAGCATTTTTTGATATTTTATATGATGGTAAAGGAAAGAGATTTAGTGTTTTAAACAATACAGGTTTTAATATTGGAAATAACACAGGTTCAATTTATTCGGAATTAGTTAGTGGTAATCTTTTAGTATTTAGAGTTAGTTTAGGTGCTATGATTTCTAGTAGTTCTTCTGATAGCCTATCTGTTGCGAAGGAAGATGAAGCGTATCAAAGATTGATCTCTAATGGTGGCAATACAGTATTAAACATAGAATATCCACTAGCATACATACATTCAAGAAACAATCAATTTAATTTTATTTCACGATTAAGAGCTAAAGGAACTGCTGATTTTCCTGAATTTGGAACTACTACTGAAGAATTTGCTGGAAGTGCATCAATAGGAATTGATTTATATGCTGATGCAGCCTTAACAAATAATAAATTAAGATTTTTTGGAGCATTTAACTTCAATCAAATTTTTGGAACCGAAGAGTTTTCTAATAATCTTGGAATTGATAATTCAAATTTCTTGTTCGGGCAATTGACTCTTGGACTAGTGTTCAACAATATTAAACTTTCTTTTATTATTGCTACATTAAGTTCTGAAAGTAGTTTGGAAAATAGAAATGTAGTAGCTGGTGGACAAGTTTTACATTAAACAACTTGTGGTAACACAATGTATAAGTGAAAACAAAAGTCAGTGCTAAACCCAAAAGTTAAGGCTTAAATCCCCAACTACTCATAGCCGAGACCGTTGGAGCACATTCAGCTAAAACACTTTTCTTACCACTTCTAACATCTTATCCATCACCATGTCATTTCGAACGTACGTGAGATATCTCCAGCACGAATAGATTTTTCAGTCGTCACTCCACTCCTCATTTCGAAATGACAAGCTCTACGCTAATCGAACTAACCGAAAGGAATGTGAGGAATCCCAAGAATAAATTAGATTTCTCAGTCGTTTCTCTCCTTCGAAATGACCCGTTAGAAAACTTTCCCCACCGCCTCAATGGTCTTATCCAAATCGGCATAGCTTAGGGCATCATTTAAAAAGTAGCTTTCAAAGGCAGATGGCGGTAAATACACGCCGTTATCCAACATGCCGTGAAAGTATTTCTTAAAAGTATTGTTATTGCCTTTGGCAGAGCTGGCAAAATCCACCACAGGTTCGTCCGTAAAATGTACGGAGATCATACTGCCATAACGGTTAATTTGATACGTCACGCCTTTTTCGGTCAAGGTTTGGGCAATGCCCTTGTGCAAATATTCCGTTTTTTCGGCCAAGCTGGTAAAAATTTCAGGTTGGTTGTTCAAGGCGGTGAGCATGGCCAATCCAGCACTCATCGCCAATGGGTTTCCACTTAAAGTGCCTGCTTGGTACACCGGTCCATCGGGTGCCAAATGCGCCATGATCTCGGCTCGGGCCGCAAAGGCTCCAACGGGCAGTCCACCCCCGATCACTTTTCCGAACATCACAATATCGGCATTAATGCCCAAGGCTTCTTGTGCGCCACCCTTGCCCAATCGAAAGCCTGTCATCACCTCATCGAACAACAACAAAATGCCTTCTTGGGTGCAGATTTCGCGTAGTCCTTTAATAAATTCATCCTTGGGAATTATACAGCCCATGTTCCCCGCTACGGGTTCTAAAATAATGGCGGCAATTTCACCTTTATTGGCTTCCACCAAGGCTTTTACACCTTCCAAATCGTTGTAATCGGCCAATAAGGTATCCTTGGCCGTGCCCTGCGTTACCCCAGGGCTGTTGGGACTACCAAAAGTAACGGCTCCACTCCCCGCTTGTATCAAAAAAGAGTCGGAATGACCGTGGTAGCAACCCGAAAATTTGATAATCTTGTCCTTGCCTGTGTACCCGCGTGCGAGGCGCACTGCACTCATACAGGCTTCGGTACCACTGTTTACAAAACGGATCTTGTCAATGTTGGGCACCATGGACACCGCCAATTTGGCGAGTTCGGTCTCAATTTCGGTAGGCGTTCCAAAGGAAGTTCCTTTTTTCGCTTTCTCGATCACCGCATTGATCACAGGTTCGTAGGCATGGCCCAAAATAAGGGGCCCCCACGAAGCAATATAGTCGATCAGTTGGTTGCCATCTTCATCATACAGGTAGGCCCCTTTGGCCTCCTTGATAAAAATAGGGTCGCCCCCTACTGCTTTAAATGCTCGTACAGGTGAGTTTACCCCTCCAGGGATGTATTTTTTGGCCTCTGCGAACAAGGCGCTGCTTCGTTGGTAGATCATAAGTATGTATTGTCATTCCCATGAAGATGGGGATCTTTTTAATCAACTTTGTTTAGTACCCTTCGACTACGCTCAGAGTACAAAAGCATGTCAGTTCGAGCGGAGTCGAGAACCGCTTGAATGTAAATTACTAAAAAAGCACCCCTAGACTGCGCTCGGGATGACAAATTAGGGCAATACGACTTGCTCTCCACAAAGGTAATGAGGATCATTCGTTCTTGGAAACGGAAAATGTTCGGAATAAGAGATTCTTCGCTATGCTCAGAATGACAGGTTAATTGTATGCTAGAAAGGTTACTGAGCGGAGTCGAAGGAACATCCGGAACGGCTTGAATACTCGATTCTAAAAAGCACCCCTAGACTGCCTGGCGGACGCAGGCGGACGCTCGGGATGACGGTTAAGAGCCTGACCAACAATCCAACCATCAAATCATCCAAAAATCTAATAATCTGATGTCTGCAAAACTACTTTTACCTACGAATCTGAAGCACTTGCCCAATGGAAATAATATTATCCTGCAAATTGTTCATCTGCTTGATCTCCTCCACAGGAACATCGTACTTTCGGGAAATGCCATATAAGGTTTCGCCTTTGGAGACGGTATGGGTGGTCGTATGTTGCCTTGGCGGGTCTACTTGGGCAATTTCTCTAGGAGAAGTACGCACCACTTCTCGGTCGTAACGGTCCAAGTTGTACCTCTCAATCAAGGAAATCAACTTTTGTGGATATTGTCGGTCGGTAGCATAGCCTGCTTGTCTGAGTCCGTGTGCCCATTTTTTGTAATCGTCTTTTCGATAATCAAACAGAAAAGCATAGCGTGAACGGGTGGTCAAAAATAAACTGTGATCACGGAATGAGTACATGGGATGGTTGTATTTTCGAAAACATTCCCCTTTGGCATCATCATCGTGAAAATCAAACTCACCTTCCCAACCTTTATGGCATTTAATACCAAAATGGTTATTGGTCTTTAAGGTCAACTCCCCACGACCCGAGCCACTCTCCAAAATGCCCTGCGCCAGGGTGATACTGGCAGGGATTCCAAAGGCACGCATTTCGTATTGCGCAATTTCAGCAAAGGTCTCGATATATTCTTGGGTATCGGAAATGGGAAAACGTTCAAAACGCCCTGAATCTTCGGGCAAGGGATACAATCCATCTTCACCCACTGTGGGCATTTGGTTTTTGTGCTTTTTAACGGTCCTTCCATTGTCAACCACAACTGGAGCACCTTTTCTTTGGGTGGTTCTTCTTTTTTTGGCGCCACAACTGGAAAGCAGAAGGGCCACTAGCAACAGATATCCTATTCGCTTGATCATACGTTCAATAAGGGTAAATTCTTCTTTTTCAACACAAGGTTCATGCCTTTTACGCCTTGCAATCCACCTGTATGGATGGCCAAAATATTGGTTCCAGGGGCAAAAACACCCTGATTTACAAGGTCAAAAATACCAAAAAGCATCTTTCCTGTGTAAATGGGGTCCAATGGGATGTTGGTTGCTTCCTTAAACTGATTGATGAAAGCCACCAGGTGTTCGTCCACCTTGGCGTAACCCCCAAAATGATAGTCGGTTACCAATCGCCAATTCTCATTTTGAACAAAGCTACGAATATCTTCTTTTAAAAAATCACCCTTTAAAGCAGAGAAACCCAATACGGATTGATGCTGTTTTGCCGCATTGATGAGTCCCGCAATAGTGCCACCCGTGCCCACCGCGCTGCAAATCACATCAAATTGCGCATCGGCATCAGTCAAGATTTCTTCACAACCTTTTACGGCAAGAGCATTGGTTCCGCCTTCGGGCAACAGGTAAAAATTCCCAAATCTTCCTTTTAATTCCTTTTGAAATGCAAGCTCATCTTTCTGACGGTAATCACTTCGAGAAACAAAATAAAATTCCATACCATGCTCATGGGCCAGTTGTAAAGTAGGATTGTCTTGCCAATTGTTCTCCAGTTCCTCACCTCGAATAACGCCGATAGTTTTCATTCCTTGCTCCTGTCCGGCATAGGCCGTTGCCGCAATATGGTTAGAAAAGGCCCCACCAAAGGTGAGCAAGGTATGGTGACCTTGATTTTTGGCTTCAAGTAGGTTGTATTTTAGTTTTCGGTATTTGTTTCCTGAGATAAACGGATGAATGGTGTCTTCCCTTTTCAGGTACAGGGTAACGTCCTTTTCTTTCAAAAGAGGCATGTCGATATGCTGATTGGGAATGTTCAATCCTACAAGTTAACGGGTCAGGTATCGTAAAAAACCAAAGGTTTTACGCGTGCGAAGGTACTGCATATCCTTTTCATTGGCGTAGGCCTCCCGCTCAAAACTAATGTTCTGGTAGGCGCGGTAACTATCCAAATACAGCACGGTACGCAACAACCATTCGGCAACATAGAGTAGATAGAAGGGTAAGATCAAAAGCTCTTGTTGTTGTTTTAGATGAATGCGCTCGTGGTTGATGAGCACTTCATCCGTCTTTAAGGAATCTTCCTTTAGGAAAATGAAAGGCCAAAGGGAGAGCCCCACATAATTTTTATAGAAGAAATGTTTAAAGACTAAAATCATCTTAATACATCTTGGTCAGTGATAACAAATATAACAGCTAAAAACCCTCAATATTTGATGGTTGAAAAAATTCCATCAACATTTTCAGTGAATAACCTTGTTTTCAAAATCTTAAAACGTTGGTGGTTTCTTGCAGAAACCTTTAAATTTATATAGCCAACAGATTTGAGCGCATGAAAGAATACATTCCCTTGGAAGAGGGTGATTACTACTATACTGAAGAGGGATATCGGGTGTTTACCGAACAATATCTGCTAAAACGCGGATATTGTTGCGAAAGTGGTTGCAGGCATTGCCCTTATGGGTACAATCCAAAAACCAATAGCATGCTCTAAAATTCGCAGTGTTCGGCATAATATTTGTGAGTATTTAAGTCAATCTCAAGAATTTAAAAAAAGTACTATGAAAAATCTCTCTCGTTTGGCCCTGGTCATTTTTTCTTTGGGGCTGTTGGTTTCCTGTAGTTCCGTTCGAGTAGTTTCGGATTACGATAAAAAAGCTGATTTTAACAGTTATAAAACGTATGCGTTCTACAAAACTGGAATTGACAAAGCCCAAATTTCGGATTTGGACAAAAAACGTATTCTTCGTGCCATTGAAGCTGAATTAAGTTCCCGTGGCTTTGTAAAATCCGATGAACCTGATGTATTGATCAGCATTTTCACCAAAGAACGTGAACGTGTGGATGTCTACAACAACTACGGTTGGGGTTGGGGTGGATTTTACAATCCCTATGTTTGGGGTCCCGGTTGGGGCTGGGGCTGGGGTGGCAACAACGTAAGCACCAGTACCGAAGGTTCTTTATATATTGATGTGATCGATGCCAATAAGAAAGAATTGGTTTGGCAAGGTCGTGGCGTGGGCACTTTGAGCAGCACCAAGAGTGTGGAAAAGAAGGAGGCACGCATTAATGAATTTGTCTCTCAGATCTTGGAAGAATATCCACCTCAGATCATGGTAGCTTCCAATTAAAATACAGACCGCCCTCTAGGCGGTTTTTTATTGCCCTTAACTTTCGTTAAGAAAATAGCCTCTATCGTTTTCGTATCTTTAAAATCTAAACAAGCAACATATGAGTTACGAATCCAATCCTATTTTGGACAAATTGCCCAAGCACTTAAAGCAGTTTATTAAGCCGCAGAATTATGAAGATTACACGGCCATTGACCAAGCTGTTTGGCGGTATGTAATGCGCAAAAATGTGGACTATTTAAGTCGGGTGGCGCATAGTTCGTATGTGGATGGATTGAAAAAAACGGGCATTTCCATAGACCATATTCCCAACATGTACGGAATGAACCGTATTTTAAAGGAAATTGGCTGGGCTGCCGTTGCTGTGGATGGCTTTATTCCACCATCGGCATTTATGGAGTTCCAAGCTTATAATGTGTTGGTGATTGCTTCGGATATTCGCCAGCTTGAAAATATTGAATACACTCCAGCACCCGATATTATTCATGAAGGAGCTGGACATGCCCCTATTATTGCCAATCCAGAATATGCTGAATATTTAAGACGATTTGGAGAAATAGGCTGCAAAGCAATTTCCAGTGCCAAAGATTATGAATTGTATGATGCAGTGCGACATCTTTCCATTATAAAAGAAGCACATGGTACGCCGCAAGAAGAAATAGAAAAGGCCGAAAAACATATTGAGTACCTCCAAGAAAATATGGGTGAGCCCAGTGAAATGGCTCTAATTCGCAATCTACACTGGTGGACCGTGGAATATGGATTGATAGGTGAAGTGGACAACCCAAAAATCTATGGAGCGGGATTACTTTCCTCCATTGGTGAAAGTGCTTGGTGCATGACCGACCAAGTGAAGAAAATACCTTATTCCATTGAAGCGGCCCATACCGAATTTGATATCACCAAACCGCAACCTCAGCTTTTTGTGACCCCCGATTTTGCATTTTTGAGTCAGGTGTTGGAAGATTTTGCCAATACGATGGCTGTGCGCAAAGGGGGACTTTCTGGCATCAAAAAATTAATCAACTCCCAAGCTTTGGGCACGTTGGAAATGAGCACTGGTCTTCAAATTTCAGGCCAGTTCCAATATGTGATTGAGCACGAAGGCAAACCCATTTATATGCAAACCAAAGGGCCAACGGCACTCGCCTACCGAGAAAAGGAATTGGTCGGACATAGCACGGAATACCACTCGGAAGGTTTTGGTTCGCCCATTGGCAAGCTAAAGGGCATCAATATTGCCATTGAGGATATGGGACCCCGTGATCTAAAAGCCTATAAAATTTATGAAGGAGAACAAATTTCCTTGGAATTTGAAGGTGGGGTCAAAGTAGAGGGAACCATAGTAACGGGCACCCGAAACTTGATGGGAAAAATTATATTGATCACCTTTAAGGATTGTACTGTAACCCACGACGGGGAAACACTTTTCTTACCTGAGTGGGGATTGTACGATATGGCCGTAGGTCAAAATGTGGTTTCCGCCTATAACGGACCTGCCGACTTAAACAGTTTTGATTTGATCACGCATCAAATAACGGAAAGCACCATTAAACCCAAAAAGAGTGCCCAGCGCTTGCAATTGGAGCAATATTACCAACAAGTGCGTGATTTTAGGGAAGGCACAAACACCACAATTTCGCGAAACAAAGTATTTCAGGTACTTAAACAAGAGCACCCAGAAGATTGGTTATTGCCCGTGGAATTGTATGAATTGGCCAAACAGGGCAACGATCAGGAGTTTCAACAGGACATATTGGAGCATCTGGAAAACATCAAACAAAACAACCCCAAAGTGGGCCATTTAATTGATGACGGCATTGCCTTGGTCGATACCAGTTTAGTGAGTTAAAATCCGAGTTTTTGAATATTTTCTGGGGTCGGTTCCAATTGGGGCACCTCCGCTTTTGTCACTGGGCGGTAGGCGATTTTCAATTCTTCGCCATTTCTTCTTAGGCCCAATTCCACATCGTGGTCGATACTGCCTTGCCAAATGCTGCGTGAATACACCTCATCCCCTTTACGAACACCTGCTTGCCATGCTGCACTACCTTCCACTACACTTGTTATGGATTTTCGGTCTTCAGAAAATGTAAAGCCCAATTCATAAATATCGCTCATCGGGGAAAACTTCAATTCCAAATCAGAGAACAAACCAAACAAGTCCACTTTTTGGCCTTCTTCAATGTGTTTTTGAAAAAATGATTCAAAATTCCCTTCCCAATACTCGCTCAAAATGGTCATAAAATAATCATGGGTCAATTTTTGGCCTTTGGCGGTAGCATCGGTGTACAATTGGTGCATCACATCATCCAAACTTTTATTGTCGTTTGAGGTGTCTTGAATTTTTAGATCGAGATAAAATGCAAAGACCGCCCCTCTCCAATAGGGTAATTTGGAATAGTCGTAATTGGTCCAAAAATTCTCGTAATTGATTTCAGCATTTGGCGCTTCAACCACAGGCGAAGCATACAAATCGCGGATGGTTCTGTTGATTTCTTCAATAAAAAAAGCACCATCCAACCCATTGATCTTATTCTTGGCGATATTTTTAAACGTATAGTATTCGGTAAAACCCTCACTAAACCAATATTGCTCCTCTTCGTTATCATTTTGAATGGTATGGCCAATCCAATTGTGCATGAGTTCGTGATTGAACAAATACACCATCTGTCCTATTTCAGTAAAATCGTTGTTGGAAACCGAAGTCGCAAAGGAGTTCGTTAATCCTGTTCCCTGAAAACTGCTGCCCATTTCTAGGGGAAAGGGTTGCATGGTAACCGTAAAATAGCCTTGGGAGTGATCGCCCCAAAAATTACGTTGGTGGGTCAAAGTTTGATCCAGGACTTCAAAAACTTCTTCATCCTTAAAGGGCACCCATTCGCCACGAGTGGCCAAACTGATTTTATTTCCATTAACTTCTCCATAAAAAACCCTAAAATCTCCCCCAACAAAAATGGCGTTGCCGAACAATTCCTTATCCATATCCGCCAATAATTGTTCTCGTTCCCCGCTTCCAAAACTATTGTGAATGGTGTAATCTTCAGGGAAATCTATCCAACTTAGTCTGATGTCTAATTTATCATCGGTATTTTCGGGCACCATGAACATATTGTGCGAAAACAAGTGAAAATAATCTTTATTGATGATGGGTCGATACACCGCTCGTGAAGAAAGTTCGCCGTTAAAATCTTGTTGCAACACATATTTAACCTCTAAACGTTCCACATTTTTGGGATGCATCAGTACAATTCTTCCGCTGTCCAAATCCTTTTCAATGGCTCCTTCTACATTCAATAATTGAATGTTGCCCAAAGTCTGGTACAAATCGGTCTCACCCCAAGCCTCATTGGGAAAAGAAAGGTTGGTCACCCCACTGGTGTCGGCCGCAAACTCCATTTTTATATGAAGTTGGGTCAAACTATCCCGCGTTACGGAACGGATGGAATAGCTAACATCTGAGGCTGGTTTTTGTTGACAGGAAAATAATAAAGTGGCTAAAAGTGCTGTGAGAAGAACTCTTTTAAACATGATTCGTTGATTGATTGTATCTATAAGACGCATCAAAAACGAAAATGTGACAGATCAATCTAAAATTAAATCCAATTCCTCCATATTCTGGACAGGGGTATCTTCAAAAACCAAGGTCCAACCCATGGAGTGGGTCAACACCAGAATTCGGGAAAGCTCACTCACCAAACGGTTTTCGGCATTGGTTCGTAAACTGGAAGCCTCAACTTTTTTCATCAGCGAAGCTTTCACTGTTTTTTTGATGTTGTTGTAGTCCTTGGCGCTAAAAGGATTCAAATAATCCGCTGTGACATCGTAGTACTCAAAATCGGGATTAATTTTGATTTCAGGTTCGGGAATTTGAATGATCTTGATGGTTTTGGTGGCCTCGTTCACCTCATAATTGAGTTTGGATAGATCATAGGCAATGGTCGCTTCTGCATTCACCACCACCAAAGCTTTTTTATCCGCAGTCACCAAAGGCCCGAAGAGTTCCCTACTGTCTTTGTAATTGTATACTTCCACAAAGTGGCCTTCTGTCACGATCAATTTGGAAACATTCTTCAATTCCTGCTGGATCAACATGGAATTTTCTTCCAACACCGATTGTTGCTTGTTGTCATCTGCACAAGATCTATAGATCAATACCGAGGCTAAAGCAATAATGGCTCCTACGAGTACTTTCTTCATTTAGCTGAATTTCATGAAAGGATACTGCTGTTGAAGATACGTAATTTTGGTTTCCAACGCTGTTTTGAATTTTTTGTACGCTTCGGATTCAGGATTAAACGGTCTGTGTTGCAATCCTTTTTGAACGGCATCAACCTTATCCATAACGGAATAATCGGCTTCGGATATCCAAACCGATTTGAATCTCTCCCAAATGTAATCTATGGCTAAATCGTTCGGATGCACCATATCGTTGGCATAAAAACGGTAGTCCCGAAGCTCGTCCATCATTATTTCATACGATGGAAAATAGGACACATTGTGTCCTTTTATGATTTGATGAAGTGAAGCGACCAAATGTGCTTTGCTCTGTTGATTTTCTACAAACCCATCTTTTAAATGTCGAACGGGTGAAATCGTGAAAATGATTTGTGCTTTGGGGTTTACATTCAAAATAAGCCCAATTAAACGGGACAGACTTTCTTCAATTTCTTGAAAAGTCAAAAGTTTCTTAATGAATTGCTTTTGGGGTACTTTATGGCAATTGGCCACTATTTTTTCTGAAGCATGATGTTCGTATACCCATGCTGTTCCCAATGTAATGATGATATGGGAAGCCTTCTCCAAAGCTGCTTGCGTTGCCTTCAACCTTTGGTTGAGCAATTGCAACAAATCTTGAGGGTCATCGCTACGTAAATCGGAATGGGCATCAAAACAGCGCCAAATGCCTTCTTGTTCAAAAATCTCGTTTTGAAGATAGGGTTCATCTTGAACGGCTCGTTGCACCAAATTTTCAATGGCTAGGGGATGAAATACTATCCCAAAGGGATTTTGCTTTTGTTGGAATTTAAAGTACTCCAACTTGCCCCCCATATTTTCCACAAAACAAGACCCTAAAAGCACCACCTTACTTTGATAATCGATGGGATTATCGGCGGGTTGCAAAGGTATCTTGGTTTGAAGTTCCATATAATTGTAAAATTGCCAATTTTAGTCCTTCGACTTCGCTCAGGATAAACTTAAGTCGAGAACCCAAAAACCTATTTCATCCATCTAGATTACCCTTCGACTGCGCTCAGGGTGACCTCGCGATGCGATACACTATTTTATGTAGTCTTTCACTTTTTCCAGGGCTTCTGGAATACCTGCTGGGTTTTTACCTCCTGCAGTGGCAAAGAACGGTTGTCCTCCCCCACCACCTTGGATGTATTTACCTAATTCACGAACAATGGTTCCCGCATTCAAGGATTTAGCAGTAGCCAAATCTTTGGATATGTAGCAAGACAACAAGGCTTTTCCATCATTTTCGGCAGCCAATAGTAAAAATAAGTTGTCCATTTGACCCCCAATTTCGAAGGCTAAATCTTTGATGCCGCCAGCATCCAAATCCACCTTTTTGGCCAAGAATTTGGTACCGTTTATATCTTCCAATTCACCTATCAATTCGCTTTTAAGACCTTTGGCTTTGTCTTTTAACAATTGCTCCACTTGTTTTTTCAATGCATTGTTTTCTTCCTGTAAACTAGCCACCGCTTTTACAGGATCTTGGGAGGTATTCAACAAGTCCTTGATTTCATAAAGCATGCGGTTGTTTTTAAAGAAAAATTCCTTGGCAGCTTCTGAGGTGATTGCCTCAATCCTTCGGATTCCAGCTGCCACAGCACCTTCTGAAACAATTTTGAAGTGCCAGATATCCGCAGTGTTCTTTACATGGGTTCCTCCACAAAGCTCTATGGACTGCCCAAAACGGATAGTACGGACAGTATCTCCATATTTTTCACCGAACAGCGCCATAGCACCCTGTTCCATGGCCTCCTTAATGGGCACATTTCTTCCTTCTTGTAATGGCAATTGACCTTCTATTCGAGCATTCACAAAGTTTTCAACATCGCGCAATTCCTCCACAGTCAATTTGGAAAAATGGGAAAAGTCAAACCGTAAATACTTTGCTTGTACCGCCGATCCTTTTTGTTCCACATGTGGACCCAATATTTCGCGAAGAGCTTGATGCAATAGGTGCGTTGCGGTATGGTTACAGGCTGTATAGAACCGCTGCTCCCTATCTACAACTGCTTTGAAGGTTCCTGAAACATCGTTGGGAAGGTTCTCTACGAAATGTACAATCTCGTTGTTTTCTTTTTTGGTGTCAACGATGTAAATCACATCGCCATTGGGAGCTTCCAAGAAGCCTTTGTCGCCAACTTGTCCTCCACCCTCAGGGTAAAAGGGCGTTAAATTGAAAACAAATTGATATTGGTCCCCAACTTTTTTGCTTGATACTTTTCGATATTTTACCAATTTTACGTTGGCTTCCAAAGTATCATAGCCCACAAATTCTTGCTGAGAATCTTGTTGTAGTACCTTCCAATCATCTTTGGAGACTTCTGATGCTGCTCTAGAACGGTCTTTTTGTGCCTTCAAAGCTTTTTCAAAACCTTCCACATCCAGTTGATATCCTTTTTCTTCAAGAATTAAAGATGTAAGGTCGATAGGAAAACCAAAAGTATCGTAAAGTTCAAAGGCCTTTTCACCATCAATTGTTTTGCTCTTTGATGATTTGATCACGGAATCCAATAGGACCAAGCCCTGTTCCAAGGTGCTCAAAAAAGAGTTTTCCTCTTCCTTGATCACATTTTCGATGAGTTGGTATTGTTTTTTCAACTCAGGAAATGCTCCGCCCATTTGCTCGCCCAACACTTTTACCAATCTGTAAATGAAAGGTTGATTCATCCCTAAAAAAGTGAAACCATAACGAATGGCACGACGTAAAATTCTACGGATTACGTATCCTGCACCGGTGTTGCTGGGCAACTGTCCGTCGGCAATGGAGAATGCTACAGCACGAACGTGATCGGAAATTACTCGGATGGCAATATCGGTCTCCTCGTTTTTTCCATATTTTTTTCCTGTAATGGTCTCCACCTCACGAATTAAGGGGGTAAATACATCGGTATCGTAGTTGGATTGCACCTTTTGCAATACCATACACAAACGTTCAAAGCCCATACCCGTGTCGATATGTTTTTCGGGAAGTGGTTCCAAACTTCCATTCGCTTTGCGATTGTATTGCATAAAAACCAGGTTCCAGATTTCCACCACTTGTGGATGGTCTTGGTTCACCAAAGAGGCACCAGATACTTTTTTCTTTTCTTCTGCGGAACGGATATCCACATGTATTTCTGAACAGGGACCACAGGGACCTTGATCGCCCATTTCCCAAAAATTGTCCTTTTTGTTCCCCATAATGATGCGGTCTTCGGGAACAATGGCTTTCCAAAGATCAAATGCTTCTTGGTCCAAAGCCAATCCATCGTCCTTGCTGCCTTCAAAAACGGAAACATAAAGACTGTCCTTATCTATTTTATAAACTTCGGTAAGCAACTCCCAAGCCCAGGCAATGGCTTCTTTTTTAAAGTAATCGCCAATACTCCAGTTACCCAGCATTTCAAACATGGTGTGGTGGTAGGTATCTTTTCCCACTTCTTCCAAATCGTTGTGCTTTCCACTTACACGAAGACATTTTTGGGTGTCGGTAATTCGTTTATCTTTTGCAACGGAATTCCCCAAGAAAAACTCCTTGAACTGGTTCATCCCTGCGTTGGTGAACATCAGGGTGGGGTCGTCCTTCATCACCATGGGTGCAGAGGGCACTATTTTGTGGTTCTTTTCTTTGAAAAAGTTTAAAAACTGCTTTCTAACTTCTTGGGATGTCATTGAATTCCTAGGGTTTTCTTAAATTTAACACATTAAACAAAACAATTTTTATATTTGCTTGTTTTGTTAAAATGAGTGAGCAAAAATAGGATAAAATCCCTTCATGTCTAAAGTAAAGTACTATTACGACCCGGATACGCTTTCCTACCGAAAGATTGAACCGAAGAAATCCAAAAAATACAGGAATGTTTTCCTGTTCTTGGCAGGTTCTGCTCTTTTTGGAACTTTAGGCTTAATTATTTTGTTGAACACTCGCTGGGTAAACACCCCAAAAGAACTATCCCTTGAAAGAGAGGTCCGGAACTACGAGCTTCAGTTTGAAATTATGAACCGAAAGCTGGACCAGATGGAGCAGGTTTTGGCAAACATTGAAGATCGCGACAATAATATTTACCGTTTATATTTTGAGGCCAACCCTATTCCCGAAGAGCAGCGAAGAGCTGGATTTGGTGGGGTAAACCGATACAAGTCTTTGGAGGGCTTCAACAATTCCGAAATTATCATCAACGCCACACAGCGTTTGGACATTATCCAAAAACAAATGGTGATCCAATCCAAATCGTTGGATGAAATTGCCAAATTGGCCGAGGAAAAAGAAAAGTTATTGGCTTCCATACCAGCTATTCAACCGGTTAGCAACGAAGACCTTACGCGAATGGCCTCTGGTTATGGATGGCGTTCCGACCCATTTACCAAAGCAAGAAAAATGCACTGGGGCATGGACTTTACAGCGCCACGAGGCTCACCGATATATGCTACCGGTGACGGTAAAGTGGTTCGAGCCGACAACCGTTCCTCTGGTTACGGTAAACACGTACGCATCGATCATGGCTATGGTTATATTTCCCTTTATGGACATATGAGCAAATACAATGTAACGGTGGGTCAAAAAGTACGAAGAGGCGATTTGATTGGTTTCGTTGGAAGCACAGGTCGTTCACAGGCACCCCATGTACACTACGAGGTATTTAAAGATGGAGAGCGCATTAACCCCATCAACTTCTATTACGGAAGTTTGACAACGGAAGAATTTGAGAATATGCTCAGATTGGCCAATCAAGAGAACCAATCCCTCGATTAATGCACGTAGACCTACCCGAAAAACGATATTATGGCATTGGCGAAGTGGCCAATGCATTTGGGGTGAACACCTCACTGATTCGCTTTTGGGAAAAAGAGTTTGATGTACTCCAACCTAAGAAAAATGCCAAGGGCAACCGAAAATTCACACCTCAGGATATCCAAAACCTGCAATTGATCTATCATTTGGTCAAGGAACGTGGTTTTACCTTGGAAGGGGCAAAAATCCACTTAAAGGAGGAAAAACAAAAAGCATTGTCCACCTTTGAGGTCATTCAAAAGTTACAAAAAGTGAAAGCGGAACTTTTGAAAATTAAAGAACAACTATAAACACTAAAACCATATAAAATGAAAAAAGGCATCATAGCCATCATCGTCATCATAGTGTTGGCGGTAATTGTGGGTGGATGGTACATTAGAACCAACAATAATCTGGTGGACATGAAAGGACAGGCCACCAAGCAGTGGGCCAACGTAGAGAGTTCTTATCAACGTAGAAGCGACCTCATCGGAAACTTGGTAAAAACGGTACAAGGTGCAGCCGATTTTGAAAGAGAAACCCTTTCTGATGTGATCGAGGCCCGAGCAAAAGCCACTTCCACTACCATTGACGCCAATAACTTAACAGCCGAACAGTTAGCAGAATTCCAACAAGCACAGTCTGGGTTATCCTCTGCACTTTCAAGATTATTGGTGACCGTGGAACGATATCCCGAGTTAAAGGCCAACCAAAACTTTTTGGAGCTACAATCCCAATTGGAAGGCACAGAAAACAGAATCAATGTGGAACGAAACCGATTTAATGATTTGGCGGGGGAATACAACATCAAAATAAAACAGATTCCAACCAATATCGTGGCCAGTTTGGCCAATTTTGATGAATTGGCTCTTTTCAACTCCAACCCTGGAGCAGAAAATGCCCCAGATGTGAATTTCGAATTCAATTAGATGATGATGTCCCACGTAGAGGAATTTTTAACTGCCGAGGAAGAGAAGGAAATTATCAATGCCATTGTTGAGGCCGAAAAAAACACCTCCGGTGAAATTAGGGTGCATATCGAGGCCTCTGCGAAAATAGACCATTTTAGTAGGGCGCAACAAATTTTCCATTTCCTAAAAATGGACAACACCAAAGAAGGTAATGGAGTACTCATTTACGTGGCCGTGGACGACCATAAATTTGTAATCTACGGAGATGCTGGCATTGACCGTGTTGTGCCCAAAGGGTTTTGGGACACTACCAAAGACGTTATGCAATCCCATTTTAAGAAAGGACACTTTAAACAAGGGATTGTTGAAGGCATTCAAACCGCCGGAAAAGAATTGGAAGCCCATTTTCCATGGGACCACAACGACACCAACGAATTGAACAATGCCATTTCCAAAGGTTAGTTTTTTACTCGCATTTTTATGTGTTTCCCTTAGCTGGGGGCAGTTTACCATACCCGATAAACCGACCAAACAAACTAGTGTTTATGATTATGTGGACTTGCTTACCAGTGCACAAAGTCGGGCGCTGGAACAAAAACTTATACGCTATTCCGACAGTACATCCACCCAGATTGTGGTGACCATTATCAGTTCTACCCAAGGTGAAAATATCAATTTTTTAGGAGCACAATGGGGTCAAAAATGGGGTATTGGACAAGACAATAAAGACAATGGTGTCCTTGTGCTTTTGGCAAGGGACGATAGAAGAATTGCCATTAACACAGGTTACGGCGTAGAAGGTTCTTTAACTGATTTGATGTCCAAACGAATTATTGAATCGGTCATTATCCCAGAATTTAAACGTGGGGATTATTATGGAGGATTGGATGCCGGTGCCGATGCCATTTTTAAGGTTTTGAACGGAGAATTTACTGAAGAGCGCACCTTTGGTGATGGAAAAGGCTTTCCTTTTGAGGCAATTTTCCCTTTTATAGTTTTTGTGGTGATCATGATTATTTTGTGGAGCCGCAAAAACAAGGGTGGTCGTGGTGGTCGTGGCGGCCGTAGAGGTGGCGGACTCGATATTTGGGACATGATCATCTTGAGCAATATGGGCCGCAGCTCTGGTTCTTCGGGTGGATTCGGCGGTGGAAGTTTCGGTGGTGGAGGCTTTAGTGGTGGCTTCGGTGGAGGCGGTTTTGGAGGCGGTGGTGCTTCTGGGGGTTGGTAATTCTACTTTTGAAAAAAGCAACTTCAAAGTTGTTTTTACATCTACCTTTAAAACACCATTGCTATGACCAGAAAACTCTGTGCGATCTGCTACGCACTACTAATTCTACTTTCTTGTAATTCGGACGATAATGGAAAAACGATTGATTGTGCCGCAGTACTTTGTGCCGCAGCCGACAACACCATTTATCTGAAATTTTCAAGTCCAGACAAAGAAGTTGACCTCATTGAAAATGGAGATATCGACACAAATTTGATGACCATTGTCAATGAGCAAAACGACGAAATAAGCTTTACAGTCGAAACCTATCCTGATATGGGAATTTATTTAGCGATTCCTGTTGCCACCAATACTTTTGGGCCAAAGCATTTTACCATAAATTTTGAAGAAGGAGATTCTTTCACCATAAATTTTGAAACGAGTTTCTCGGAAGGTGGGGAATGTTGCGGTCCTTATACCATCTTAGAGGCATATGAGATTGACAACTACTCCTTTGACTTGATAGAGCCTTCCCCTCTTCCTGTTTTAAATACAGTTTATATCCCAAATCTTAATTAGAACCTTATATATCTTGGTCCTCCACCTCGTTGGTTTGGTGCACCTTTTCCACCAAAGGAATCGAATTTAATGGTCAAACTACCCATAAAATATCTTTTGAGCGCGGTACCCTGAAAATCTTGTATAAAATCCTGACCTGTGGTTCTTCGGGTGTTGATGTTCTGATTGAGCAAATCGTAGGCCAACACTTTAAGCGTAGCCCTCTTATTAAACAACTGGACTCCCAAACTCATGTTCCAGAATATGGCATCCTTATCAAACCCATCCCCTAAATTCCCGTTGTAACTGTAGGTGATATCGTTTCCAAAAACAAGGTTTTCTGGCCAAAAAGTCGTCATTTTAAAGGAGAGGTTATGAGTGGTGAAATCTACATCTTCCACAGTTTCCAAATTATATCGGGTGGAGTTAAATCCAACTCTATATTCGGGTTCAATCTCCAGCATTTCTTTATAATTGAACAATAGACCTACCCTTGGGTTAAAGCTCCAGGTTTTGGCCTCCAACCTACTTCCATTGGTAAATCCAACTTGCCTGTTCGTATTTACATTAGGGCTAATGGTGAATTTCAATGTATAAACACTATCCTTTTTTATTTGTTTGGAGTAGTTAACGCCCATCCATCCCCTATAATTACCTTTCACATTTTGGTAGGTGGTGGTCCTAATAAAGTCTTCATCGGTTGTGGTAATGGAAACGACTTGATCTTCCTCTATATTGATGCCCGAATAAACAAAGATTCCCGTACGATCTTTCCAATTGTAATTATTAAAATTCAAGTAAATATTGTGACTAATCTCTGGATCTAGGTTAGGATTACCCACGATGATGTTCAATGGATTGCTAATGTTGGGAACCGGTTGCAATTGGGTCACGGAAGGTACATTTAAATTTGAATTATAATTTAAACTCAACCTTTTACTGTTGCCCATTTGGTAGTTGATGAAAGACCCAAATAAAATATTGTTGTATTTGTTGGAAAATGTAGTGGATTGTACAAAATCTTCATTATCCAAACTATTATTCTCAAGTCGGGCCCTTACGTTGAAACGTAATTTTTTTCCATTAGAACCAATTCTCAATTCAGGCGCATGCTTGTCTACCGTAAAATTAAAATCGGAACTTAAGCTCGAATTGTAAACATATTCACCCAAGGTCTCATCAAAAACAGAAACGGAACGCTCGTTCTGTTGTTTGGTGTTCTCATATTCATACCGAACATCCAAATAGAATTGCTTATTGAAAAAATGACGGTATGCCGCCCCCAATTCATAAGAATCGTTGGAATTATCGATCAAGGTTCTCTGATCCAATTCTTGTTCGCTTGGGTTGTCCCCAAATATATTTCTTTGTGAATTTACAAAACCCTCAGACTCGTTTACTCGATTATTGTTGTTAAAGTACGCACGAACATAGGTTCCCAGCGTATCCAATTTCTTCATTATTTCCAGTCGGTTTCTAAAATTTCGCTGGTTCCCATCGGTAGTGGTCAAAGAAGTATTGCTGTTTATTAAATTACCTTCATCATCTGTAGATACGGTATTCTCGGCATTGGTAGAATTGGTATTGGTTACGCTAATATTGGGTTGCACCGTAATTCGGGTGGTTTTGTCCACATCAAACTCTAAATTAAGCGCTCCTTGGTTAGAATTGGTATTTCCTAAAAAGTTGGTTTCAGTATCCGTAAAAAAACTGCCGTCGGGCAAAATATTCTCTCGGGCTATTTTTTCATCGTTGTATGAATCACTGTAGGAGAAAAAATAGTTGCCGTCTATACGATACTTCCCTTTCTCTTGATCGGCAAAACTAGCTCCCAAAGTTGAGGATGTGGTGATTCCCTGTCCAAAACCAAAAGAAACATCTCCAATGGAAAACCCTCCATTTCTATTAAATCCTATTCCGCCACGTGAGTTTCCGACCATTTCATAAATCTCATCAAATGAAAATCCTGGGTTGTTAATGTTGTTGGAACTCCCCAAAACACTGACCCGTTTGGTATCGTTAAAATAATTGAGCAATCCATTGGCCTGGTAGCGGTCATCGGTTCCGTAACCCCCAGACAAACGGCCCATAAACCCCTTGTTCTTGTCCTCTTTCAACATTAAGTTGATGGTCTTTGTTTCCCCATCTCCTTCTTGTCCGGTAAATTCCTGCTCTTTTGTTTTGGTATCGGTTATCTGAATTTTACTGATCACATCTTTGGAAAGTGATTTTGTGGCGACTTTGGGGTCGGTGCTAAAAAATACCTGGCCGTTCACCAAGACCTGATTTACTTCCTTTCCGTTTACGGTAATGGTTCCATCGCTGGCCACTTCCACTCCAGGAAGTTTTTTTAGTACATCCTCCACTGTGGCATCCGGTCGTGTTTTAAATGAATCAGAATTAAATTCCAGCGTGTCTTTTTTAATGGTGATGGGAACACGTTCGCCTACCAAATCAATGCCATCCAATTGCTGAACCTGTTCATCCAATTGAATGGTAGCAAGTTCCACCGTTGGCTTAAGTTCCACTTCCATGGATTGGGATTTATAACCATTGGAAGAAAAAGCAATTCGCGCTCTTTTGTAGGCTGTTTTGCCCTCAAGGGCAAAAATCCCATTGGCATTGGTAATTGTATACGTAATCAAAGAGCTGTCGCGCAGGGTTTCCGCATAAATAGTGGCCGCTTCAAGAGGGTTTCCCGTTACGGCATCCACAATTTTTCCTTTGATCATAAATTCTTGACCAAAAGTAGATGAAATACAAAAAAGGAAAAATAGGAATACGAGGTTAGTGTGTAATCTTTTCAAAGGTTGATTAGTTTTTTGATTGTTGTTGTTTCACGAACTAAAATATTAGTTTGAAAAAATGCCCACACAATTTTTAACGAAACTTTTAGAAAAAATTCATGAAAAATCAAGATTCTTCAAAAAAAGCACAATATATTTTGAATATCGCATTGCTTTTTTAAGGATAATTCGTCAATTCAAAAGTATCATTCATCAATTTTAAAAATATTTTAAGGTCAATTTTAATTATATTGCTTAAGGCTAAACTTTTGGTTAAATAAATACCCTTTTCGAATGTCCCGCTCTTTAAAATTGCTCTTTGCACTTCTGTTCGTTTTTGTTGTTTCCTGTAAAAAGAAAGATACTTCCGCCGAAACCGATAATCTTTTTAAGTTTAAAGATTATATAAGTTTCCACACCCGCGGCAACCAAAGTATATCGACCCCAATTACCATTGCTTTGGCGCAACAATTGGCACAATACGAAGTCACCCAAGAGCTCCCATCGGAATACCTGAAAATTTCTCCCAAAGTAGATGGGCAACTTCTTATCGAAAATGGTAGGGAAATTATATTTCAGCCCACTGAATACCTAAAACCTAACACTGAATATTCAGTTACACTAGCCTTGGAGCCTCTTTTTGAAAATATTGAAAAGGAGTTCAACACCTACACTTTCAGTTTTAAGACCATTGCACCCAATTTTAAGATCAATCTCGGCAATTTGCAATCCTATAGCCGCGAATGGCAATACGTCACAGGCACCTTGAATGCCGCCGATATTTTGGATGGATCTAAAATGGAAGATGTTATAGAAGTGACGCAAGACGGAAAAGACCTTCCTATGAAATGGGACAACCTTACCGACAATGCACAGTACTTTAGTTTTAAAATCGATAGCATCTCTCGAAAAAAAGATGACAGTGAGATTCAAATTTCATGGAGTGGCAAACCATTGGATATTGATAACGAAGGAACCGAGTCCTATCCGATTCCCGGCTTGAACAAATTTGTGATTGTGGACGCCAAGACCTCCTCTGGAGCCAATGCGGTGTTGACCCTCAACTTTTCAGAACCTCTATTGCCCAACCAAAACCTAAATGGATTGGTCACGGTGGAGGGTGCGGAAAGTTTGCGATATGAAATTGATGGTAACGTATTAAAAGTTTATCCTTCCAACCGAATTTTAGGAGAAGTCCGAGTCAATGCGTTCGAGGGCATTAAAAGCGAATATGGTTTCACCTTAAAAAATACCTTTTCGGAACTGGTTTCATTCGAACAGATAAAACCAGCGGTTCGACTTATTTCCAAAGGAACCATTTTGCCCAACGCTGCATCGACTCCCATTTATTTTGAAACGGTCAACCTATCTGCTGTCGAGGTAAGGGTGATTCAGGTGTTTGAGGACAATATGCTCCAATACCTTCAAAATTATGATCTAACTGAAAATTATTATCCCGATTTCAGACCTGTAGGTCGAAGAGTGGCACATAAAGTCATCCCATTAACCGAAAATGGGGAAAACAATACCAGTTATTGGAAAGCCCATGCCTTGGACCTCTCTGAATTGATAAAAGTACAGCCAGGTTCGCTGTACCGTGTTGAATTCAGTTTTAAGAAAGAACACTCCACCTATGATTGTGGAGGCAATGACAATTCGGATTTGGCCCTTGCAGCAAGAGAAAGCAATTCCACCGAGGAAGCGAACGAAGAGCGCTATTGGGACAATGAAATCTATGATTGGAGAAATTACGATTACAATTGGGAAGAACAGGACAACCCTTGTCATCAAGCCTATTACAATTACCAGCGTATCGCAGCTACCAATTTATTGGGTAGTGACCTTGGTTTGATCGTAAAAAAGGGAAGAAACAAATCCTATCATTTCGCGGCCACGAATATATTGACCACCCAACCCGAAGCAGGGACCAAAATCAAACTATACAATTACCAGCAACAACTTTTGGGTGAAGTTACCACCGATGCCACTGGTCTTGCCGTTTTTGACAGTGATAAAAGCATAGCTTTTGCCGTAGCGGAAAAAAATCAGAATTACGCTTATGCCAAACTTACGGATGGTAATGCGCTATCGTTGAGCAAGTTTGATGTAGCTGGAGAAGAACTTCAGCGTGGACTTCAAGGATTTCTTTATACGGAACGTGGCGTACATCGTCCGGGCGATGTGGTTCACCTCACCTTTGTTTTGGATGATACCGCCAATCCCTTGCCAAAAGGACACCCCGTAACATTGGAAGTTAGTGATGCACGAGGAAAATTAGTGCAGCGTAATGTAATCAAAGATGAGCCTGTTCCCATTTCTGGTGGACTCTTTGCCAAAAAAGAAGACAACTTTTATTATTTCCCTATTCCAACGACTGAAAATGCCCCGACTGGCTCATGGATCGCGAAAGTAATTGTGGGTGGTGCCCAATTTCAAAAAGGGTTAAAGATTGCCACGGTAAAGCCCAATCGCTTAAAAGTAGATTTTTCTTTTAAGGATGATGTTTTAAAGGCGAATACCAACAATTCTGGCAAAGCCATTGTAAAATGGTTGCATGGTGCCCCTGCACGTAACCTTAAAATTGACATCAATACCACTTTAAGTCAAACGAACACCGCATTTCCGAAGTTTAAAAATTATATTTTTCAAGATCCTGTTCGGCAATTCAACCCCACCGAGTTACAGTGGCTCTCTTCCACATTGAACAACGAAGGTGAGTTGGACATCAACAATAAATTAGATGTAAACGGGAATGCACCAGGTATGCTTCAAGCAACTTTTACCACAAAAGTGTTCGAAGGCGGCGGAGATTTCTCCATCGATGTCTTCTCCAAAAATTTGGCGCCTTTTTCCCATTTTGTCGGACTACGCTCCCCCGAACCCAAACGGTACGGTTCTTTTTTAACAGACGAAAACAACATTTTTGAAGTGGTTTCTGTGGATACCGAAGGAAATCCATCAGGCAATAGAAAACTAAAGGTCCAAATATTCAAAATTGAATGGCGTTGGTGGTGGAACCGAGGGTACGATAACCTTTCCCGATATGAAAATGCCACGGTGCACCGCCCGTTCAAAGAAATGGATATCACCACGGCGGCCAATGGCAGGGCGAATTTTGACCTAAACATTCCTGATGAGGACGGCGGGCGATTTTTGATTCGGGTGTTGGATGAAGAGTCTGGGCATGCCACAGGAAGAACAGCTTATTTTTATAGAAATTGGTGGCGTAGACCTGCATCTGGAGATACCGAAAGTTCAA
Source organism: Flagellimonas cixiensis (assembly GCF_042134615.1). Lineage (GTDB taxonomy): Bacteria > Bacteroidota > Bacteroidia > Flavobacteriales > Flavobacteriaceae > Flagellimonas > Flagellimonas cixiensis. The sequence goes on from NZ_CP169639.1 coordinate 877,846, forward strand.
AAATATTGATTTTTGCCGCGGACAAAGAGAGCTACCAATTGGGTGAACAAGCGCAAATTACCTTCCCATCCAATCGAGGTGGAAGAGCGCTTATCAGTATTGAAAATGGCACAGAGGTACTCTCCCAACAATGGGTGGAGACCTCTGAAAACGAAACGAAGGCCAGCATTCCAATTACGGAGGAAATGGCTCCAAATGCCTATATCAATATTTCACTTTTACAACCTCACGGACAAGTCGCCAATGATTTGCCCATTCGATTATATGGTGTAGTGCCTTTAATGGTTGAAAATCCAGCCACCTTTTTGAAGCCACTAATTGAAATGCCAGAAGTTTTGGCCCCTGAAACATCCTTTAAGGCAGTAGTGTCCGAAGCCAATAACAAACCAATGACCTATACTTTGGCAGTTGTTGATGAAGGCCTATTGGATTTGACACGTTTTCAAACCCCTGACATCCATTCCTCATTTTATGCAAGACAATCCTTGGGGGTTAATACCTTCGATATTTTTGATGATGTGATGGGTGCCTATTCGGTGAGCGTGGACAATATTTACGCTATTGGTGGCGGAGGCATCGGCGCGGGCGCCAAAAACAGAAAAGCACAACGGTTTAAGCCCGTAGTGACCTATTTGGGGCCCTTTACCTTAAAAGCAGGCGAAAAAGCCACGCATACCATCCAAATGCCCAATTATGTGGGTTCTGTGCGCACCATGGTAATTGCTGGAAACGCAAACAGTGCTTACGGGAATGTAGAAAAGGCCACCCCAGTGCGTAAACCCCTTATGGTTTTAACATCGCTACCCAGAAAACTATCCCCGGGAGAAAAAGTGACCGTTCCCGTGACCGTTTTTGCCATGGAATCCAAGGTAAAAAACGTAAAGGTTACTGTTGATGCAGGAAATGCTTTAGAGCCCATAGGGCCAACATCCAAGAACATTACGTTTAATTCTGTAGGGGAGCAAATCGTAAACTTTGACTTTAAAGTCAACCCAGCCACAGCTTTCCAAACCATAAAAGTTACGGCTTCAGGTGCAGGCGAAAGGGCCAGCAGCGAGACCGAGATTGATGTGGAAAATCCAAATCCAATCACTTCAAAAAGTACAAGCTATACCTTGGAGGGCAATACCTCGACCACTTTCGCAATAGAAACTTTTGGCACTTCTGGCACCAACGAAGCCTCCCTAGAATTCTCAACCTTGCCCCCAATGGATTTTTCCAAAAGACTGGATTATGTGATGCGTTATCCACATGGATGTGTGGAGCAGACCACTTCGGCAGTCTTCCCACAGTTATTCTTGGCCGATGTATTGGACATCACCTTTGAAAAGAAACAAGAGGCTGAAAAAAATATAAAAGCAGCCATTAGAAAATTGGGGGATTTCCAATTACCAAGTGGTGGATTAAGCTATTGGCCCGGATTTATTCAAGCTGATGATTGGGGCACTTCCTATGCCGGACATTTTATGCTAGAAGCCAAACAAAAAGGGTTTCAACTCCCCTTAACCTTCTTGAGCAATTGGTTGCGCTATCAAAAAAACAAAGCCGAGCAATGGAGCAACCAGAGTACAAGATACAACGATGATGTTTCGCAGGCTTACCGATTGTACACCTTGGCATTGGCCCAACAACCAGCGCTTGCGGCCATGAACCGTCTTCGCGAAAGCAATAATTTAAGTAACGAAGCTAAATGGCGTTTGGCCGCCGCCTATGCCTTGTCAGGAAAAAGTGAAGTGGCTCGGGAGATTGCGAGTAAGGCCAATATTAATTTCACCACGAACAGTTACAATTATAGAACCTATGGTTCTGTATTCCGAAATAGAGCCATGGCACTGGAAACTATGACCATTTTAGGCGATAGCAAACAACGGGAATTGGCAGAATCTTTAGCCAAAAATCTGTCGTCACAGCACTGGTACAGCACCCAAGAAACATCATTTGCCCTACTCTCCCTTTCAAAAATGGTGATTAAGAATGGAGGTAAATCGCTCAATGTTACATTTACGAATAACAGCAAGGAAATTTCGATTCAAACTGATAAGGCCATTGCGCAAAGAGCATTGACAATAGCTTCTTTTAAGGAAGAAATCAAAGTAAATAATGCATCAAATAATGTGGTGTATGTAACGCTTTCACAATCGGGAAAACTACCCGTGGGTGAAGAATTGCCACAACAGAACAATATAAACCTGTCCGTAGGTTATGTCGATGCGCTTGGCAACGCTTTGGATATTGATGAGTTAAGACAAGGCACTGAAATTGAGGCTAGAATTACCGTTTTTAATAGTTCGAATGATTACGTGGAAAATTTAGCCCTTACCCACATTGTTCCCAGTGGTTGGGAAATTGTGTACATCTCTTATGCCAGTAATACTGCAACAAATTCACAGGCCGATTATGTGGATACCCGTGATGATAGAACAAATCTGTATTTTGACCTAGATGCTAAAAAGTCCAAAACATTCACCATCAAGCTTAACGCATCATTTATTGGGGAATATTACTTGCCAGGTACTCAAGTAGAAGCTATGTACGATAGCAATTATATCGCTAGGAACAAAGGACAATGGATTAAAGTGGTTCAATGATGTAAAGTTCATGAAGGGTTGGGAGTCGCTGATTAAGCAAAAACAAATCAAAAAACACAAGTTTAAACTGGCAGCCTTTGGACTTTTGGTTTTGCTTTGGTGGTTTTGCTTGCCCAAACAATTGTTCAGCACACCTACCTCTACCGTTGTCAACAGTGCAGATGGATCATTGATTGGTGCACGAATTGCAGACGATGGGCAATGGCGTTTTCCTAAAATGGATTCGGTTCCTGAAAAATTCAAACAAAGCGTTTTACTCTTTGAGGATGAATATTTTTACAGTCATCCTGGGTTCAACCCCATTTCAATTGTCAAGGCCATTGGTCATAATCTCACCAAAGACACCCGAAGAGGAGGAAGTACCATTACCCAACAGGTGATTCGGTTAAGTCGTAAAAATCAAAAAAGAACCTATTGGGAAAAATGCGTGGAAATTTTCAAAGCGACCCGATTGGAATTTCGATTATCAAAGGAAGAGATTTTAAAGTTATATGCTTCGTATACCCCTTATGGCGGCAATGTGGTAGGTTTGGAAACCGCAGCATGGCGTTATTTTGGAATTCCCGCCCACGAGCTTAGCTGGGGACAAAGTGCAGCCTTGGCCGTATTGCCGAATGCCCCGTCTCTTATTTTTCCCGGAAGGAACGAGGAAATTTTCATTCAAAAACGCAATCGGTTATTGGAAAAACTCAAAGAAAAGAAGGTGATTGACCAAACTACCCTTGAATTGGCCATTGCCGAACCGCTTCCTGAAAAACCCCTGCCCTTGCCAGATGTTGCTCCACATTTAACGGAACGCATTCGAAAAGAGCACCATGGAAAACGCATAAAAACTTCCATTGACAGACCGCTACAACAACAATTGAATCTTATTTCGGAAAGACATTATCATCAACTCAAAAACAACGAAATAAACAACTTGGCCATTTTGGTCCTCGATGTGGAATCACGAAAAGTATTGGGCTATGTTGGCAACTCACCTTCTGGCTTGGATCATGGCAGTTTTGTGGACATCATCACCAAAAACAGAAGCACGGGCAGTACTTTAAAACCGATGCTATTCGCCTCCATTTTAAATGAAGGTCAACTGTTGCCCCAAACTTTGGTGGAAGACGTTCCGACTGTAATCAACGGATACAATCCCCAAAATTTTGACAGAAAATATGCGGGCGCTGTTCCTGCCAGCAGGGCACTTTCCCGTTCATTGAATGTTCCCGCAGTTCGATTGCTTCGCGAATATGGTCTGGAAAAGTTTTACCACAAACTCCAGAAAATGAACTTGAATTCGATTAACAAATCTTCTTCATTTTATGGACTTTCCTTGATTTTGGGTGGTGCGGAAAGTTCGTTATGGGAACTGACCAGTACGTATGCGGCCATGGCTTCAACCCTTAATTATTTTAACTCGAACTCCAGCACTTACCGAAACAATGAATTTGTGCAACCTACCTATCTAATGGAAGAAACAAAAACTTTTGGCGTTTCTCAATTTGAAGCACCCGTAGTTGGTGCAGGTGCTATTTTTGATACATTTCAATCCATGTACGAGGTGAACCGACCCGAAGGGGATGAAAACTGGCACTTTTTTGATGCTGCTCAACCCATTGCGTGGAAAACAGGAACCAGTTTTGGTTTTAAAGATGCTTGGGCCATTGGTGTGACCCCAAAATATGCCATTGGTGTTTGGGCTGGTAATGCAGATGGAGAGGGAAGACCGGGTTTAACGGGAATAAATGCCTCCGCACCCATTCTTTTTGATGTTTTGGACGCCCTGCCCCAAAGTGGTTGGTTTCAAGAACCATTTGATGACCTCGTGGAAGTGGATGTTTGTACCGAAAGTGGATATCGCGCTTCTGTATATTGCGATAACGCCAATAAAGAACTAGTTCCTTCATTAGGAGTTCGAAGTAATCCCTGTCCTTTTCACCGTCAAATATTTTTAGATGCCAACGAGCAATATCGAGTGAACGGTAATTGTTATCCCATGGAGGATATGGTGGCAAAAAACTGGTTTGTGCTTCCTCCCACCATTGAATTTTACTATACCTATTCCAATCCAAATTACAAGGAATTACCCCCTTATCTTGACCATTGTTCACAAATGGATACTCAACTTATGGAGTTTATATATCCTAAGAAGGGTGAGGCCATTTTATTGCCGAAGGATTTGGGCAAACCTATTAAGGATATTGTGCTCCAATTGGCGCACCAACAATCCAATGCCATGGTGTTCTGGTATTTGGATGAGACATTTGTGGGCAAAACCCAAGATTTTCATGAATTCACCTTGAATGTGGAACCAGGAGATTACACCTTAACGGCTGTGGACCAAGAGGGCAATCGTATTCAGCAAAAAGTACAAGTGCGATTAGCTTCTGAAAACTGATGTTATTTTTTACGCATAAAAACGGTAATCGGCACACCCGTAAAATCAAAATGCTCCCTTAACTTATTTTCCAGAAAACGTTTGTACGGGTCCCGAACATATTGGGGCAGGTTACAGAAAAAGGCAAACTGCGGATAAGGTGTCGGCAACTGGGTGCAAAACTTGATTTTTACATATTTACCCTTGTAGGCCGGTGGTGGGTAATTTTCAATAATGGGCAACATAATATCGTTCAGCTTTCTGGTAACTACCTTTTTTGAACGGTTATTGTACACCTCAACAGCGGTTTCTATCGCCTTAAATATTCGTTGTTTGTTCAACACAGAAATAAAAAGAATCGGCACATCTTCAAAAGGTGAGATTACTTCTTTTATTTTGGCAGTGTATTCTTTTACGGAATTGGTCTCTTTCTCCACCATATCCCATTTATTCACCAAAATCACGATGCCTTTGTTATTTCGCTGGGCCAACCAAAATATATTCTGCACTTGTCCATCAAACCCACGGGTGGCATCCAACATCAAAATACACACATCGCAATGCTCAATGGCCCGCACGGAACGCATTACTGAATAAAACTCCAGATCTTCCCTTACCTTGGCTTTTCTTCGGATACCAGCCGTATCTACCAAATTGAACTCAAATCCAAAGCGATTGTATTTGGTATCGATACTATCACGTGTAGTTCCTGCGATATCCGTTACTATATAGCGGTCTTCCCCAATTAGGGCATTGATAAAGGATGATTTACCTGCATTGGGTCTTCCAACCACAGCAAAACGCGGCAATTCACTTTCCTCTTCTTTTGTTTCAGGAAGCACTTTGACCAAAGCGTCCAACAACTCTCCAGAACCGCTTCCGTTGATACTGGAAATGGTGAAATAATCGCCCAACCCCAAGGCATAAAATTCAACGGCATCGGCCATTCGCTGTGCGTTGTCCACCTTATTTACGGCCAAAAACACAGGCTTATCCACCTTACGCAACAATTTGGCCACATCTTCATCCATGCCTGTAACACCTGATTCGACATCTACCATAAAAATGATGGCATCGGCCTCATCAATGGCCAACTCAACTTGTCTATCTATTTCTTTTTCAAAAACATCATCGCTCCCCACGACGTAACCACCGGTATCAATCAAGGAAAATTCCTTCCCGTTCCAATCGCTTTTGCCATAGTGCCGATCACGGGTAACCCCACTCACAGCATCCACAATGGCCTCTCGACGTTGGATTAAACGGTTGAAAAAAGTGGACTTCCCAACATTGGGTCTTCCTACAATGGCTACAATAGCTCCCATCAGCATTAATTTTTGGCAAAAGTAGCATTTATTATGAAGAAAAAATGATACCTTTTTCAATCAGTTTCAACAGATTATGAGTGAGTTGACCAATGAGATTGTTTTACGACCGCGTTTCCGCATCTCTTTAAAAGGTGAATTGGAGGAGTTGGAGCAGGTTTTTGATGGTGTTCATGCCGATAATTTCCTGGTAAAAAGGCTGGATGAGCACATCTTTATTAAATTTAAAAAGGCTGAAACCAATTTCTGGACACCTCAACTACATTTGGAACTTTCTTCTTATGAAAAAGGCATAAGTAATATTCGTGGGGTATTTGGCCCCAACCCTACTTTGTGGACGTTTTTTATGTTTCTTCACTTTGGCGTGGCTACGCTGTTTGTGATTTTAGGCATTTTTGCCTACTCCAATTATTCACTCGACAAAGATGTTACCCTATGGTTGGTGGGCATGTTTTTTTTGGTTGTGGTTTGGATTGCCCTTTATGCTTTTGGTCGGCTAGGAAAATCCAAGGGTGAACCTCAAATGGAATTGCTTAAAAGTTTTTTTAGGGATACGATTTCCGGATTCAAAAAGATAAGTGTCTCCGATTAACCATTGTAACCGAAACGCTTTAGCTGTCTGGAATTACTGCGCCAGTTTTTATTGACTTTTACGAATAGTTCTATGTGAACTTGTTTGGCAAAGAACTTCTCCAAATCTTTTCGTGCTTCGACCCCAACTTTTTTTAGGGCGCTTCCTTTATGGCCAATTATAATTCCTTTTTGCGTATCGCGTTCCACCATGATCACGGAACGAATGCGAATTATTTCCTCATCTTCCAAAAACTCTTCGGTTTCTACCTCTACGGCATAGGGGATTTCCTTTTTGTAGTTGAGTAGAATTTTTTCACGGATGGTCTCGTTCACAAAAAAGCGTTCGGGTTTATCCGTTATTTGGTCTTTGGGATAGTAAGCCGGGCCTTCTGGTAAAAGCTCCAAAATTCGGGCAAATACTTCTTTTACGTTAAAATTTTCCAAAGCGGATATGGGATGGATCTCTGCTTTTGGAAGAAGGCTTTGCCAATACTGCATTTGTTCCTCCAATTTTTCTTGATCGGAAGTATCAATTTTATTGAGCAACAACAACACCGGAATTTTACTGTTCTCAATTTTTTTAAAGAAAGCTTCATCCTTGAGGGCCTTTTCCCCAATTTCCACCATATAGACCAACACATCGGCGTCCTCGAAGGCGGACTTCACAAAATCCATCATGGAGGATTGTAACTCGTAGGCCGGTTTTATGATTCCAGGGGTATCGGAAAGAATTACCTGAAAATCGTCTCCGTTAACAATTCCCAAAATACGATGTCGGGTAGTCTGTGCCTTGGAGGTAATTATGGAAAGTTTTTCACCTACAAAGGCATTCATCAAAGTGGACTTACCCACATTGGGGTTGCCAATAATATTTACAAAACCTGATTTATGTGCCACTTTGCTTTCGTTTTTCAAAATAAGCTTTAGATGCTGCGTTAACTTTGGGTGCAAGGTACAACACTGCGATCATATTTGGTATCACCATTAGGGCATAAGATAGATCAATGAGGTTTTTTACCAGTTTTAAGGATGCAATTGCGGCAAAAACAATCATCACCACAAAAAATACATTGTACCATTTGCCAATTTTGGGGTTGGTTAAAAACGAAAGGCTTTTTACCCCGTAGTATGAATATGTGAACAGGGTGGAGAGTGCAAATGCCGATACAATTACCATTAATAGGATATCCCCGATACCGTAAAGTGTCTTCTCAAAGGCAATCATGGTCATGGTGATTCCACTTCCTTCTTCAAGATAAGCCCCGCTTAAAATAATCACCACAGCGGTAAACGTACATACCAAAATAGTATCAATAAAAGGGCCTAACATGGCGACAAGGCCTTCTTTGGTCGGTTCATCATTTTTAGATTGACCGTGATACATAGGGGCACTACCCAAACCAGCTTCGTTGGAAAACATGGCACGGCGCACACCAATAATCACCAAGCCCCAAAATCCACCTGTGACCATGGTATCAAAATTCCATGCTTCTACCATAATCATCTTTAAGGCCGGCATCACTTCCCCTGCATTGCTTGCCATTACAAAAATCACGGCTAGTAGATACACCCCAACCATAAAAGGAACTATGGCGGATGCCACTTTGGCTATCTTAGTTAGTCCACCGAAAATTACCACAGATGTAATAATGGCCAGTACAAACCCAATTCCCAATTTCCAATTGTATTCGCTGGCCACCAATAAGGTTTTGTGGGGCTCCACGACACCCATAAAGGCTTCGGTAAATTGATTGGCCGTGAACACTCCAAGGAATCCGAACAGCCCACAAATACTAAAAAAAATAGCCATGGGCTTTGCCCATTTTCCCATTCCTTGGGTGATATAGAACATGGGGCCTCCCTGCATTTTTCCGTCGGAATCGGTGCCACGGAACATAATGGCCAAACTGCCCGAATAAAATTTGATGCACATTCCTAAAAGGGCCGTCATCCAAATCCAAAACACCACGCCTGGGCCACCATCATGAATGGCAATGGCCACTCCAGAAATGTTTCCAAGTCCAACTGTTGCCGCCACGGCTGCCGACAAGGCTTGAAAAGAAGTTACATCTCCCTTCGCATTTTTGTCATCGTACTTTCCAGAAACAATGGCAATGGCATGACCGAAATAACGGTAAGGGGCAAATTTGGAATAAAGTACTAAAAACAGTCCCCCGCCTATGAGCAGAAGAAACATTGGCCACTCGGTGTAGGGTAAAAGTGAGGATATAAAATCGTTTACGGCTTCCATAAATTGAAAAGTCCCGAAGATAAGTATTTTGATTCAAGACGAAAGGTGCCTGTGGGAAAATACACGGGCATCACTAGGCTAAAATTGGGTTTCATCTTAGTATCACAAGGTTTTTTTTAAGTATCTTTTCCCCTTCTAATACAATAAATGTGAGAAAACATCTTAACCTTACCATTGCTTTATTTACTTTCATTTTGGCTAGTTCATGCAATAATGACGATGCGCCAAACCCTATTTTTTTCAATGTAGAAATCACCACCGATGAAGGCGGAACTGCAGATGTTGAATCTGGAGAATTTTTAAAAGGAACAAATTTAGAGGTTACGGCAACGGCATTGGAAGGATATACTTTTGATGGTTGGGATGGAGATATCGTGTCGAACACGGCCACCATTTCATTTGAGGTTAACGAGGCAATAAGTATTCATGCCAATTTTAGCGCGACCCCTACCGTTAGTGAAAATGTAGTGGTGCTCAACGAAGAACTCATTGATGATTCTGGTTATATTTTTGCAATTGAAAACGGACAAAACACCTGCTATCTTTTAGATCATTTTGGAAATAAAGTATATACTTGGGTTTTTGATGATGTACTCGGACAGGATATTGAAATAACAACTGAAGGAACGGTCTTGGGCCTTTTTAAAGCGAGTAATCCAGAAATAACTTTTGGAGGACAAGCAGGTTTGATAAGGGAAATTGATAAGGATGGCACCATTTTATGGGAATATGAACTCTCCACAGCCAATGAGATAACCCACCACGATTTGACCAAGCTACCGAACGGAAATGTTCTTGTTTTGGTTTGGGAACGTATTCCTAATGAAGATGCGATCGCTGTTGGTTTGAACAATTCAACAGACATTTTCACCGAAAAATTGATTGAAATTGACCCTGAAACAGATACCATTGTCTGGGAATGGAGAAGTTGGGAGCACATTGTTCAAGATTTTGATGAGAACTTGGATACGTTTGGTGATCCATCCGTTGAAAAAAATAAAATCAATATTAGATATGCCAACTCCATTGAACACCAATTTGCGGAAATTGGTGATATTATGCACTCCAATGGCTTGGACTATCTACCAGAACAAGATATTATAGTTTTGAGTATCAATTTTTTTAGTGAAGTTTGGTTTATTGATCATAGCACAACGATCGAAGAAGCCAAAACAGATACTGGGGGTCAATTTAATAGAGGTGGTGACCTCTTGTACCGATTTGGTAATCAAAAAGTGTTTGGTGATACAGCGGCCTCTTCCATTTTTGATTACAACCACCACCCTACTTTTGTGAATACCAATGGTCAATTAAGCTTGTTGGTTTTCAACAACAATGAAATAGCTGGGCAATCAAGTGCCATGGAATTTAAGTTGCCCACTATAGATGGGGCCACTGCAATTGGTGGCGACCCTGAACTTATTTTTGAGTTTACCGATGAAACGCTTTTCCACCCAAGAATCAGTGGAGCAAACAGACTCCCTAATGGAAACACTTTAATTTGTGAGGGTGATTTTGGTTTTTGGGAAGTCACACCCGAAGGACAAGTTGTCTGGAAATATGATGGAAGCGATACCACTTTTTGGCGGGGCATTTTTTATGCCAAGGACAGTCCCGAAATTTTAAGCCTAGGAATTTGATATTCAGTCATTAAAAAACAAAACATAATTTCTGTTGTGTAGATCTATGAAATGTTCGTATATTTGCCGTCCACATCGCGGGGTAGAGCAGTAGGTAGCTCGTCGGGCTCATAACCCGAAGGTCGCTGGTTCGAGTCCAGTCCCCGCTACTAGAAGAAAGGCTTCCTATTTTGGAGGCCTTTTTTTTACGTCAATAGTACTGAAAACTTATCACAGAATTAATTCCAAAACCTTTGGTACAGCGTCGCTAAACAAAAAATTCTAATACATTTTTGGTTTTAGATTGGCATTCTCTTTCATCGTATCTATTACAAAATCAAGTGCGGCTCCCCATGCCTCCAAAGTTTGTGATGTTTTATTCTCACCAAGGACTTCATCTATGGTCTCTATCATCGATTGTTTAACTACAGGGTAATACTCTTCTTTAACACCATAATGTGTGTGGTTCTGACCCAATTTTGCCAAGCCTCTTTTTAGATGGTCCGGTCTAGAAAGGGAATATACTATCCCACCCAACATATGTGTGAGCAATCTTCCTTGGTCGGCCATATTATTTTTGAACAAATCCCTTACATAAGGGGCGTAGTTAAAAACTTTCTCATAGAATATTTCAGCAAATTTACCTTCATCTGCCAACATAATGTTCATCGAGGATTGAAGCTCCAACTGCAGGTCCATATCATTAAATCCAATGAGCTCATAAAGCTTTAAAGGATCATCCTTGCCCGCTAATTTGTTCAAGAAACATTGACCAATTTCAACGGTTTCCTTGTCAATATTACCAAAAACAGTATCCGAAATCAAAATCTTGGTATTGGTTGCCTTCGTTTCGTTCTGAATTCTGCTCGCCACATTTACCGGGTCGCCAATAACCGAAAACTGCTTATGTGTTGGATGGCCCAGATGGCCTATATAGGCATTACCAAAATTTATCCCTATTCCTGATTTGAGTTTTATGTCAATGTCTTTAAGGTCGGAGCGGTTCAAGAAATCAAGGGCATAATGCATTCCCAAGGCTGCCCTAATTGCATCTTCGCAATTCTTTTTGGCCGTTCCGCCAGTAGTGCCAAATACTCCAATTATTTCATCCCCAACATATTGATAAATTACTCCATTGTTCATCAAAATTGGTTCGCCCAAAGCAGTGTAGAACTTGTTCAACATATAAGCTATGTCAAAATTAAGATTATGTGAAGAAAGGTTGGTAAAGTTCCTTAAGTCACAAAACAGAATGGCAATGGGTCTTTCTTCGGCCAAACCTGTTGGAACCAATTCTTTTTGTAGGTTGTTGACTTCACCACTCGACCATATCAACCGTTGGATCTTAACATCCCCTTTGGGTCTTGCCTGACAAGCTAAACGAATAGATGGGTCCCATTTTCTAGCATGGCAACTAACATTTTCAAAATCCGTTTTTGGGCTTAGATTTTGGATACCCTCCAACACTCTAACCCTACAAGTGGTACAAATGCCATTACCCCCACATTCGTGTAAATGTGGAATCTTATTTTTGATGGAAATATCCAATAAGGATTCAGCAATAGAATTGGATTCTACTTGTCTATTTATTGCGGCATAGGTTATCTTGTAACTCATCGCATTTGAACTATAGAGGTTATTCAAAAATGAGAGATTACTTAAAGTTAAAGTTTTACATCCATTTTTTATAGAAGTTTTACTGTTTTATTTCAATGCGTATACTTTATGGACCATTGACAATCATTAATTTACACCTCCATTAAAGTGTGTTCTACCTATTTTCCTGCCCAACAGGCCACCTTTCATTGATTAAAAAATATAGCTGTCAATGATTGACTTTGGTAATTGTATTTTCATCCAACATGAACTTTACTTGTAAACCCTTAAAACAGTCAACCATAAATTTTCAAAAATATAATACACATAATATTAGATAGTTATATACTTAACTAAGAGTAAACTTTTATCGGGGCTTACCTATTTTAATAGTTTCTTAACGTTTTTAACATGTTATTTCCCTAAATTGTTAAGACTAATTCATCATCAATCAAAATGAGACAATTAACTAACTACATTGTCTTGCTATCTCTATTGTTCAATGGAATGATATGCCATGGTTTTGCTGCAACGGCAACCACCGGAGGAATCCCCTCAACAGTAACTTTCCAAAGTTCATTGGAATGGGCCGACTATTATTTTAACACACACGAATTTGAAAAGGCGATTCCGTTATATGAGCAAAACCTGAATATTGAAAACAAGGCGGAAAAAATTCATGTAATCAAAAAACTGGCATTATGTCAAGCCGCGTTAGACGATTCAAAAAGTGCACTTTCCAGCATTTATGATTATTTCGAGATTGACTTTCACCCTACATTTTTACTACATGATGGTTTTGATACAATTCGCGAGAACGAAGAGTTCAAAAAATTATCGGGGACGGTTATCCCAAACATTACTGCTTGGTCAGTTTTTTACTTTTTTGTTTCCCTGGTCGGGTTCTACATTGCCTTATTCTTACTTATTAGCAAGAAAATAGATAAGCAGGCGCGAGTACTTATATCGATTTTCATTTTTATTCACTCCCTATTTATTTTAAATATTTGTGTGAATCAAACCAATTACGTGTTTCAATATCCGCACACCTATTTAATGTCCACCTGGTCATCCTTTATGTACGGCCCGTTGCTTTATTTATACTTCAGAAGAGTATCCAAATCTCATGATTTTAACAAAAAAGACTTGCTGCATTTTGTACCCACCGTAATTTTAATGGTATATATGATCTTCACTGTATATGCCTTTACAGGTTCAGAAAAAATATTACAAATGCTAAACCGCCTGCAGGAAGGGCTCAATCCTGGCGATTCAACCAAACTTGTTTTAATGGTCATTCTTAAAGCATTGTCGTTGGCCATTTACGCTTATTTCGTTCATAAGATTATAAACAAAAGCAACAACGAACTACCTCAAAAAACTCGGATCTGGCAAAAAAACATGTATGTGATCCATGTAAGCTATGTGGTGGTTTATATTATTTATGGATTGTACATTATGGCCGGACAAAACAGTGGCATTATGTTCCATGCCCCAATTATATTAATGAGTGCCATGGTTTTATATGTAGGGTATGCTGCCAATGTACAGCCCGATGTGTTCAGTGGATGTTACGCCTATACCAATAGATTGTTCCCCAAATATGTAAAATCGGGATTAACACATAGTTTGAGCCATGAACTCAAAGAAAATTTGACGGACTTGTTCGAAAAGGAAAAACTGTACCGTTGCAATGACATTAATTTGGATATGGTTGCGGATAAATTGGATACGACCCGACATAATGCATCGCAGTTGATCAATGAACATTTTAATATGACCTTCCATCAATTTGTGAATTCCTATCGCATAAAAGAAGCTCAAGAATTACTACAATCGGAAGACGAACGTAATATCATCGATATTGCCTATGAAGTAGGTTACAACAATAAAGTTTCTTTCAACAAAGCATTCAAGAAAAATACCGACCTCACCCCTAGCCAGTACCTCGACCTCCTTAAAGAAGGGTAAACTCTTATCGGGAACACCGATAAACACTTACAAAATGGGTAACTAGTAGTCATCAATCAAAAACTTCAATCAAATGAGAAGACTGCTAAAACACATGGTATTGAAATACCTGGACAAAGAGGACCCGGTTAAAAAACGATTCAAGACGCCAAAGAAATACCGAAAATCTGGACTCACCTTGGATCAAGCGTTAACCATTAGGGAGAAAATTAAAAAAGCCTTTGAGGAAGACAAGATTTATAGAAGCAACGACATTGGCTTGGATGATCTGGCAACCCATATCGAACACAATCGGTATAAAGTTTCACAAGTGATCAACACCTATTTCTCCAAAAACTTTTATGCATTTGTAAACGAGTATCGCATAAAAGAGGCCAAACATTTACTGGCATCGGAACCTCATCTTAGTGTCAAGGCGATTATGTACGAAGTGGGTTTTAACAGTAAGAACAGTTTCTATACAGCCTTTAAAAAGGTGACTGGAGTTTGCCCGAACGATTACCGAAGTTCGATGGTTTATTCCTTTGAAATTCAAATGGCTTAAAAAAACCTAATCATCAACATTAAATCGTTAAGGCTATTTGCTAAAAACCTCTTGAAACCAAGAGGTTTTTTTACGCTCCTCATTCAACTAAAAACACTTTGGTTTTATGTTAAAAACAGTACTTCCCCATCGGCAAAAGGTTTTAAAAGGTACCATCCGTTTTAAAAGTACCTCTATAACCCAGCTTATGAATTGATTTGTTATGCAATTGTAAAGGTAGGGCGGTGAGAGGCCTTACTTCTAAAAAACAAAATCCATTAAGTTTTGTTCACTTCCCAGAAGTACTATTATTTGAATTAGCTATCATTTTACCTTACTCCGCCCACCTTTCTCAGTTGCCTAACTCGATTCATTTACTAACAAAACTTTATTCGTATGAAAGTAAAGAAACTGTTTGGAGCTCTGGTGGCTATATGCTTATCGTTTGCATTTGTCCAGGCCCAAGAAAAAACGGTAACCGGTACGGTAACCGATCAAGATGGTGTACCCTTGCCCGGCGTTAACATCATCATTCAGGGAACCACTCAGGGTACCCAATCCGATTTTGATGGGATGTATGCCATTGATGCCAGGGAAGGAGCCGTCCTCGTCTTCTCCTATTTAGGAATGCAAAGCATTGAACGTACCGTTGGTGCCAGCAACACCATTGATGTGCAAATGGTTGAAGATGCCTCACAACTGGAAGAAGTAGTTGTAACTGCACAAGGTATCGTTAGGGAGAAACGCTCCCTGGGTTATGCCGTAACCACGGTAGAATCCGAAAAAGTGGAAGCCAGGCCCGAAGCCGACATTGCTCGGGTGTTGAATGGTAAGGTCGCTGGTGTGAACATTACCGCAAACAATGGACTTTCCGGTTCGGGTACCAATATTATTATTCGTGGGTATTCCTCTGCCACTCAATCTAACCAGCCGTTGTTTATTGTCGATGGTATTCCGTTTGATTCCGGCACCAACACCCAAACCAATTTTTTGGACGGTAACACCGAATCTAGTAGGTTTTTGGATCTGGACCCGAACAACATTGAGAGCGTAAGTGTTTTAAAAGGTTTGAGCGCAACCGTGCTTTATGGTAACCGTGGACGTAACGGGGTGATTTTAATCACCACCAAAGGGGCTTCATCTGGAGATACAGCTTCAAAAACTGAAGTATCCATAACCCAATCCGTATTTATGTCCAATGCCGTATTACCAAAATACCAAGACAATTACGGAGGCGGTTTTCACCAAGGGTTTGGTTACTTTTTTAGTAACTGGGGTCCTCGCTTTGACCGTACAGATGATGATGGAGTGGCCCAAGCCGGTCAATTTATTAGAACTGGTCCCAATGGCGAGGCCATTCTACAACACCCTTTCAATTACATAGCAGACCCAACACTTATTGCGGGTTACGAAGACTTATTGGACGATGAATATCCTTATGTACCTTATAATGGGGTTGAAGAATTTTTTAGAACAGGATATGTGTACAGTACTTCTGTAAATGTTCGTGGCGGTTCAGAAAAAATAAATTTCAATGCCAATTACGGTCGTAATGAAGATATAGGTGTAACCCCTGGCAACAAACTGACCCGTAACAACTTTAGTTTAGGTGGTAATGCCCGACTTTCCAACAATTTTACCGTCTCAGGTGTTTTCAATTTTGCTAGAACAGGATACAAATCGCCGCCCAACGCGGTAAGTACAGGAAGTGGAGCAGCATTTAATGGTTCGGCCATTTTTGGGGATGTACTGTACACCCCGCGAAGTGTTGACCTCACCAATATCCCTTTCCAAGCCGCAGATGGTAGAAGTTTGTACTACCGTTCTGGTAACGATATACAAAACCCATATTGGACAGTAGCCAACTCAAAAACATCACAGGAAACAGACCGTTTTACCGGTAACCTCTCCATGAGTTATGCAATAAACGATTGGATGAATTTAACCTATAGAGTTGGTTTGGATACCTATACCGAGTTAAATTCCTATGGTCAAAACCGTGGAGGTGTAGATGGCCCGACCTTGGGAATCTTGAGAACCACTTCCGTAAGAAATTCCATTTGGAACCACGATTTGATTCTAAGTGCCGAAAAAGCATTGACAGATGACCTGAACCTTCAAGCTACTTTAGGGGCCAACAGCCGTAGAGACACCTATGCACAGGACGGTATTGAAAGTCAAGGGCAATTGGTTTTTGGAGTGTTGGAGCATTTCAACTTTACCACCCCATCATCCGTAAACTCATTTTCTGGTACTGCATTGAACCAAAATTTCGAGGAAAACCTTGTGGGTATTTATTTGGACGCCACACTTTCCTATAAAGACATGGTATACTTGAATGTAGTTGGACGAAATGACTGGTCCTCCACCTTGGAAACAGACAACAACTCATTGTTTTATCCAGGAGCCAGTTTATCATTTATTCCAACAACAGCTATTCCCGCATTACAGGGAAACTTCCTTAACTACGCCAAACTTCGAGTGGGTTATGGTTCATCCGCGGGTTTCCCAACTCCATTCAATACAAGAGATGTTTTGACACTGGGAGCTAGAACTTTTGTGGACACCGACGGAACTGTGGTTTCAGGAAATACGGTTTCCGATGTATTGGGTAACCGTGACCTTCAGCCAGAAAAGGTTCAAGAATTGGAAATTGGTTTGGATACCCGTTTGTTCAACAGCCTTAATTTGAATGTAAGTGTTTTCCAAAAATCAACTACAGACTTGATCACCAACAGAACTTTGGACAGTTCTACAGGTTTCCGTTCCACTTTTGTAAATATTGGAGAAGTAGAGACCAAAGGTGTAGAAGTAGATTATGATTTGGACATTTTCCGTGAAAGCGAATCAGGATTAGGATTTAACATCGCTGGTAACTTTACCACAACCGAAACTACCGTAACTGATCTAGCCGAAGGAACAAACAACATTCTATTGACCTTCGGGGTCGCCGGGGAAGCCGCCAACTACGCGGTGGAAGGCAGACCATTTGGTGTGTTCTTGGGAACAACCATCCTAAAAGACGATAACGGTAATAATATTGTAGGAAGCAATGGTAGATATTTGGTGAACAATAATATTTCAGAAATAGGGGATCCAAACCCAGATTGGACCACGGCGCTAATACCTACCATTTCGTTCAAGAATTTCACTCTATCGGCCAATTTACAATACCGCCATGGTGGTGATGTTTATTCGGTTACCACTGCTGGTTTAATAGGTAGAGGTGTTGTAGATGCTGATGATCCGCTTCACAGAGAAGCCAACTACATACTTCCCGGAGTTTTTGCCGATGGCACACCCAACAATGTGGCCATTACCTCAACAGAATTTGGTTTTAACACCTTTTTTGGAGGAGGCATCAACGAAATAAATGTGTTTGATGGATCTACCATTCGGTTGCAAGAAGCTTCATTGGGATACTCTCTTCCATCAAAAATGTTGGAAAGAACCCCATTTGGCAGCCTCTCCTTTACCCTTTCCGGTTCCAACCTCTGGTTCAAGGCCGTCAACTTCCCAGACGATGTTCGATACGACACCAACTCCTCCAGTACAGGGGTAGGTAACGGTCAAGGAATCGACTTTTTTACCGGACCATCCACAAGAAGATATGGATTAACTGTGAGAGCATCATTTTAACAGCAGCTAACAAGAATTAAAAATAATATTATGAAAAAAATATCTAAGATACTAAGTCTCTTAATCGCTGCGCTAACAATCATGTTGGGCTGTGAGACCACTTCCTTGGATGTGGTGGAGAGTCCAAATGCACTGAAT
This sequence comes from Flagellimonas cixiensis, assembly GCF_042134615.1. Lineage (GTDB taxonomy): Bacteria > Bacteroidota > Bacteroidia > Flavobacteriales > Flavobacteriaceae > Flagellimonas > Flagellimonas cixiensis. The sequence goes on from NZ_CP169639.1 coordinate 896,434, forward strand.
CCGTCGCAGGCAAGTGTCGATTTCTTTTTAAACCAAATACAATTGATGACGGCCCAAATTCACTCTGGCGAAGAAGGCAGGGCTGAAAACGGGCTAAGTCAGTTTGGAATGGAACCTGTTCGAATCCAACACGGATTTGGACCGACATACCGAGAAAATTATGACCCTACGGATTTTGATAGGGTATGGGACAACGTTTATGCCAGAGCATTAATTGATATAAGAACCATGAACCCATTGGCCGAAGAAGCTGGGCAATACACCCATATAGCCATTGGGCAGATTTTGGAAGCTTATATTATGATGACCATGGTAGACTTCTTTGGAGATGTACCTTATAGCGAAGCTGCCAAAGGGGGCGAAGGCATTTTAAATCCCGTAGTTGATTCTGGCGCGAGCATTTATCTGGCAGCAGACCAATTGTTGGTGGATGCGATTGCCAATCTAAACAAAGATGAGACCGTTTTGCCATCCAATGATCTATTTTACGATGGAGATGAAAGCAAATGGAGAAAGCTGGCCAACACCATGCGTTTGAAGCTTTATCTTCAAACCCGTATTGCCAATGCGGACGGGTTTGGACCTGCCATCAGTACAACGCGAATCAATGAGTTGATCAATAGTGGACAATTAATTACAGATCCAGCAGACGATTTCTTCTTTCAGTGGGGGACCAACAATGCCTCACCAGATAGTAGACACCCTTATTTTGATGCCAATTATGATGGTGCTGGACCAAGTTCAGACTTTTATACCAGCAACTACTATATGGATTTGATGGCCAATCAATATAATGATCCCGATCCAAGAATTCGGTATTATTTCTACCGACAGCAATCGGATTTTTCTGGTGCTGATGTAATTACCAAAGAATGTGTCACCGAAGTTTCCCTACCTTCTTGGTGGGACCCCAGTCAACCTTATTGTACTGTTCCTGCCATCAATGGTTTGGATGGTTATTGGGGTAGAAACCACTTGGATGATGATGGTATTCCACCAGATGATGCCTTTAGAACATTACATGGAACTTACCCTGTTGGGGGTCCTTTTGATGACGATTCCTTTAGAAATGTTTCTGGGTCAGGGGCAGTTAGCGAAGGTTTGGCCGGAGCAGGTATCTCTCCCATCATGATGTCTTCATTCACCTACTTTATGTTGGCCGAAGCTTCATTGACCTTAAATACAACCGGAAGTGCTCGTGACTATTTGGAAATGGGAATCAGGCAATCCATAGGTACTGTGGTCAACTTTGGCGCTTCATTGGCCAGTGGATCAGGATTTGTTCCAACCGCAACAGCCATTGACAATCACATCGCAGAAATTTTGACCAATTACGATTCAGGTAACGATACCGATAAAATGAGAATTATAGCTGAGCAATATTTTATTGCCCTTTGGTGCAACGGAATCGAGGCGTACAATACCTACAGAAGAACAGGGCAGCCCGATAATCTTACACCTGCATTTGCCGTATCTGACCCTGGAACTTTCTTAAGATCTATGTGGTATTCACAAACCGCTGCCGATAGTAATACGAACATTGTTCAGAAAAGTGCCCCTGACACTCCAGTGTTTTGGGACACCAATCCTGAAGGATTCGTGAATTGATTTAATACCTAAATACAAAACAAATGAAAAGTACTTATAAATATATATTCGGTCTTTTTCTCATGGTATTGTTCATGGCAGCCTGTGAAGACGACGATAAAAATCCACTCAATGTGTTTGAACTGGAAAACTCTGCGGCACCTTATGTGCGAATCAATCTAGATCAAACCATTGTTCCAAAAGGAGAACTGGCCAATGCCTCTTTATCGGGTACGGTTAGTGCGCCAAGCAACAATGTGGCATCTTGGGATTTGAGCGTAACCATGGAATTGGGCGGTGTTTCCACAGACACCATTGCCTTAACTACAATCACTGATTTTCCAAGTGATATTTCAATTCCGTACACCGAAATCGCAAGTCAATTGGGCTTAACTGTGGATGACATTTCCGGAGGGGATTTTATACGGTTTTTAGGAACAGCAACTGGCGATAACGGCACCGTGGTTACCGTCGATAATTTTAGTGCAAATGTTACAGGACAGCCAGAACAGCTTCAAGCCTTTAATTTTGTGGTTTTAGTGAAGTGTTCACCCATGTCCGGAGTAACAATTCCTGGAACTTGGATCATAGAAATGCAAGATTTATATGGCGATGGTTGGGATGGAGCATTTGTCACCTTCGAAATTGATGGGGTTGCTACCAATTATACTTTTGCCGCAGGCTCGGAAGCCACATTTGAAGTTGTGGTTCCCGAAGGCACCAGCGAACTGGTCATCTCTTATACCAGTGGAGCATTTGAAGAAGAACATGTGTATACTATTGAAACACCAGATGGTGAGATTTTGGGAGAATTTGGACCCAATCCTTCACCTTGTATCAATTAAACACATTAGTTAGGTTGGTTATGAGGCCCGTTCAATTGAACGGGCCTCTTTTATTTTATCTTAAAAATGGTTCTTATAGGTCGGGAAAAGTACTAACGGACAAGGTTTTACCGAATATCAATCATTTAAACATACTTTGGTTGTGCAGTAGAAGTAGTCTTCAAAACAGCCTTGAGCGTTTACCATCTTTTCAGAATTAGTTGTTTCATTTTTGAAGGTATTTGAATTAGTCCAACCATCAAGGCTGTTTTATTTCACAGGTAATACAAAATAGAATTAAGCTAATATCATTGCAATTATTCCGAGGGTTACGACTTACCTTTGTCGTTTAATTCCTTCAACTTGGAAAACAACACAAAATCAACCAATAAAAAAGCACTTTTATCACTAGCCATAGGTGGTTTTGGCATTGGGCTCACCGAGTTCGTGATCATGGGAATCTTGCCCAACATTGCCGAAAGCATGGATATTTCCATTCCCAAAGCAGGTCACTTTATTGCCATTTATGCGTTGGGCGTGGTAATTGGAGCTCCAGTAATGGCAAGGATAACACACAGGTTACCCCCCAAAAAAACCTTGTTGTTTTTAATGCTTTGGTTTACGGTGTTCAACACACTGTCTTCCTTTTCTGGAAATTATTGGACCATGATGCTTTTCCGATTTTTATCGGGAATGCCACATGGGGCATTTTTTGGTATTGGCGCAGTGGTTTCAGGCTACTTGGCCAAACCCGGTAAGGCCGCACAAGCCATGGCCGTTATGTTTTCAGGTTTAACCGTGGCAAATATGATCGGGGTGCCTTTAGGCACCTATATCGGACAAGAATTTCATTGGATGTATTCTTTTCTATTAGTGGGAATTGCTGGAATTGCCACCCTCTCAAGCCTTTACTTTTGGATGCCCGTACAATCGCTGGAAGAAACCGGCACGGATGTGACCCAAAGTGCCACCCAAGGATTGAAAAATAAAAAATTATGGGCCTTGATCGCCTTAACAACCATTGGCACCGGTGGATTTTTTGCCTGGTACAGCTATATTGCACCATTAGTGATCAATGTGACCCAACTTCCGGAAGCCAATGTGGGTTATGTTATGATCGTGGCCGGGGTTGGCATGTTCGTAGGGAATTTTCTCGGAGCTCGCATGGTTGAACTATTTTCTCCTGTAAAATCCGTGATCATTAGCTTGTTGAGCATGACCGCCATTTTGTTGTGCAACGCGCTTTTCGCCAGTAGCGATATTGCTGTTTTTGTAATCAGTTTTATTGTAGGAGTGATTACTTTCTCGGTTACTGCACCCATTCAAATTGCCATTATTAAAGCTGCAAAAGGGGCCGAAAAATTGGGTTCTTCCATGAATCAGAGTGCATTTAATATGGGAAATGCTACGGGTGCCTATTTGGGCGGGCTTCCTATGGTCTTTGGTTTAGAGGTTACCTATGCCAGTGTTGTGGGTTCCATTTTGGCCTTTACAGGCGCAAGCATTGGCTTCGCTATTTTACGCATGCAAAAACTCAAGGTCCAAAAAACAACCAACCCTCTTCCGTAACTCCTTGAAGATACCCCACAAAAAGTAAAAAAACTTTAGTAGCTTTCAATAAACTTTTAAGGCAACATTTTGAGAGCTATTATCTTATTTTTCGTTTTTGTAGGATGCTATATGTCCCAAGTTTTGGTTATTAAAGAAATAAAACCTGTATCTTCAGAATTCAATACGTTGGTTTTTTCCGATGAATTTGAATACGAGGGAAAACCCGATGCCAAAAAATGGCACCATCAAACTTTTGCACCAAACAATGGCGGCTGGTACAACGATGAGTTACAACATTATACCGACCGCTTAGAAAATTCCTCTGTTGGTGATGGCACATTAAAAATAACAGCCTTTAAAGAAGGCTACACCACACAAAATTCAAACAAGAATTATACATCGGCAAGATTGAATTCAAAGTTTAAGTTTACTTACGGTAAAGTGGAAGTTCGAGCCAAATTGCCCTCTTCCGAAGGCACTTGGCCTGCCATTTGGACTTTGGGGGTAGATGTAAATGAAACGGGGAATTATTTTGGAGATCAATTTGGGAGTGTGGGATGGCCACTTTGTGGGGAAATCGATATTTTGGAACAAACAGGGTGGGACAAAAACAGTACTATTTCCCATTTTCATTGGGGGGATTTAAATTCCAAAGAATATAAAAATGAGGGCGGGACGCTTACCCTTCCCAAAAGCGCGGATGGTTTTCATGTTTTTGCCATGGAGTGGACTACTGATTCCATTAAAACCTTTGTGGATGGTAAGTTGGTTTACGAGTTGCCTAATTCCAAGGACAAACCCTATAACCATGACCATTACCTTATTTTAAATTTGGCTATTGGAGGTAATTTGGGGGGTGAAGTACCCGATTCTTTTACCGAGGACACCTTTGAAATTGACTACATGCGGGTTTACCAATAGATCACTGTCCCAATTCGTTCACTTCAAATAAAGTAAGTTGATCGTTTTCGAATTGGGCGGTCACCTCAATTGGGTTACAACAGACTTCACAGTCCTCAACATAGGTTTGTTGGTGTACCGAGGAATCCAATAAAAAAGAGATTTCCTCCCAACAATACGGACATTGGAACAAATGTTCATACATGGCCTAAAATTCTACATTGAGTAATTGTCCACTAATTTGTAACATTTGAAGCTCTGCAATTTTCGCATTGTATTTGGCTTGGCTTTTGGCCAATACGGCGTTCAATAAATTCAACTGTGCCTGCCTGAACTCAATGGAGGTCACCTGCCCCAATTTATAACGCTCATCGGTACGGTTAAAGTTATTCAGATTGGTCTGAAGGTTCTTTTCCTGTACTTCCAATACATACAGAGCATTGGTATAACTGTCCCAAGCATTTCTAATATCACGCTCAACTTCCAGTTCAATTTGTTTCTTGGCCAGCTCTTGGTTGGCATAAGATATTTTGGCATTCTTTACGGTGGTGATGGTTCTACCACCGTCAAATAAGTTCCAGCTTAAATTTACCGCTCCTGTAACCCCCGTAGAAGTATTTTGAAGCGCGAACGCCAAAGGGCTATTGTTTGTCGATTCATTCCAACCGTAAGTTCCGGTTAGGCCAATAGTAGGCAAATAGCCGCTTTTACTGGCTTTAAAGTTGTAGTTGCTTATATTGATGTCTTTCTCTACGATCTGCATTCTTACGTTGTTCTCCTTGGCTTCCAGGCGCATATTTTCCATTTCCAAGCCGGGCACAAAATTCACTGTGGTATCGGCCTCAAATTGTGTAGCTAGTTCCCTGTTCAGGATAAGGTTTAAATCCCTCAAGGTGTTTCGCAACAATTGCCTGGAGTTCAACAAATTGATACTATCCGTATTGATATCCACCTCGGCATTCAATACATCCAGACCTGTATTTTGTCCAAACTCAAATTGGTATTTTGCCCGTTTCAATCGGTCTTTGGAAATTTCCAAGGCCTGTTCCAAGGTATTCGTCTGTTCGGTTAAACGAGCAGCTTCATAATACACCGAAAATAATTGGAGTATGGTGGTTTCGATAGTTTGCCTCACTTCCAATTCGGATTGTTGGGAGCGTTCTTTAAAACTCTTATAATCATAATACCGTCCCAATCCATCAAACAAGGTATAATTAAGGCTCACGGAAGCATTGTACCTTCTGGTTTCGGCTCCTTCGGCCGTTCTGGTATCCCCATTGGCCAAAACCCCTTCAGAGTTTTGCTTATCAATGGTCCCACCAGCAACCCCACTTAAAGTGGGCAAATAACCTGAGTTTAATATTCCGGCATTGTTTTCGTCAATTAATTGGGAATTTTTGGCAACTTGAATTCCCAAGTTGTTCTCCAAAACCATATTAATGGCCTCCTGTTTTGTAAGTATTTGGTCTTGGGCAAAAGCCCACTGACCTACCAACATAAAAACTAGGATTGTAGTATAAAAAGTGTTTTTCATTATGCGGTCTCCTCTACAACTTTTGAAGTTTCGTGGTCGTCTTGTTCTGTGTCATTTTGGTAACTGGTTCCATTGATACCATGAAAATGATCTTCGTCCATTTCTTCTTCTTCATGCATTTCACGAATGGCTCTTTCTACTTCTTCAGCAGATACCTTGTCACCGGTCCACAAGCGCTTTGCAGCTACTTTGATGGCATTTCCAAAGGAAAGGAACAAAGGCAACATTAAAAGGGTCAATATCGTCGCAAAACCAATACCGTAGGCAATGGAAATGGCCATTGGTTTTAAAAACTGAGCTTGACGGCTTTTTTCCAATAACAGTGGTGCCAAACCTGCAATGGTGGTTACCGAGGTAAGGAAGATGGCCCTAAAACGAGAACGTCCTGCTTCATAAAGAGCGTCGTTAAACGTCATTCCTGCACGTAGGTTGATGTTGAACTTTCCAATGAGCACCAAACCATCGTTCACCATAATCCCAATCAAGGCAATAATACCCAGCATGGACAGAATATTGATGGGGAATCCATGGATCCAATGTCCCCAAGCTACTGCTGTTAAACTAAAAGGCACCATCAAAATCAACAATAAAGGTTGACTGAAACTTCTGAAAGTAAATGCGATGGTGATGAAAATTAAGAACAATACTACTGGACCAACAAAGCCAAGGGAACCGAACAATTTATTGGCCTCCCTGTTTTGTCCTTCGTAGGAAGGCGAAATGGATGGATATTTAGAGGTGATTTCGGGCATTACCTCTGTTCTTATCCAAGCCATGGCATCGGTTCCACTGGTTGTTTCTGGGTCTGTTAAATCAGCAGATATTTGAATTTCCCTTCTTCCTTCCAAGTGGTTGATGGCCACATCCCCTCTTTCAATGGTATAAGTTGCAATTTCCTTAAGTGGGATTCTGTCCCCACTAGGGGCCAAAATCCTCATTTCATCCAAATCGGAAATGGACGATCTATTTTCACGATCGTAACGAACCCAAACCCGGATTTCATCTTGACCTCTTTGAAAACGTTGTGCCTGTGCCCCAAAGAATCCCGATCTTACCTGATTCATTACGGTACGTAGGTCCAAACCTAACAAATAGGCATTCTCTTTGAGCTGCAAACGGATTTCTTTGATTCCCGCTGGGTCATTATCGGTAACATCCTTAAGGTTGGAGTTACTCAACATGGCTTGCTTCACTTCTTCTTTGGCCGCTTTTAGCTCTGCAATATTATTGCCCAAAAGTGAAACGGATACAGGACTACCTCCAAAGTTGCCTCCAGAACCATAAATCAAACTTTCCACCCCAATTACCGGCCCCACCAACTCTCTTAATCGAGTGGTTACCATATCGGAACGAATTCCATCTGGACGTTCTTCACCCGGCAGAAGGTTGATCTGCAATCTAGCTGATGAGGAACCTGGCCCTAAATTTTTGATCATATTTACAAAGAGCATTTTATCCATACCCTGAAGGTATTTATCGGTAAGCTCTTGGTTCACAATTCTTGCTTTATCTTGGATTAGACTGATTATGGAATCCGTCACTTTTTCGTTGGTACCATTTGGCATTGTCAATTCAATGGATACTTGGTCACTTGCGACCCTCGGAAAGAAGGAGGTTCTCACAATTCCCCCACCAATGGAGCCTAAGGTCAAGACCAAGGCCATAAAGAATAGGGAAAATGTTAAGACCTTATACTTCAGGGTGAAATTCAAGGCAGGGCTATACCACTTATCCCTCATAAAGTTCATGATATTATCCCCCATTTTGTTGATTACCCTCAATTTGGCAAATACACTGGCGATACCCGTCTTTGGTTTGTTGTCTTGCGGATGTAATGCCTTTGAATGCGCCAAGTGAGCTGGCAAAATAATCAGGGCTTCCACCAAGGAGACCACTAAGGTCAATATTACAATTACAGATACTTCACCAAAGAACTCTCCAATCCTACTATCCAAATGAAGGAATATGGAAAAAGCCAAAATTGTGGTGATAATAGCGGAAAGAATCGGTGGAATTACTTCCATGGTTCCATCTAGCGCGGCTCTAACGGGCGATTTACCATCTTCATAATGTTGATAGATGTTTTCCGCAATCACAATTCCATCATCCACCAATATACCGATAACAATGATCATCCCAAACAAGGACAACACGTTTATGGTCACATTGAACATAGGAGCAAAAATGAACATTCCCAAGAATGCTATGGGCAATCCAAAGGCCACCCAAAATGCCAATCTTGTGTTCAAGAAAAGTGAAAGGAATATCAAAACCAGAATCATACCTACAATTGCGTTCTCGGTAAGCAATTCGGTTCTTTGGTTAAGGGTGATGGAACGGTCATCTATGATATCCAATTGCACATTGGTGTATCGTTCATTAAAATCGGTAATGTATTCTTTTACCTTTTCGGCCGAACCCAACAAATCTTCGGTATTGGTACTGGTAATGGTAATATTTACGGCCAACTCATCATTAAAATAAGAGGCGTTTGGAGTTTCTGAGAATCGGTCCCTGATGGTGGCAACATCTTTCAATCTAACGGCACGACCGTCAGAATCGCCTCGAACCACAATATTGGAAAGTTCGTCCCCGTAATAGGAACGGTTGTTCGCACGAATCAGATATTCTTCGGTAACGGTTTTAATGTTTCCCCCGGTCACCAAAATATTGGCGTTGGCAACGGCACTGGCCACTTCATTAAATGTGAGGTTATAGGCCAATAACCTGTCTTCATCTACGGCAATCTCAATTTCTTCATTGGGGTAACCCGCCACTTGGATTTGGGAAATCCCATCAATGGCACGCAGGTCATTTTCAATTTGTCTGCCAATCTGTTTTAGGGTCGCCAACGGGATATCTTTCCCGCTCACCGCAAAACTTATGGTAGGTCGAACCGGTTCTTGTTTTGCGACCACCAAAGGCTCCATACCCGTTGGGAAGGTGGGCACTCTGTCCACGGCATTTTTCACTTCGAGAAGCATAAAATCAACGTCACGATCTTTTTCAATCTCAACGTTAATGGTCCCGCTATTTTCCCTTGATGTGGAAGTTACCCTTTCAACCCCTTGCAAACCTTTTAGATTGTCCTCAATTTTAAGCACAATACCTTCTTCAATTTCTTGGGGAGAAGCACCTGGGTAGGTAATGGTGATTGAAATATTTCGGGCTTCGTTCAATGGAAAGAACGAGGACTTGAGCGAAAGCATGCCCACAACACCAAAGACAAGAAATGCCAATATAAAGACATTAACTGCCATGTGGTATTTAATAAAATACGCGATAAGTTTTCTCACGGCTGTGTTTTTTTAGGATTTACTTTCGTCGTAAATTTTCACTAACATGCCTGCATAAGCACCTGTCATTGGTCGGGATACGATCACTTCGCCATCAGGTACATTTTTAAGCACTACTGTTTTATCCGTAAAATAAACAGGGTTCACATCCATTAGATCTAATATGGAATCCTTCACCACAAAAATTTGGTTGTTTTCCAACAATAGAGATCTATTGATTTCGATGGCGTCGGTTTCTTCGCGAGCCTCTAGTTTGGCTTCGAGATATTGACCTTCCTTTAGATTATCTCCACTAACCTCAATAAAAACGGTGATGGTTTGTGAAGCTTGATCCACTCTTCCGTTCACACGAATTACTTCGCCAGTATAGGATTGTGTTCCATCCAAATTGGACAATTCCACTTTTCTTCCAACCCTTAAAACATCCCCATAGGTTTTGCTCACCGATACTTCGAGCTCATAAACTCCAGTATTGATAAATTCACCCAACTTTTGACCGGAGCGAATCAAAGTTCCTTCGGTGACCAAAGCTTCGGCCAATACTCCATCAAACGGTGCGGTTATGGTGTGTTTGGAAAGTCGTTGTTCCAAATTCTTTACATTGTAATAATCAGAGATCACTCCTCTTCCAGAAATAAAGAACTTTTCCTTCTCTGTATCCATCTTAGGCAGTATGGGAGTGGTTTTTTCCAAATCGAAACCGTTTAGATAGGCCTGCCATTTGGGATAAATCTCTGGGTAATCCAATCGCAAATCCGCCATAATGGAGGTCAACAAATTGTAAAGATTACTTTTTGCGGCTTGTACGGATGCGTAGTATTCGTTCTCGTCAATGCGAATTAGGGTTTGCCCTGCTCTGTATTCCTGACCGGCTCTGAATAATTTACTTCCTGCCCTAAAAACCCCTTGAACTTCCGAATATAGTTCTACACGTTTTTTGGCATTTAAATTTCCATTGGCGGGCACAACAATTGGAATAGTACCATTGGATACCGTGTCAACAAAAACGGTTTTGACGACTTTTTGGGCCGGAGGCCTTCTTGTATCCTTACTTCCCGCAATTAAACCTGCAAAATAGAGGGAAACAAATATTATGACACCACCAACAAGTGCCGATATGATTAGTTTTCGCATTGGTTTAGTTAATTAATGATGGTGCAAATCTATTTCGTACAAATTTTAGATTGGTTAAATATTTCCTAAAATCCTTTTTTAATATGGTCAAATACAAAAAGGGGCCCCTAAACGGCACCCCCAAACCAGACAAACTAAATTGATAACTAACTACTACTAATCGTTTTCGTCGTCCTCGAACTTGGTGTCAGCCATTCGGGTACGTTCAAATTGAATATTGTTAAACTTAGGATTTAAGGACTTGTCATCAGAGTCGAATACCAAGAGTTCTTTCGTATTCATAAGCTTTAATCCCGTAAACGAATTGAATTGATTATTTTGTAATTGAAGTATTTGCAGACTTGCCAATTGTCCGAATTCTTGAGGAATTTCTCCGCCTAATTGGTTATTGGCCAAGACCAACTCTTTAAGTGCTCCCAATTTTCCAATTTCCGCAGGAATCTCGCCTTCCAAATTATTCTCGAAAAGTCCGAGAGCCTGCAACTTTGTCAAATTACCTATAGATTTAGGGATAATACCCCTCAAATTATTACTGGACAAATTGAGTTCCTTCAAATTGACTAGGGTACCAAAACCTTCGGGAATCGGTCCGGTGAGAAAGTTATTGAACATTGAAAATATTTCCAGTTTTCTCATTTGACCAACTTCTGTTGGCAAGGCTCCTTTGATGCGGTTCATCTCCAATCGAAGCACTTTTATATTTTCCAGCTTCACAATATCCTTGGGCAATATGCCTGTAATATTATTGAAGGCTAAATTAAGTTCTGTAAGATGTTTTAGTTTTCCGATACTTTCTGGCAACACACCATCAAGGTTGTTCATAAAAAGAGAAATTCCTACAACATGCCCATCTTTTAACTGAACTCCATTCCAAGTTTCAACGGGTGCATTTAAATCCCATTTTACCTTCCATTGCTCACCATTGGTACTTTCGTAAAGGTCTACCAACACCTGTTTTTCCAAACGAGTTATTTGGCCATTGGCAGCTAAAGCGCCAAAAGACATCACCAAGCACATAAGAAAGATTACCAATCGATTCATGAAATACTTATTTCCTTGTAAAGAATTTACTTACAAAGTAACAATAAGTAAGAAAATCCCACAAATATTATCGACGAACATGCCCGAAAATGTTGTGAACCAGTTAAAAAGAGTGGTCAGAAATGTAGGAAAAGGATTTAGCCCAATGATTCTAGCTCATGCGAGATGTTTTCCCAGTCACCCATTAGGGATTCCAATTCCTTTTTCTTTTTCTGATAACCATCGAAAAAACCTCTTTTGGCGATGGTGGCGTCGTAGTCCAACAGCAGTTCATGGTCGATTTCAGCAATCTCCTTTTCCAGTTGGGAAATGCGTTTTTCCACTCCGCTCAATTTATTTTTTAATGACTTTAATTTCTTTTGGGTTTGATAGTCGTTTTCCTTGGGTTTCTCGATTGCCTTTTCTTCTTTCTTTTTCTCACCCTTTTCAACACTGCGGAAGTCCTCTACCTGACGTTGCTCCAGATAAAAATCAATATCACCCAAATACTCCTTGATACTACCGTCCTTAAATTCGTAAACTCTGTCTGTTAGACCTTGCAAAAAGTCCCTATCGTGAGAAACCAAAATCAAGGTGCCTTCAAAACTTTGTAACGATTGTTTCAACACATTCTTGGATTTAATGTCCAAGTGGTTCGTAGGCTCATCCATTACCAACACATTAAAGGGCTGTAGCAGCATTTTGGCCAAGGCCAATCGATTTCGTTCCCCACCAGAAAGCACCTTCACATATTTATCAACCTCATCACCACGGAACAAAAAAGAGCCTAAAATATCCCTTACCTTACTTCGGTTCTGCTCATTGGCGGCATCGATCATGGTATCGAGAATGGTTTTGTCTCCATCCAAATATTCTGCTTGGTTCTGTGCAAAATATCCCAATTGAACATTGTGACCCATCTTTAAATGGCCTTGGTGCTCCAACTCCCCGACCATTATTTTGGCCAAAGTGGTTTTACCTTGACCATTTTGCCCCACAAAGGCAGTCTTACTGCCACGTTCTACCAATAAATCAATTTGTTCCAATACTTTTTTGGGGCCGTAACTTTTTGAAACGCCATCCAATTCGGCAATAACTTTCCCTGGATTCACAGAGACAGGAAAACGCACATTCATAACGCTGTTGTCTTCTTCATCCACCTCAATGCGGTCCATTTTATCCAATTTTTTAATCAATGACTGCGCCATAGAGGCCTTACTGGATTTCGCACGAAACTTTTCAATTAATCGTTCGGTCTGTTGAATTTGCTTTTCTTGGTTTTTTTGGGCACTGAGCTGCTGCTCCATGATTTCTTTTCTGTGCGCCAAAAACTTGGTGTAGGGTTTATTGTAATCATATATTCTACCCAATGAAATTTCTATAGTACGGTTGGTCACATTGTCCAAAAACATTTTATCGTGGGATACAATCACCACAGCTCCTGAATAGTTGTTCAGAAACTGCTCCAACCAAATAATGGATTCGATATCCAAGTGGTTGGTAGGCTCATCCAGCAACAAAACATCGTTGTTTTGAAGTAGAAGTTTGGCCAATTCGATTCGCATTCGCCAACCACCAGAGAAGGTATCGGTGAGTTTATTGAAATCCTCTCGTTTAAAACCCAGTCCCAACAATACTTTTTCCGTATCCCCTTGGTAGTTATAGCCTCCCAAAATCTCATATCGATGAGTCACGTCGTTAAGATCTACCATTAATTTATGGTAACCTTCACTTTCGTAATCGGTACGCTCCGCCAAACCTGTGTTGATTTCATCCAGTTTTAGCTCCAATGCCTTTATTTCTGAAAATGCTTGATAGGATTCTTCCAAAACGGTGCGTCCTTGTTCAAAATCGATATCCTGTTTTAGAAAACCAATTTTAATGTCCTTTTCCATGGCAATGGTCCCTTCGTCCAAGGGCATTTCTTTAGAAAGTAATTTGAGCATTGTGGATTTACCTGCACCATTTTTTCCGATGAGGCCCACCCTATCGCCCCCATTTAAGCGAAACGAGATTTCCTCGAACAAATATTCACCCCCGAAGGCAACAGAAAGATTATGGACATTTAGCATTTTATGTGACTTGAATTACAAAAGAAGACGACTTGAATCTTTACTTTTACGTAAAAATTGGTGCAAATGTTAAAAAAAGGAACCAAACTGTACAGTATTTTAACAGGAAGTTGTCCTAGATGCCACGAAGAGAGCATGTACGAAAAGTCAAATCCGTATGCTTTATCCAAAATTTTTAAAATGAACGATCGGTGTTCCCATTGTGATCTCAAGTACAAAATTGAGCCTTCTTTCTTTTATGGGGCCATGTATGTGAGTTATGGGGTTGGGATAGCATTTGCTGTGGCTGCTTTTGTGATTTCCTTTCTGATTTTCGGCACTACATTGATCAATACTTTTATTGCCATTGTGGGTACCTTAATTGTATTTATGCCAGTTATTATTCGTTTGTCGCGTAATATTTGGATCAATTTCTTCGTGAAATATGACTCAAGCGCTAAAAAGCAGCATCAAACCGTTAAGGGTTAAGTCCTGTAGTATTTTTTGGTAAACCTTGCGATATCGATTTCTTTATCAAGCTGAGTTCCGTTTTCAATATAATTATACAATTGTTTGGAAGCGTAGGGAGCAATCATTACACCTCTTGAACCAAATCCGTTAAGCACATAAAGGTTGGTGCGCTCAGGATGCCTGCCCACTAAGGGCCTGCGGTCTACCACTGTAGGTCTTATGCCTGCCACATGGTCTACAACTTCAAAATCACATTTTAAAAAGGACTTTAATTTTTCCAAGAGCTCGATTTTGGAGTCCTCGGTCGGCAGATTGGTCTTGTCTTTCCATTTATAAGTGGCTCCCACCAAATACCTATCATTTTCCAAAGGAATGGTAAACACTCCCGATTTAATAACATGTTGTTCCTTGTAGTCTGGTGCTTTAATGATGAGAAGCTCGCCCTTGGTTCCATTTAAAGGCAAATAACCAAAATAAGGACTTTGTTTAAGCCCAAAACCACAGGCAAACACAATTTGTTTCGCTTCTATAGATTGGTAGACCACTCTGTCCTGCTTAATTCTTAAAGATTCATGTTGAAAGGTTTCTTGATGTAGTAGTCCTTTTTGTTCCACATATTTTTTATAGGCCCCAACCAAAGTTGCGGTATCAATGCGACCTGTATATTTTACTTCTCCAAAACCATAAAGTGCTTCAATGTTCGGATTGTGGTTTGGATGAATTTTTGTGGAAAGGAAATGGTCCAATCCGGGTCGGTCGGCAGCTTCGAACCAATTATTTTGTTCCTCTACTGAGGCAAATTTTCGGAGTACGGGGAGTTCATAATCCAAAGGCACTCCCAATTTATCTTCCAACTGTCTATAAAATGGCTTGGCCTGCTCTATTTGCTGTTGGGCATTCCATGCCAATGTAAAGCGTTTTAAAATGACCGGGTTGTACAATCCGCCAGCAACTTGGGAAGCTTGTTGGGATTGGTCGGTAATCACCTTATAGGTTTTTCTATTTTTCTCCAATGCCTCACAAAAAGAAATGCCTGCCAAACCTAAACCAACTACTAAATAATCTATCATGAAGCAAAATTAAGCAACAGTTGGCTTGAATAAGATTATAGCACAAAAAAACGCCGCACTTAAGTGCGGCGTAATTTGTATTGAATTGGAAATTATTTGTGAAGTTACCTATTAGTAAGCCCACATATCTTGCTCTCGGTCTCTTATGCCCTCTTTGATTCTTTGGGCTTCCAAGAGTTGGAACAATGAATTGTCAAAAATATAATCGCTGATCTCACGATCTTCGTGAACGTTTTCCTCTTTGTAGATCACTCCGTTAAAACGACGTGCATTCAACAACATATCAAAGGAAATCGGCCTTGCAGAGTTGCGTTGATTGTACACTTTGGCTTCGTGCAAAATTTGCCTAGCCGCAGGGTACCATACCCAGAACAATTCTACCTTGTTCTGTCCAGGGTCGATGGACTCATCGTCGATGAAGTTTACATCGGGAGCCACTGGAGCAATACCCAACAAGCGATATTTAAGCTCTCCTTGGCGTTTATCGAAATACCAGATTCCTTTGATGCGGTACTCTTCAATATCGGCTGCGGTAAGGTCCCTTTTGTTAATAAACTCAGGGGAAATTTGCTCACCGGCGTTCAATTGCTCGTACCCAAGGTCTGTGGTATCTACTTTACTCAAGGTAGCTGAAAGGTCAGATAACTTTCTTTTCTCGGTAAAATAAGAATCCGTGTACACCTCGGTCAATTTACCTTCCCTGATGCTTTTCATCAGTACGTGGTACAAAGACCTTCTATCTTTTCCAATACCTATGGTATCGGTTGGGTAGTACAAGGGAAAGTTAACTCTTTCGTCAAGATCCACGATTTCCCAAACGGTTTTGGACCAAAGGATATCCCTGTCATCCACATAACCGTATTCCAAAGGAGCATCGGCATCTTGCTCTATTTGAGCTTGGGTTTTTTTACCTATATCCTCTGGCAATTTGGCGTTCAAAATATTCGCCTGGGCCATGATCGATACGGGCAATACACCCAACAATCCTATTAATAATGCGTTTTTCCAATTCATGATCACTTGTATACTTTTTATACTTCTTAGTTAGTAAGCTCAACCACAACTGGAGATACTTTTTTCAACTTGTAGCTCTTGTTGTTTGTGATGTAAGCTTGGATATCGAATATTTGAACGGCATCACCTCTACCTGCTCTTCTAAGTGCAGCTTTGGCTCTTGCATCCATTTTGTTTCCGTTAACCACTACTGTAGGCTGACCTGGCACTTTCACTTTGAACTGGCTAACAGCAAGGTTCAAATCGAAATCGAAGTCTTCCAACATAGCGCTTACTGTGGAAATCTCAAGGTTATTCTTAGGCATTTTTACGCTACCAGACTCACCACGTACAGTACCTGCTGGTCTTGGAATATCCTTGATACGGAATTCAGATTTGGTAGAGATTCCTTTACCATCTGGCAATGTACCAGAAGCTGTAATGGTCACTGTTCTACCTGTACCTGGATTCATGATGTACTGACTTCCACTTCTTCTGGTCAAACCAGCAGCAGAGGCAGATACTTTGTTATCAGGGATACCTGGAATGGAAATGGTCATCGGGTTGGCAACACCACGATACACTACGTTCATTTTATCTGCAGAGATAACTGCTGCGTTAGGCATTGAAATAGTGGCAAATGTATTGTTTACTTCTACTGGCACTTCATTACCATCTTGCATAAACGTCATGGTTCCTTTAATGGTGTGGTCACCAGGAGTACCGGCACTGATCAACATTTTGATACCACCAGCTTCCAATTCGTAATCTTTACCTTCTGTCAAAGCTCTACCGTCCAATGTCAATTCAGCTTTTACTGGAGTGGAAGTCTTGTCAGTTTTGCTAACAATGATCTTACCATCATACTTTTCACCAGAGTAGTATGCAGTTTTGGGTGCGGACAAAGCACTTGCAAAGTTCGTCAAGGATACAGCTTCTGTCAACTCACCTTCCAAAAGGGTTTTCAACACCTCTTGCTCAGTAGTTTTGATATCAGCTTGCAATTGGGTCATCTTGGTCAAAGAAGCCACCAATGGGAATCCCTCGTAGTGGTAGTTGATCCAATCTTGACGGGTTCCGTCTCTTTTCTCAACTTTACCATCTGCATCACCAGTTGCAAAACGGGCTTTTACGGCAGATTTCAAAGATTCGAACTTACCTTCTGGCAATGCATTGATCACGCCATCACGGTAACTGTTGATATACTCCATGAACTTTTTTCCTTCTGGGCCTAAATTGTCACCTTGAAAGAATTTTTGGTCCAAGTAATCTGATTTATCCATAACCACATAGTCTTTTGGGTCTTCCAAATCTGCGGTCATTTCTTTTTTCAAACCTTCCAAATAGCTGTAATAGTCATCTGAAAGTTCTTTTACTTTCTGAGCATCAGCGTAAAGTTCACCGTACTCTTCTTCGTTTTCTGAAGCTTTGGTTTCCAAGCTTGCAAAGAAGCTAGCGTTATTGGAATCCATGCTTGTATTGGAAGTTTCCAACTTTTCGTTCATCAGTCCGAAAGCTGCAAGTACTTCCTTGCTCATATTAAGGGCCAACATCGCGATGAAGATCAAGTACATAAGGTTGATCATCTTCTGACGTGGTGTTTGTTTTCCTCCTGCCATGTTTTCTAATTAGATTTTAAAATTAATTTGATTCGGGTTTGTTTTTTGTTGATTTAAACCTCTAATTAGCGATTACCGCCCATGGCTGTAAGCATACCACCGTATACTCCGTTCAAAGAAGATAGGTTCGTGGCCAAAGACTCCATTTGGTCTTTCAATGCACCTGCGTTCTGCACCACTTCTTCGTTGATAGAAGCTTGTCTGCTAGCGCTTTCCAATTGTACTTTGTACAAGCTGTTCAATGATTCCATTTGAGCTGCCGCATGTGACAATTCTTCGGAATACTTTTTAGTGTGCTGAATGGCATCTGTAGTTGGAGTGATATTCTTGGCGGCACCTTCAAAACTCTTAATACTTTCACCCAAGTTGGAGAAAAGCTCAGAATCGATTTTTGCTTCTTTAAGAAGACTATCCAATTTCTTGGAAAGAAGACCCTCGGCATCTTGGGCATCTTTAGCGTCTTGTTTTTTGGAAGCTGATTGTTGACCCCCGGCCAATTCTGGGTACACCAAAGACCAATCGTACTCATCGTCCACAGGTTCAAATGCAGAGATTGCAAAGATCAATGCTTCAGTAATAAGTCCAACTGCAAGAAGAAGTCCACCAGTTAGTGGTCCAAACTCCCAGTGAAGGATCTTGAACAATGCACCAATAATTACTACCGATGCCCCAAGCCCGTAGGCCATGTTAAACAGCTTTTTTGTTGATTTTGACTGTGCCATAATTCTAGTTTTAATTAAGTTATATAAAAAATAAGTATTTGGTTACTATACTATTACTTGTTAATTATATAATGTTCTCTGGTGTAATTTTCATTTATTTTATAATCCGCTTCTACTACCGTTGGCAGAATCTTCTTCTCCCATATAATCCTGAACGGTTCTAAAGCCGATGTAACTTCTTGCAGAATCTTGATACTCGTAATCACGGGTACTCACCTGAAGGAAGTAAGCCACATCTTTCCAAGACCCTCCGCGAATTACTTTGCGCTGATTGTCTTGTGAACCAATGTTCGGGTTCATAGTAGATAAATATTCATAGGCACCTGCATCAAAACTGGAATTCGTCCATTCCGATACATTACCGGCCATATTATATAGGTTGTATTCATTGGGTTCAAAAGACTTGGCTTCCACGGTGTAAAGCGCGGCATCGGCCGCATAATCTCCACGTTGGGGCTTAAAGTTGGCCATAAAACAACCTGTATCACTAATTACGTAAGGACCACCCCAAGGATAGGTACCTCCTTCGATTCCACCTCTGGCTGCGTATTCCCACTCTGCTTCGGTAGGCAATCTAAATTGGTTTACAAATTGTTTTCCACGAGACTTTTGATCATCGTTCTTAAATTTGGTTCTCCAGTTACAGAAAGCTTTGGCCTGCATCCAGTTTACCCCAACTACAGGATAATCACTGTAGGCATCGTGCCAAAAATAATCGTTGTGCATGGGCTCATTATAGGAATATTCAAAATCCCTGATCCATACGGTCGTATCTGGATAAATTTCCAATTCTTCGTGCTTGATGAAATCTTTACGGCTACCAGCTCTCGCTCTTGCAGCAGCTTCGATATCCATCCAGCTATACTTGTACTTTAATTTGGTTACATCTATGGAGCGCAACCCGTTATAACTTTCTTCTTCTGACAGATAAAGGGAATCCATTACCTCAGAATAGTACTCATCCGGATACTCAGAAGTATCCCAAATAAGGTCAACATCCTTGTTCAACGCTCTTCCTTCGTAACCTGTGGCTCCAAGACCTGCATAGTTGTCCAACATATACTTGTCATAGGCCGAAAGTTCGGTGGTATCCGTATCCTTAAAGGCATATTCTCCTATACCTTCATCTTCTGGACTGATCCCAAGTTCATCGGCCAAAATGGCCAATCTGGTTCTAACTATGGAATCTTTTACCCACTCTACAAACTGACGGTACTCACTGTTGGTGATTTCCGTGTCGTCCATATAAAAGGAACGAACCGTCACCGTTCTTGTAGGTGCGTTCAATACTTTTGCCTGGTCCTCTTCAGCTTTACCCATTACAAAGGCGCCTCGAGGAATCAATTCCATTCCATAGGGTTTCTCTGGATGCCACTTTTTTCCGCTGACCCCAACTAGTTCACCTTTTGACCTGGATTTAGACCCACAACTAGTGAGTAAAAAAACAAGAGCGAGAGATGAAAAGAATAGCTTTCTCATACTTTAGGTTAAATTGTTCGATTCAAGATTATAAACTGTGAAACACAAATTCATTACTCTCAAAACTGTATTTTGGATAATTTATTGTGTAAAAACAATTAATGCTCAAAAAAATAATTCTTTAGTTTAAGCCCTTTCTGTAGGCTTTGAACCACCTTTCTGGAATTTTCTGGTTGCAAGCATCCAAATAGTCCTCTTCGGTGCATGGTAATAACGCCACCGAATTTGATTTAGTATGATCTGCAAAAATAGATGGCACTTCTACCCACCATCTTTCCGTTACGTGGCTCTTGAAGAAGATGAGCTCCTCCGTATCGGTAGGTACTGTAAATTTTGTAAAGTCCTCACTCTTAGAGCTTGGGTATTCTTTTATCCTAAAACTCAACCCTTCCACAAAGTACCAAATGATCTGGGCAATCATTTGAAAAGCTTGATAAGAATTTTCGCCTTCGTAGATACCAAACAGCGAAACCCTATCGCTTATTCCGGCATATCGGGCTATGGCACATATCTCCCTGCCCGTGAATCCGTTGGGTGAAAAGTTTCTGGAACCACCCATTTCGGCACCACGAATTGCTCGTAAATCCAAACTAACAATATCGCTACTGCGCAAAACAGGTTCTGCCAATTCGATGTTATTTGCGATTTCACCCAAGCGATAGGCATCAAAAAAAAGACGTTCCATTAGGTCCATCTCTTCTTGGGCATTGAAATAACTTTGGTATCCTATATTGGAAAAATTGAAAAGGTTATTGGGTTTGTCCGTAATGATCTTACTCATATAGGAATGCGATGAGATCAGTTCGTCATCCTCACCAAAATCAAAACGGCTATCGATGGACACCAAATTCACCATATTTTTGATCTGATCAAAAGCGCGATAGGTGGGAAACGTAATATCCTGTGTCAAGCCAATTACTATAGGAATGATTTTTTCCTCAAGCAATCCGGCCACAATTTCCTTTACCACAAAGTAGGTATCCTCAACCGTATCCCCTTCCTCCACATCACCAATATCAATAATGTTGGAGTTCCAGTTTCCCATCATAAGGCGATACAATTGAATGCGGACCTCATCCACATCCAATTTTTCCGGTTTTTTCTCAAAGGCATTTCTGGATTCCAGCACGCCAAAAATGGCGACATCGGCATGTGCAAAGACGGGTAGTCCGTCTTTTTCGGTGTGCATATGAATATTTTTGCCAATGGCTTGTTGCGGCAACAGCTCGTTATGAGCCAACACTTTGTCCTTTACGGGAACCAGAAAATCGAATGCCATACTACTTCTTAGCTTTTGCTTTGGCTTTTTTCTTTGGTGCTTTCTTTTCCAGTAGGGCCTTCGCCTCTTCCAAAGTTACTTTGGATGCATCCACATCTTTGGTCAACTCCACTTTTACCCTACCTTTTATTATATTATGTCTGCCCCAACGGGCTTTTTCAATCCTAATTTTTTCTTCTGGCCATTCCTGAACCAATTTTTCGGCCTCTTTAATCTTTTTGGCCTCGATCAACTCATTGATGTCTGCTTGGGACAAATTATCAAAATCGTATTTCTTGTTCACATTGATGAACATGCCATCCCATTTAATAAAGGGACCAAATCGGCCTACCCCTTTGGTAACATCCTTACCCTCGTAAGTAGCAATAGGTGCATCGGCTTTTTGTTTTGCTTTGATCAGCTCAATAGCGCGATCCATATCCACATCAAATGCACTCTCTCCTTTGTCCAAAGAAATAAATTTCTTCCCAAAACGCACATAAGGACCAAATCGACCTACATTGGCCTCTACTTCTTCCCCTTCGTACTCCCCTAATTTTCTAGGAAGTTCAAAAAGGGTCATGGCTTCTTCAAAAGTAATGGTACCCAAAGATTGATCGGGCAATAAACTGGCAAACAGTGGCTTTTCTTCTTCGTCAACAGTACCTATCTGAACCATTGGACCAAATCGACCCAAACGCACAGAAACTTGACGGCCGGTTTTGGGATCAACCCCTAAAACTCGTTCACCGCTGGCTCGTTCTGCATTTTCTTCAACCTCGATGACATTGGGATGAAATTCTTTATAGAAATTCTCCATCATTTTTTGCCAATCTTCATCTCCTGAAGCGATTTCATCAAAATCTTCCTCTACCTGCGCGGTAAAGTTATAATCCAAAATTTGGGTGAAATGTGTTACCAAGAAATCGTTCACAATTATCCCAATATCGGTCGGGACCAACTTTCCTTTATCCGACCCCACCATTTCCGAAAGTTTGGTTTCAGCAACATTCCCACCTTCAAGAACCAACTGTATGTAGTTCCTTTCAGTGCCTTCCACCGTACCTTTTTCTACATATCCTCTATTTTGAATCGTTGAAATGGTAGGCGCATAGGTAGATGGTCTTCCGATTCCCAATTCTTCCAATTTCTTCACCAAGGAGGCTTCCGTAAATCGGTAAGGAGGTCTAGTAAACCTTTCTGTTGCGGAAATATATATGTTGTTCAAGGATTCCCCTACCGAAAGGGCAGGAAGCATTCCTTCTTGTTCTTCAATGTTATCTTCGTCGTCTGTACCCTCCAAATAAACTTTAAGAAAACCATCAAACTGAACCACTTCGCCATTGGCGGTAAACTCTTCTTGATGGGTGCTGGCCTTAATTTTCACATTGGTACGCTCCAACTGGGCATCACTCATTTGCGAGGCCAAAGTCCTTTTCCAAATCAGCTCGTACAATCTCGACTGGTCACGTTCCAATTGCGGACTTTGCAATTTCATGTCCGTAGGTCGGATTGCTTCGTGAGCTTCTTGGGCACCTTTTGTCTTACCCGTAAAGTTTCTGGTCTGACTGTATTCTTCCCCGTAGTTCTGAACAATAGCTTCCTTGGCCGCTGCAAGCGCTTCGTTGGAAAGGTTAACGCTATCCGTTCTCATATAGGTAATGAGACCAGCTTCGTAAAGGCGTTGTGCCACCTGCATGGTCCTACTAACCGAAAAATAAAGTTTTCTGGATGCCTCCTGTTGCAAGGTTGATGTTGTAAACGGAGGCGCAGGTGATTTTTTGGCTGGTTTTTTGGACAAATCTGCCACAGAAAAATCAGCACCGATATTATCCTTCAAAAAGGATTCTGCTTCTTTTTGGGTCGAGAAGGTTTTGTTCAGCTTTGCTGAAACCACACTTCCGTCCGCCGTTTTAAATTCTGCTTTAATTCGGAAAGAAGCTTCTGGTGTGAAACCTTCTATATCACGTTCACGTTCCACGATCAAACGAACTGCAACAGATTGCACACGTCCTGCGGAAAGTCCCGGTTTAATTTTTTTCCATAGCACGGGAGAGAGTTCGTAACCTACCAATCTATCCAACACCCTTCGTGCCTGTTGTGCATTTACCAAGTTATAGTTGATATCCCTTGGGTTTTCAATTGCTTTTTGGATGGCAGATTTGGTAATAGAGTTAAAAACAATACGCTTGGTCTTGCTTTTGTCCAACCCCAATTCCTCGGCCAAGTGCCAAGAAATGGCTTCTCCCTCACGGTCCTCATCACTCGCGAGCCAAATAGTTTCGGCTTTGTTCGCAAGATCTTTAAGTTTTTTCACCAAGGCTTTTTTCTCCTTGTCTACCGTATATTTTGGTTTGAATTGGTTGTCCACATCTACACCGAGTTCTTTGGAAGGAAGGTCGACAATATGTCCAAAACTCGATTCAACTTGATACTCTTTCCCTAGAAATCGCTCTATGGTCTTCGCCTTTGCAGGAGACTCTACAATAACTAAATTCTTTGGCATGCACTGGGTTTTGTGGTAACAAAAGTATATTAAAATTTAAACTTAAGCATTCAACGCCTTGCTTTTGACAGTAAAATAAAAAAAATATGGTCCAAAATCCCTTAACCTATATAATTGAAAACCATATGACCGACTAGGTTAAAATATTCCGTATTTTTAGAAAGACTAATTCAATAACTCGACTAAAATGACCAACCGAATTTGGATACTGGCACTAGCCGTGCTCTGTATCTTTCCCGCCCATGCGCAACGCAAAAAAAACAAAACTACAACCCAATACGACCAAAGCCTTTACAATGGAATGGAATGGCGAATGGTCGGACCCCACCGTGGTGGCCGCGCCGGAACCGTAACAGGAGTAGCCGATGACCCTAACCTGTATTATATGGGAACCGCAGGTGGTGGTGTTTGGAAAACAACCGATGCCGGTAGTTCTTGGGAATGTATATCCGATGGCTATTTCGGAGGCTCCATTGGTGCCGTGGCCGTGGCTGAATCTGACCCTAACATTATTTATGTGGGTGAAGGTGAACAAACCCTCCGTGGCAACGTTTCATCAGGACACGGACTTTGGAAAAGTTTGGATGCTGGTGAAACTTGGCAATTTATTGGCCTGGAAGGTTCCGAACACATAGCCCGTATCCGCGTCCACCCTAAAAATCCAGACATTGTTTACGTAGCAGCCATTGGAAATCTCTGGAAGCCCAACGAAACTCGCGGCGTATTTCGCTCCATTGATGGTGGCAAAAACTGGGAAAAAATTCTTTACATCAGTGATAAAGCAGGTGCGGGAGATTTGATTTTGGACCCCAACAACAGTCGTATTATTTATACCGCCACTTGGCAAATGAAACGAAATGGGTATCGTATGGATAGCGGTGGACCCGATAGCAGAATGTTTAAAAGTACCGACGGCGGTGACACTTGGACCGATATTTCGGAAAATTCAGGATTGCCAGGTTTTCCTTGGGGTATTGTAGGCCTTACCGTTTCTCCAATTGATTCCGATCGGGTATTTGCCATTATCGAAGCTGAAGAGGGAGGTGTTTTCCGTTCCGATGATGCTGGAAAAACTTGGCAAAAAGTAAATACCAACCGTGGCTTGAGACAACGTGCTTGGTATTATTCCAGAATTTATGCGGACACCCAAAACATCGACAAGGTTTGGGTAATGAATGTAAGTTATGGGGTTTCCACCGATGGAGGAAAGACCTTTACCTTAAAAAATGCACCACACGGAGACCATCACGACCTTTGGATTGACCCCAACAACAATCAAAGAATGATCATTGCCGATGATGGTGGCGCCCAAATCTCAAATGATGGTGGAAACAATTGGACCACCTATTACAACCAACCTACCGCACAGTTTTACCGTATTGCAACCGACAGCATTTTCCCATATCGCATTTATGGAGCCCAGCAGGACAATACCGCTTTGCGTATTTCGCATAGAACCTCCGGCAGTTCCATAACCGAAGATGATTGGGAACCCACCGCAGGGGGTGAAAGTGCACATTTGGCACCCGACCCAAAAAACAATCAATTGGTGTATGGCGGAACTTATAAAGGGTATATGAACCGTTTGGACCACACCACTGGGCAAACCATTTCTACCAACGTTTGGCCCGACAACCCCGCTGGCTCAGGAGCGGAAATCATGAAATATCGTTTCAACTGGAACTACCCGGTAACGTTTAGCCGACATGATTCCAATGTACTTTATGCAGGTTCCAATTATTTACATGCATCGACCGATGGAGGTCAGTCTTGGAAAAATATTTCACCAGACCTCACCCGTGGTATTCCAGAAACCATTATGTCTTCCGGTGGGCCTATCACCCAAGACAATACCGGGGCTGAATTTTACTCCAACATTTTTGTGATCAGTGAATCCATTTTGGAAAAAGGAGTGATTTGGACTGGAAGTGACGATGGAATGATTCACGTTACCCGCGATAATGGCACCACTTGGGAGGATGTGACACCACCTGCTAGCATGTCTCCAAAATTAAATATGATCAATTGTATAGATCCAAGTCCATTTGACCCCGGAACTGTTTATGTTGCAGCTTCCTCGTACAAATTCGGGGATTACACGCCTTATTTATATAAGACGGAGGACTACGGTAAATCTTGGAAACTGATTACCAACGGAATCAAAGAAAACTATTATACCAGAGCCATCCGTTCAGACAAAACAAGAAAAGGATTGTTATACGCAGGTACCGAATGGGGCATGTATGTTTCTTTTGATGATGGTGAAAATTGGACGCCTTTCCAATTGAATTTGCCCGTTACCGCCATTCGCGATCTTCATGTTAGGGACAACGACCTTATCGCCGCCACACACGGTAGAAGCTTTTGGATGATCGATGACCTTACGCCGCTACAACAACTTTCCGATGAAGTATCCCAAAGTGATTTTTATCTGTACAAGCCAGACATGGCTTACCGAATGCACCAAGATCGCGCTTGGCGAGCTGCCGATACAAAATTAGTCGGAGAAAACCACCCTGATGGAGCTATTATCAATTATTACATCAAGGACCTGAAAGATTCCGATACCGTTGAATTGGATATTTTAGAAATGGACGGAAGTGTAATCCAAAGTTTTTCCAATAAGGCCAAACCTATAAAATTGGACCCCTCCAGCACTCAAAAATTAAAAGTGAAATCTGGTGGAAATCGATTTGTTTGGAACACTAGATATCCTGGTTTCAAAGAATTTGAGGGAATGGTATATTACTCTTCACCTAATGTTGGGCCAAAAGCAGTACCCGGAAATTATAAAGTAAGACTTACCGTCAACGGTAGCTCTACAGAAGAAACCTTCTCCATTGTTAAAGATCCAAGAATCGAGATGAGTCAAAGCGATTACCAAGCTCAGTTTGACTTTTTGATCAAGGTTCGAGATCAAGTAACCCGTGCCAATAACGCCATTATAAATATCAGAAACATTAAAAAGGATCTGGCCTATCTAAAAGAGAAAACAAAGGGTAATGCCGAGATTCAAAAAATGGCCGACGAATTTGAAACTGAGCTTTCCGTGATTGAAAACAACATTCACATGACCAAAAACCAAAGTCGACAAGATCCTTTGAACTTTGGTATCCGAATCAACAACCGAATTGCTTTCCTATTGGCCGACTCGCAACGTGGTGACCAAAAACCAACCAAACAGGCTCAAGAGTTTTTTGTGGAGGTCACTAAAGAACTCGACAAGGAAATCAACGCCCTTAATACTTTGGTTAAAGAAAAAGCAGGTATGATCAATGAAAAGGTAGAAGAAAATCAAATCAAAATGATTTCAACTCAATAATTGAATACCTCTATAAATAACAAAACGCCCTTTTAAAAAAGGGCGTTTTGCAATTAAAATATCTTATTGTTTAAACATCCATAGAAATACCCACGGTGTCTTTATATATAAAGTAGGTTGGAATTCTACTAAACATGGCGGTAAAAAAGACACCAACCAAACAAAGTATAACCCCCAGTTGTGCCACTAAACTGGCAACAAGAACCAAAAGAAATATCATCAACCAATTTTTATTACCAAGCTTAAAACCTGATTTTACAATTTCTAGGGCGCTAAGTTCTTTATCAAAGGCAAAAAATGCAGGAAACAAAGACATGGGCACCATCAAATAAATTATCCCAAGTCCACAGGTAAGAACTCCTAAAATTGACAAGCCAACCATAATTAAAGAAAGAACCAATGCTTTGGACAAATATTCTTTTTTGAAGTAATAAAAGTAATCGTCCGTACCTGTTTCATTTAAATCATATTTTCTACAAATCCGCAAAAATGCAGCATTCAAACAAACACCAATAGTCATCATGCCAATCATAGAAATGGGCATCATGAATGACATTGTAAGGGCCAACATTGGAGGAATTTCCTTTTGATCAATCATATTTGGGTCACTTATACCCATGGCTAGCATCGGCAGATAAACCAATAGATAAAAGGGTATTACGCATACAATGGACAACAATAAAGTAATGAACCCTTGAAGCCATACTTTTTTAAAAAGCGCTACGGAATTGTTAAAAACATTCCCGAAATCTACAGGAGCACTATTATTGATTCTTTCGGAAAGATTACTGAAATTCATTTTGAATAAAGGTTAGGTTTTGAGTTTGAAGGTAACACTAACAGCTGATTCAACAATATATTATTAAAAAACACTGACATATTGTCACTAAATTGGAATAAGCACTATCTTTGCACCCCATTGCAAACATATGATCAAGGAAGAAAGCGTAGAAAAGATAATTGACGAAAGCCAGCAAGGAAGTGCACTGGCCTTGGAGACCAATTCAAAAAACAACCGTAAACTCTATATTGAGAGCTATGGCTGTCAAATGAATTTCTCCGACAGTGAAATAGTGGCCTCCATTTTGGCCAAGGAAGGTTTCAATACCACCCAAAATTTGGACGATGCCGATTTGGTTTTGGTGAACACTTGCTCCATTCGGGAAAAAGCTGAACAAACTGTACGTAAGCGTTTGGAAAAATTCAACGCTGTAAAAAAGACCAATCCATCCATGAAAGTGGGAGTTTTAGGTTGTATGGCGGAACGATTGAAAAGCAAATTCTTGGAAGAGGAGAAAATTGTGGATATGGTTGTTGGGCCCGACGCCTACAAAGACCTTCCCAACCTAATTCAAGAAATAGATGAAGGAAGAAATGCCGTTAATGTCATTCTTTCCAAAGACGAAACTTATGGGGATGTAGCTCCCGTTCGACTGAACTCCAATGGAGTTTCCGCCTTTGTATCCATTACCCGTGGATGCGATAATATGTGCACCTTTTGTGTGGTGCCTTTCACTCGTGGACGCGAACGTAGCCGTGACCCTCAATCCATTTTGGAAGAAGTAAACGATCTTTGGGAAAAAGGCTTCAAAGAAATCACCCTTTTGGGCCAAAATGTGGACAGCTACCTTTGGTATGGTGGCGGATTGAAAAAGGATTACGATAAGGCTTCGGACATGCAAAAAGCCACTTCGGTCAATTTTGCTAAACTTTTGGAGCTTGTGGCCGAGGCGCAACCAAAAATGCGTATTCGATTTTCCACTTCCAACCCTCAAGATATGACCTTGGATGTCATCGAATCCATGGCCAAATACGAAAATATCTGTAAATACATCCACCTGCCCGTTCAAAGTGGCAGCAACCGTATTTTAAAAGCGATGAACCGCTTACACACCCGAGAGGAATATTTTGAATTGATCGACAACATCAAAAAAATTATTCCCGATTGCGCCATTAGCCAAGATATGATCACTGGTTTCCCAACAGAAACCGAAGAAGATCACCAAGATACCCTGAGCTTGATGGAATACGTGAAATACGACTTCGGTTTCATGTTTGCCTATTCAGAAAGACCTGGAACCTTGGCTGAGCGAAAAATGGAAGACGATGTTCCCGAGGCGACCAAGAAAAGACGATTGACGGAAATCATTGAAATTCAACAAAAACATAGCCTATACCGCACCCAAGAGCACGTTGGAAAAGTGGAAGAAGTACTTATAGAGGGTACTTCCAAAAAATCCGATGCACACTGGATGGGTAGAAATTCACAAAACACCGTAGTGGTTTTTCCAAAGGAAAACTACAAAGTGGGTGAATTTGTAAACGTGAAAATCAACGAATGCACTTCTGCAACCCTACTTGGAGAAGCAGTGGGATATTCTAAAAATAATTAATAACCTTTTGAATTCTTGTATGGTGCTTCGACTCCGCTCAGCAACCTTTCGAAATTCAAAAAAATAGGATTCCTGCCTTTGCAGGAATGAAAATATGGAAAGCATTCAATCCATAAAACAACGATTCGAGATCATTGGCAACGATGTTAAACTCAATCGTGCGATAGAAAAAGCCATTCAAGTGGCTCCGACCGACATTTCTGTTTTGGTAACTGGTGAAAGTGGGGTGGGAAAAGAATCCATTCCTAAAATCATACACTCACTTTCACACCGCAAACATGCCAAATACATCGCGGTAAACTGTGGAGCGATTCCAGAGGGCACCATCGACAGTGAATTGTTCGGTCACGAAAAAGGAGCCTTTACCGGAGCCACACAAACCCGAAGCGGTTATTTTGAAGTGGCCGATGGCGGAACCATCTTTTTGGACGAAGTGGGAGAACTTCCGTTGACCACCCAAGTTCGACTTCTACGCGTTTTGGAAAACGGAGAATTTTTAAAAGTAGGATCCTCTCAAGTTCAAAAAACGGATGTTCGGATTGTAGCGGCCACCAATATTAATATGTTCGAGGCCATTAAAAAGGAAAGATTCCGTGAAGACCTGTACTATCGTTTGAGCACGGTGGAGATTAGTTTGCCAGCACTTCGGGACAGACAGGAAGACATTCACCTCCTTTTTAGAAAGTTTGCTTCCGATTTTGGACAGAAATACAAAATGCCAACCATCCGTTTGGACGATCAGGCCATTCAGGTGTTATTACGATATCGTTGGCCCGGAAACGTGAGACAATTGCGAAACATTGCAGAGCAAATTTCGGTGCTGGAAGAAAACAGGACCATTTCCGCAGCCACACTCAGCGGTTATTTGCCCAATGCCACTGGTTCCAATCTGCCCGCGGTAGTTGAAAGCAATAAAAAAGAAAGCGATTTTAGCAACGAGCGTGAAATTTTGTACAAGGTACTTTTTGATATGAAAAGTGACCTGAACGATTTAAAAAAGCTCACCCTTGAGTTGCTGAAAGACAATGATTCGGCCAAAGTTCAGGAAGAAAATGAAAGTTTGATCCGTAAAATTTATGGCGATGATGAGGAGGAAGATATAGACCACGAAGAAACAGTGCCTACCAAACTCCTGCACCTTCCCGAACCCATTGTGGAAGCCTCCCCTTCAACTTTGGCACCACAACCTCAAGAAGATCGCTATCATTTTGCCGAAGAAATTGAAGAAGAAGAAACCCTATCTTTACAGGAAAAGGAAATTGAACTGATCAAAAAATCGCTGGAGCGAAACAAAGGTAAACGTAAAGCTGCCGCTGCAGAATTGGGCATTTCCGAACGAACACTGTACCGAAAAATAAAACAATACGATCTTTGATCTTGCGCCAAATACATTTAAAGTATATGACATTATTTAATAAAGGTAACGTTGCTCTTTTAAGTTTGTTCCTCTTTTTATCTGGATGTGGAGCTTATAATTTTTCAGGTGCCGATGTTGGCGATGCACAAACCTTTCAGGTGAACTTTTTTCAGAATTACGCAGACCAGACTCCAGGTTCCACCATTGTACCAGGATTAGATCGCGATTTTACATTGGCCCTTCAGGATATGATCAACAACCTGACCAGTCTTTCGCTCACGGGATCGAATGGAGATTTAATCTACGAAGGGGAAATTGTGGAATACAAAGTGGTTCCGATGACGGCCACCGCCGACCAACGAACCTCACAAAACCGACTGACCATGAGTGTCAATGTTCGGTTTTTCAATACCAAAAAAGAAGAAAATGATTTTGAGCGAAGATTTTCCTTCTTTTACGATTTTGATGCCGCAGCATCCTTGCCATCGATTCAAGCAGCGGCCCACGAAGAAATTTTTGAACGGTTGACGCAGGACATTTTTAATGCCTCTTTAGGTAATTGGTAGCATTTATGAACGTTTCAGATTTTATACATATTCTTCAAAATTCCAATACCATCCTATCCCCAAAGCAAACAAGGGACTTGGAAGATATTATTGAAGAGTACCCCTATTTTCAGGCGGCTAGGGCATTGCATTTAAAGGGACTCAAAAATCTGGACAGCTACAAATACAATAACGCTTTAAAAGTAACTGCAGCCCATACTGCGGACCGCGATGTGCTTTTCGATTATATCACCTCAAAGGAATTCATTCAAAACAATATTGCCGACGCCATTGCAGGACGAGGTTCCAAATTGGAAGACCAAGATGCTGTTTCGGAAGAAATTGCACCGAATCCGAACACAGAAACCATGTTGTTCGAATCAAACGAACCGGCATTGCCACAAAACATTAAAGATGCTGAACAAATTTTGAATCCAAAATTGTTCAAGACCAAAGAAACGGAGGAAGAAAAGCAGGAAACAAAAAACGATTTGAACATTGGCAAACCCATTCCTTTCACCAAAAAGGAAAAACACTCGTTTACCGAATGGCTCCAACTGACGAATAAAACAGAAGAAGAACCGGAAACTGAAACCAATGTGATGGACGAATTGGAGCGCAAGAAAAAATTTGAGCTCTTGGACAAATTCATTCAGAACAACCCCAAAATTGTCCCCAAGGAATCCAACCAAAAAATCAACATTAAGGAGTCAACCAAAATTGATCATAACGAGTTGATGACAGAGACTTTGGCCAAGGTTTATTTAGAGCAAAAGAAGTACAAAAAGGCCATTCAAGCTTTTAAAATATTGAGTTTGAAATATCCAGAAAAAAGTGGTTTCTTTGCAGACCAAATTCAGGCGGTGAAGAAGCTGCAGAAAGAAAAAGATTAAGTTTTAAGATATGAGCACGTTTGCAATTTTTTTGGTATTGATTATTATCGTGTGCCTTTTGTTGATTTTGGTGATTATGGTCCAAAACCCTAAAGGTGGTGGGTTATCTTCATCCTTTGGCGGAAGTGGTAATCAAGTAGTTGGCGGTGTAAAAAAGACCGGCGAC
This sequence comes from Flagellimonas cixiensis, assembly GCF_042134615.1. GTDB lineage: Bacteria > Bacteroidota > Bacteroidia > Flavobacteriales > Flavobacteriaceae > Flagellimonas > Flagellimonas cixiensis. Next base: position 929,125 of record NZ_CP169639.1, read on the forward strand.
TTTTTGGACAAGAGTACTTGGACCCTTGCCACTTTGTTGATTGTTTTGATTTTGCTTTCCAATGTTTCCTTAAAAGGAAACTACAGCCAGGCAGACTCTAAATTGTTGGACGGTAACGATACCGAAATCCCAGAAACAATTCCAGAAGAAGTACCAGAACAAGTACCTGCTACGACACCAAGTCCTGCAGATACTATCGGATAAAATAAGTGACATCACTTGAAAAAATGCCAGCTTGAATGACAAGCTGGCATTTTTATTTTCCAGAATGTCAGGTTTTGTGCATTGGCATAATTTCTGCCCTTTAGATTCCTGAATTTTTAAAACAAACACCTAAAAATTATAAATATGGCTAAATTAAATATCAGACCATTGGCAGACAGGGTTTTGATCGAGCCGCTTCAGGCCGAGACCACAACTGCCTCCGGTATCATCATCCCGGACAACGCTAAGGAAAAACCACAAAAAGGCACTGTAGTGGCCGTGGGTCCTGGAACCAAAGATGAAAAATTAACGGTTTCCGTTGGTGATACTGTGCTTTATGGAAAATATGCCGGTACCGAACTTAAGTTCGATGGCACCGACTATTTAATGATGCGCGAGAGTGATATTTTGGCAATTGTTTAATTAAAAAAATCAACTAGAAAGAAATGGCAAAAGATATTAAGTTTGATATTGAAGCACGTGACGGACTAAAACGTGGCGTTGACAAATTGGCCGAGGCGGTAAAAGTAACCTTGGGGCCAAAAGGTAGAAATGTTATCATCAGCAAATCTTTTGGTGCTCCTCAAGTAACCAAAGATGGTGTTTCTGTAGCAAAAGAAATCGAATTGGAAGACGCCCTTGAAGATATGGGTGCACAAATGGTAAAGGAAGTTGCTTCCAAAACCAACGACCAAGCAGGTGACGGTACCACTACCGCAACTGTTTTGGCACAAGCTATCGTAAAAGAAGGTCTTAAAAACGTTGCTGCCGGTGCAAATCCCATGGATTTGAAAAGAGGTATCGACAAAGCTGTTGAAGCTTTGGTAGGAGACTTGGAAAAACAAACCAAAGAAGTAGGCAACAACTCTGATAAGATCAAACAAGTTGCCTCTATCTCTGCAAACAACGATGAAACTATCGGTGATTTAATTGCAACCGCTTTTACCAAAGTAGGAAAAGAAGGTGTGATCACTGTTGAAGAAGCAAAGGGTACCGATACTTACGTTGATGTTGTTGAAGGTATGCAGTTCGACAGAGGATACCTTTCTCCTTACTTTGTTACCGATACTGACAAAATGATCGCTGACTTGGAGAACCCTTACATTCTTCTTTTCGACAAGAAAATCTCCAACTTGCAAGAAATTCTTCCAATTCTTGAGCCAGTAGCGCAATCAGGAAGACCACTTTTGATCATTGCTGAAGATGTAGAAGGTCAAGCCCTTGCCACTTTGGTAGTGAACAAATTGAGAGGTGGACTTAAAATTGCCGCTGTTAAAGCTCCTGGATTTGGTGATAGAAGAAAAGCTATGTTGGAAGACATTGCTATTTTGACAGGTGGTACTGTAATCTCTGAAGAAAGAGGTTTCACTTTGGAAAATGCTTCTTTGGACATGTTGGGTACTGCTGAAACCGTAACCATCGATAAGGACAATACCACTATCGTAAACGGTAACGGAAATGCCGATGACATCAAAGCTAGAGTAAACCAAATCAAAGCGCAGATCGAGACTACAACATCTGACTACGATAAGGAAAAATTGCAAGAGCGTTTGGCTAAATTAGCCGGTGGTGTTGCTGTTCTTTACGTTGGTGCTGCTTCTGAAGTGGAAATGAAAGAGAAGAAAGACCGCGTAGACGATGCTTTACACGCTACCCGTGCCGCTGTTGAAGAAGGTATCGTAGCTGGTGGTGGTGTTGCATTGGTAAGAGCAAAACAAGTATTGGAAACATTGACCACTGACTCCTTGGATGAAACCACTGGGGTTCAGATCGTAGCCAAAGCTATTGAAGCTCCATTGCGTACCATCGTTGAAAATGCTGGTGGTGAAGGTTCCGTAGTGATCTCTAAAGTGTTGGAAGGTAAAAAAGACTTTGGCTACGATGCCAAATCTGACCAATACGTGGATATGCTTAAGGCTGGAATCATCGATCCTAAGAAAGTAACCCGTATCGCATTGGAAAATGCGGCTTCTGTTGCCGGTATGATCTTGACTACCGAGTGTGCATTGACCGATATTAAGGAAGATGCTCCTGCGATGCCTCCAATGGGAGGTGGCGGAATGCCAGGAATGATGTAAGATCATCCTAATTCGGATTAAAATAGAAACGCCCCGATTTTCATCGGGGCGTTTTTTTTGCATCTTAAGTAAATGGCTCTTGGAGCCAAAAATCACCTAGTTACTTCTTTTTACCAGTAGCTTGGGTGGTCTTCTTTGCAACAGTTTTAACCGCTTTTGCAGGAGATGACTTTCCGTTTGACTTTGCTTGTTTCATCAGTCAATAAATTAAAAAACTGATGTAAATGTATTCCAGTTTTGGATCTGTAGATTTTTGTTGGCTAAATATTAACTAAAATTTTAACGCGTTATTTTCAAATAAAGTAACACCCCTTAAAATGGGGTGTCAAAATATTGATTTAAAGACTTTTATTTAAAATCACCCCCGTTTACAATGGTCCATTCTGAAAATGGTTTGATGTACTTTTTAATGGCCTTGTTCACATCTTCTTTGGTCAAAGATTTCATTTTGGCCTCCATGTCCTTATGAAAATCCATGGTTCGATAATAATAAATATTATTATTCACCAATGAAGAAAGTTCATTGTCCTTTGCACGTGAAACCGTCTGTCCTTGAATCCATCCATTAACAGCATTATCAAATTCCTCATCTGTTATGCCATCTGCAATATAACGGTCCAATTCCTCTTTGAAGCCAAGTTGTACTTTCTCCAAATTATCTGGATTATAAATGGCGTATAAGAAAATGGAACTGTTTTTATCCTCTTGATCGCCATCGGCACCAAAATTTGCCCCTACACCATAACTTACCCCATCCTTTTGACGAAGTCTATCCGCAAATCTAGAGTTCAAAAATCCACCTCCTAGTATTTCTCCCGCAATGATCATGGCAGGGTAATCGTCATCATACTGGCTCATTTCTACAGCCAAGGTGCCATAGGTAACCGCATTCTTTTTATCAGGCGTAATAATGTTCTCATTAACGGCCTTATTTTTTTTGAATGGATCTTTAATTTCGGCATAGCTCACTTCACTTTCAAAGCCTTTGAAGTTTTCCTCCATAAAAGATTTTAGGGCTTCGGAATCAAAGTTTCCTATAGTAACCAGTGTACTTCTGCCCAACCCATAGAATTTACCATAGAAGTCGACCAAATCTTGTCTCGTAACCGTATTTATTGCTTCAATTTGCTCATCCAAAGTCATACTGTACAATGGGTGTCCTTTAGGATAGGTCTGGTTTATTTCATTCAATCTCATGGAAGCCAAAAACCCTGGTTCAGCTCTGTTTCTTTCAATCCCTGCCAAGCGTTCAGCCTTCAATTTACTCAACTCACCCTCATCAAACGATGGGTTTTTAATGATTTCAGCCAACAATGCCATGGTACCCATTAAGTTTTCCTCTGTGGATTCCACCGAGCAATAAACATTGCCATTGCGGGCATAAAACCTCAAGGATGATTTCAACTTGCTTAGTTCGTCTTCAATTTCCTGTCTGGATTTAGTAGTGGTTCCTTTATCCAACATAGATGCCGTAAAAGATGGAACCATGCCTTGGTTCATTAAACTGTTTACGTCGCCATTTCTCATATTGAAACTTAGGATTACTGTTTGGCCACGATTGTCCTTTTCGATAAATCCATATTCAATTTTATCCAATAATTTACCCGTCTCAAGTCTACTTTCGATATTATCGTAAGAAACATCAAATGCCTCTCCTGTTCCCTTATCTTCTTTTCCTTTATAATCTGCCACTAGGGCCTCTACATTCTCGGGGTGTGGAATAGCAACCCTTACAGGTTCTTTTGTTGGCACAAATCGACCTAAGGTTCTATTGCTTGGAATCAGATATTTTTTCATAACCGTATTGGCTTCGTCCAAGGTCAATGCCTCTACTCTATCTCTATGGATAAAAGATAATCTCCAATCACCGGCACCGATGAATTCACTCATGTAGCGACCCAAATAGCTCGAATTTCTATTGATTTCATCCATCTCTTTTAAAAGATTCGCTTTCGCACGATCTAATTCCTCTTGGGTAATTGGTTCCAAACTGTCTAAGGTCGATTTTACAATTTGCTCTACTTCGTCAGCATTTTTATCGGAAGGCACATCAATATTTATATAAAGGAAACCTGGCTCTTTGGTGAAAGGAGCAAAAGACCATAAAGACGATGCTTTTTGAGTTTCAATCAACTTGTTGTAGAGTCTTCCTGATGGGGTATCGTTCAATATATTGTCCACCACTGCAATGGCCGCATAATCCTCATCAGCACCAGCGGGTGTATGGTACAGTGCGGAAACTATCTGCAAATCACCAACTCTGGAAACAGTTACATATCGCTCCCCATCTTGTTCGGGCTCTTCGGTATAAGAATCCCGTAAAGGAACATTTGGAGCTTTAAGGTCACCAAATTTCTTTTGAATCAAATCCAAGACCTTGTCTTCCTCAAACTTTCCAGTCACCATCAAGACCGCATTGTCGGGGCGGTAGAATTTTTTGTAGAATGCTTGTAGGTTTTCAATGGGCACTCTTTCAATATCCGACCTATTTCCAATGGTACTGCTTCCGTAATTGTGCCATTCGAAGGCTACATTGGTTACCTTTTTCAATAGAACGCCTGTTGGATTGTTTTCTCCACTTTCAAATTCATTTCGAACAACAGTAAATTCAGATTCTAAATCTTCCTTGGCTATAAAAGAGTTCATCATACGGTCGGCCTCTAAATCAAGGGCCCAATCCAAATTCTCGTCGGTTGCATTAAACGTTTCAAAATAATTGGTCCGATCGTACCAAGTCGTGCCATTGGGTCGAGCACCGTGTGATGATAATTCCTTTGGAATATCTGGGTGGTCGGGTGTACCCTTGAAGACCATGTGCTCCAATAAATGCGCCATGCCCTTTTCTCCATACCCTTCATGTCTGGACCCTACAAGGTAGGTGATGTTTACGGTAATGGTCTGGGAAGAGTTGTCTGGAAACAGAAGTACCTTAAGCCCGTTTTCCATCTGGTATTCAGTGATACCTTCAACTGTTGCGACCTTTTTTATTTGGCCAATTACTGTTAAGGATGATGCCAAAAAAATGGACATCAAAAATCTTTGTAAGAATTTTTTCTGCATTTTTTAAGTTTTATGGTTAATGGAATAGTCTTTAAACTTATGGAAAAAATTGATAATCAGACTTCTAATGATTATTAAATTTTCATCAAACTATTCGAAAACCTAGAAAAAATGCAAAAAAAAGCTCCTTTAAAGGAGCTAATAAGTTTTAATTAATTGTCTGCACCACACTACCACAGGTGAGCATGGCATCCCCATAATAAGGATTTCGGATTTCTTCCTCCAAACTAAGCCAATTGGCACCCTTGTCGTTATTGGCCATGGGGCAATACTGTACATATAGTTTATCATCCAAACTTTCCATTTGCTGTCCAATTTGGATCATGTTTTGGGATAATTGAACGAATTCATCTCGTTGGCCTTCCAAATCCCTTTTAGCAGCCATATCCCTAAGCTGTATTCCCAATTGCGAGATATGGGTCTTTGCCATATCATCCATTTGAAGACCCGAAATGCTTGCGGCAATTCCCGCTCCCTTTTGTGCCAATGTTTGAGTTTGCTCCTGATTAGATGTCACCAAAGCATTTTTTAATTCCAAATACACCTTTAAAAGTTCCCCGAACTTTGTTTCTGCCTCTCGGGAAAATTCCATTTTCATGGTACTCCCCATTTCGGAATGCTCTTCGTGACCCATTTGCATATCTTCACCCTTTTGATTCATCATGGATTTTTTCCCTTGTAATTGGGCAGCAGCATCCACCGTAAATGTTCCTTGGGCCACAATTATTTCCCCTGATTGCAATCCTGAATTGACTACGTAACTGCCATTCATTAAATTTCCAAGCTCCACTTCTCGCATTTCAAATGTGGAATTATTAGGATTAGGTTGCACATACACCAAAGAACGCTTCCCTGTCCACAACACAGCACTTTCGGGTATGGTCAACATTTCTCCATCCTGCTTATTTATCACCTCAACCTCTGCTTGTACGAACATGCCGGGCTTCAACATCCCTTTTTTGTTATCGAGCTCTGCCCGAACTTCCAAAGTTCTGGTTTGCTTGTTCATTAAGGGAGCGACAAATGAAACTTTTGCTGTAAAGGTTTCATTCGGATAGGAATTAGTGGTCACATTCAATGTTTGGCCTTCTTTAAATAGACTCAATTGGTTTTCATAAGCATCAAAAATGACCCAAACTGAACTTAAATTGGCTACTTTCACCAAAGGTGATCCTGTTTTAATATAATCGCCTTCCTCTACCATAATTTCGGAAACCACCCCGCTTACATTGGCATAAACTGGAAAGTTTTCCAACACCTGTCCAGAACTTTCAATTTGGTCAATTTGAGCATCGGACAACTTCCACAATTTTAGTTTGTTGCGAACAGCCTTGTACAATTGCGGTTGAGATGCCTTTAAATTGGCAGCCGTCAACAATTCTTGCTGGGCCGAAACCAAGGCAGGGGCATATATTGTGGCCAACTTTTGACCTTTACGTACCTCTTCTCCTTCAAAATTGATGCTCATACTTTCAATTCTTCCGTCAAAATAAGCCGATTGCACTGCATCTGATTCTTGGTTCACAGCAACTTTGCCTGAAATCTTGATATGATCACTCCCATCCATTCCAGCTCCAACCATCACGGTTTCCACACCTGCCAGAACCATGGCATTCTCCGTCATCTTAATTTGATTTACAGCCAATCCCTCTCCCCCATTATCCGCAGGAATCAAATCCATGCCACAAATAGGGCAAGAACCTGGTTCGGGCTGCATGATCTGCGGGTGCATGGAACAAGTCCACATTTCGCCCGAAGCGATTTCGGTGCTGTGGTCATGTTCTTCTGCAGTGGTGGATTCTGCATTGCCTCCAAAAATGAAGTACCCGACCAATAGGCCGACCACAACGGCAATTCCGATATAAATGATGTTTTCCTTTTTCATCGTATCACTATTTTCTTTTAACTAAATTTCTCATCGTAGGTGACGAGGTAAACCAAAGTAAAAATCCGCTCATCACGGTAATCAATCCCAAAAGGGAGAAAGCTCGAAGCACGGTGGTGTTAAAATCATCCCTGCTTTCATAATCCATCGTATGGGTCATCCATAGAAAATCGAACCACCTCCAATCGCGGTGCCTTACGGTTTGAAAAGACCCATCCGCTACCGTTACATAGGCTTTAATATTTTCAGGCGAATCATAAGAAATCACATAAGCCGGAAGTTTTCTGCCACGGTACTCATGATGTTCCTCGGTTTCTTCAATCACCTCAACACCTTTCACTTTTAATTCGGACGACATTTCACGCAATGCTACTGCCAAAGCTTCTTCTTCGGAAACCCCTGCTTTAAGATGGCCATTTTTAGCATCCACCAAATATTCGTTATTGATCCAATAATAGGGTTTCCCTGCAATTTCTTTTAAACTCAACGAACTGATTTTAACGGGCAAATCAACCTCTGAAAATCCAATAAGCCCATCAAAAGATGAGGGTTCGTAATCCAGGTTTCTGAAATGATCTCCGTGGATTTCGTCAATATCCGTCCAACTGAAATAAAGACCGCTTACTGTCCACATAATGAATTGAATTCCCAAAAATATACCCAAGTATCTGTGGGCCTTTCTAATTTTAACCGCTGTAGTTCGTTTTACCATTTTGTTATTAGTCGATTGATTTAGTTCGTAATCTTAGAGCATTGGCAATAACAGACACCGAGCTAAAGCTCATGGCCAAGGCCGCAATCATGGGTGAAAGCAAAATCCCAAAGAAAGGATAGAGTACCCCGGCCGCCACCGGAACCCCGATGGTGTTATAGATCAATGCAAAAAATAGGTTTTGTTTTATGTTTTTCATGACGGCCTCACTGAGGTTACGTGCTTTTACAATTCCGTGAAGGTCGCCTTTAACCAAAGTGATCATGGCACTTTCAATAGCAACATCAGTGCCGGTTCCCATAGCAATACCCAGGTCACTTTTTGCCAATGCAGGGGCGTCGTTAATGCCATCACCCGCCATGGCCACCACTTTACCTTCATCTTGCAGGCGTTCCACTTCCTTCATTTTATCTTCTGGCAAGGTTTCGGCCTTAAAATCGTCTAAATGCAATTCACCGGCAACCGCTTTGGCGGTTGTAGCATTGTCTCCTGTAAGCATGATCACTTTAATGCCCTTATCTTGAATGGCCTTAATGGCTTTGGCACTTGTTTCCTTGATTTTATCTCCAATACTCACAAAAGCTTGACATTTTCCGTCGATGGCCAGATAGGAAACTGTTTTACCTTCTCCCTGAGATTTTTTCACCTTGTCGATCATCTCATCAGAAATCTCCACATTCGCCTTTTCCATCAATTTGTTGTTCCCCAGAAGAATTTTTGCATCCTTGATTTTTCCTTCAACGCCCATACCCGTTACGGCATTAAAAGATTCGGTTTTTAGAATGTTGATATCCTTTTCCTTGCCATATTTTACGGTAGCTTGGGCCAAAGGATGTTCACTGTTGGCATTTACCGACACCACATATTGCAGCAAATCCTCTTCGGAATAATCTTCTGAAAAAGGCACCAATTGATCAAAAGTGGGTTTTCCTTCAGTGATGGTTCCAGTTTTGTCAATGATCAAGGTGTCCACATCTGCCATTTTCTCCAAAGCTTCCGCATTTTTGATCAGCACTCCGTTTTGGGCTCCTTTACCTACCCCTACCATTACGGACATTGGTGTGGCGAGACCCAGTGCACAAGGACAAGCGATAATTAACACTGCAATGGCATTTATCAATGCATAGACATAAGCGGGCTGTGGACCCCAAATGGCCCAAACTGCGAAGGTAATTATGGAAATGATCACCACAATGGGCACAAAATAGGCCGATACCTTATCTGCCAAATTTTGAATGGGTGCCCGGCTTCGACTGGCATCGTTCACCATTTTAATAATTTGTGAAAGCAGGGTGTCACTTCCTACTTTCTCGGCTTTCATCAAAAAGGATTGGTTTCCGTTGATGGTTCCGCTGCTCACTTTATCTTCTACCCCTTTTTCAACAGGAATAGGTTCACCAGTAATCATGGATTCGTCTACCGAGGTTTCTCCCTCGGTAATAACTCCGTCCACTGGAATTTTTTCTCCAGGTTTTACCCTTAAAATATCACCAAGTTCAATATCGTCAATGCTGACTTCAACTTCGTCCCCATCCACTACTTTTATAGCTTTGTTAGGTGCCAATTTCAATAATTCCTTTACGGCATTATTGGTTTTGCTATGTGCTCTTGCTTCCAACAATTGTCCTAACAGCACTAAAGTGAGGATGACGGTTGCCGCCTCAAAATAAACATGCACTGCTCCTGTTTCTCCCTTAAACTGATCGGGGAAAAAATCTGGAAATAACAATCCAAGTACACTGAACACAAAAGCCACCCCAGCACCAATCCCGATTAAGGTGAACATGTTCAGGTTCCATGTTTTTATACTACGGTAAGCTCGTTGAAAGAACATCCAAGTGGCATAAAAAACCACAGGGATCGACAATGCAAACTGTGCCCAATTCCAATATTTTGGTGCCATTAATTCATGAAGCGGGTTGTTGGGAATCATATCGCTCATGGCAATCAAAAAGATGGGCAATGTAAAGCCTAAGGCTATCCAAAACTTTTTGAGTAATCTTTGATAGGTCTTTTCCTCGGCACTGGCCTCGGGTTCCTTGGGAACTAGGTCCATTCCACATTTTGGACAAGAACCTGGACCATCTTGCACCACTTCGGGGTGCATGGGACAAGTCCATTGCTGTTTGGAATTGGAAGAAGTATTCTGCTCCTCTACCAAATCCATTCCACACACAGGGCAATCCCCGGGTTTATCGTAAGTTTTATCACCCTCGCAATGCATAGGACAATAAAAGGTGCCCGTTCCGTTGGTTGGAGCTTGCTTTTTTTCTTGCTTTGGTTCGTGATGATGTCCGGGCATATGAATGCTATAGCTGCCACCATCCTTTTCCATTGCTTTTTGAAACTTTTCGATTGGAATGTGCTCTTCCATCTCAATCACAGCTTCGGCTTTTTCCAAATTTACCTCAACTGAGTTAACACCATCTACTTTAGATAGTGTTTTCTCTACATGGTTTCTACAACCATTGCAGCTCATTCCGTGTATGTGATAGGTATGTTTCATCTTGTTTGTTTTTTATTCAAAACTAGCTGAACACCAGTTGGAAGCTTTTTACAATTATGGGTGTTTTTTATACAATTTGATCTAAAGACTTCCTATTCCAATCCTTTAATTTTTTATAATCGCTCATAGACATGCCCGTTACAGTTTTAAACTGTTTTGCCAAATGACTACTGCTCTTATAATTTAGGTCGTATGCGATTTCTGAAAATGTTTTGGGGCCCATTTGGATCTCTTCTTTCACCCTCTCTATTTTTAAAAGGATAAAATACTTTTCTATGGTTAGCCCCTCCTTTATGCTGAACATTTTGCTCAACACCGAATACTCCTTGTTCATCTTTTCGGATAGGTATTTCGAGAGATTCTGATGAGTGTCGTTTTGCAACCCATTGATAAGATGTTTTTTGATTTCAGCAATATAACTGTTGTTCAAATCATCTATCAATTCAAAACCATTTTTATTCAGAATCTCCCGTATACCAGCCATTTTAGTTTGGGCATTTTCAGCAAATTGAATTTCGCCCAGGTCCATTTGTACCACTTCGATGCCAGCATTCCCAAACTCATGTTTTAAGACTGCTTTACATCTATCGCAAACCATATTTTTTACTTTAATGCGCATGTTGGCTACAAATGGGATTTTAATTAATTATGGGTGTGACCGTCAGCCATGTGCTCTTCGTTCAACACATAGGTCATACCGCAAACTGGGCATTTCCCCTCTTCATCACTTCCACTACCTTCGCAGTGCATTGGACAAACATATTTTGAGGTGTACTCCATCCCTTGCATTCCTGCAGTTTCCATGTTGTCCATGTCATGCCCATCGTGATCCATATTGTCCATATCATGACCTTCATGATCCATAGTGGCCTCTGTAGAAGTTTCCTTTGCTTCCTCTGTTTTGCCCTTGCAGGATACGGTAAGTACCAAAACTGAAGCGAATGCGATTCCGATAATTGTTCTAATGTTTGTTCTCATTTTGAAAAAATTAATTTACTTGTTTATTAAATAATTGATGATGGCAGATTGTAAATAATACAACTGCACTGACTGTATTTGATTGGTTTGAAATTTTAGCTGTAACTCTTGAATATCCAACACATCGTTAAAATTGATGGTGCCGGTTTCATAGTTTTTAATCAGGATTTCTTCGGCATCCTTGGCCTGTCTTAAATTCTTTTCTTGGGTTTGATGTGCAATTCGGGCTTGGTTCCGTTGTGAAATGGCATTGGCATAGGCATTTTCCAAAACGTTCAAGCGCTCCACTTTTTGTAGTTCAATCTCTTTTTGACGAAGTTCGTTCTGCTTGGTAGTCGACTTAAATTTATTGTTAAAAATAGGCACTGAAAAAGTAACCATCGGCATTACAATGTCCTTGCCATTATCGCTAAATACCATATCATCACGTTCCGAAACAGGGATATAATCCAATCCTATTCCAAAGCTTGGCGCATTTTCTTTTTGATTGAGCAATTCCGATTGCGTTACCGATTCATACAATTGATCATATTTCAACAATTCTGGATTCAGACTCAAATCTTCCTTGTTGATCATGGGGTCGTTCTCGGGAATATCCATCACTTCCACCACGTCTACAACAATACTTTCATCGCGATTCAACAGATTATTGAAGACGGCCTGTTCTGCAATAAACGATTGTTCCAATACTTCCTTCTGCTGCTGCAACTCGTTTTGTCGGATTTGAAGTTTCAACACATCTACGGCAGAGGCTTTTCCCACTTCAACAGAGGTCAGGGCCAAAGTTTCGTAGGTTTTGAGCAATGCTATATTGTCTTGGAGTACCTGCTGCTTGGCTTGAATCCCATATAATTTATAGTATGATTGCGCTACGGACAGCGCCAACTTTCGTTTGGCAATCGCTATTTCGGCATACTCGGTCTCCGCCATGGCACTAGCGTAATTTTCTCTAGTGGTAATGCTTCCAAACCAAGGCAACATTTGTGAAACCGAAAACTTAGCACGCTGTGCACCTGTTCTGGTCTCTGGTTCGCTTACAAAATATCCCGCGCCAAAAGTGGTATTGGGCAAGGTGTTTACTTCGTTCACCTTTTCCTTGGCAATGTTATAGCGCAATTCCAATGCCTGAATCATAGGGCTGTTCAACTCAGCTTTCTGTAGATAACTCTCCAGTGACTGGCCTTTTAGTCCAATGGTTACTAAAGCAAAAACTATATAAATGAATATTTTTCTCATCGGTTTTGCATTTTAAGTTGCAATTCACTTTTCCAACTGTACAGCACAGGTACCACAAATAAGGTGATCAAAGCGATCAACATACCTCCAAAACTTGGAATGGCCATAGGAATCATAATATCACTTCCTCTACCAGTGCTCGTCAAAACAGGCAAAAGCGCCAAAATAGTGGTCGCTGTGGTCATTAAACAAGGTCTGATTCGTTTTTCGCCTGCTTCCAATACTGAAGCTCGAATCTGTTTCAAAGAGTCTGGTTTGTTCTTGTCAAAAGTTTGGGTGAGATAGGTGGCCATCACCACCCCATCATCCGTAGCGATACCGAAAAGGGCAATAAATCCTACCCAAACAGCCACACTCAAATTGATGGTGTGCATTTGGAAAAGGTCTCGAAGATTTTCACCCATAAAACTAAAGTTGAGGAACCAATCCTGACCATAGAACCATATCATTAAAAATCCACCGGCAAAGGCAACCATTATTCCAGAGAACACCATCAATGAAGTAGCCACCGACCTAAATTGGAAATACAAAATCAAAAAGATGATCAATAGGGCCAATGGAACCACCACGGACAATGTTTTTTCGGCACGCAACTGGTTCTCATAAGTACCTGTAAATTGATAACTGATGCCTTTGGGTACCGTCAATTCCCCATTTTCTATTTTTTCCAGGATCATGGCTTGGGCATTTTCAACCACTTCTACTTCGGCAAATCCGTCTTGCTTATCAAATAGTACATAACCCACCAAAAAAGTATCTTCACTTTTTATGGCTTGTGGGCCTTGCTCGTATCGTATGGTCACCAATTCGCTCAAGGGAACAGGACTTCCCTTTTGTACAGGAACATAAATATTCCCAATATCGGTCGGATTTTCACGAAGTTCTCTTGGGTAGCGCACACGAACTCCGTAACGTTCCCTGCCTTCAACAGTTTGGGTCAAAGTCATACCGCCAAGGGCAACTTCCAAAATTTGTTGAACATCCTCAATCACCAAACCGTAGCGAACCAATTTTTCACGATCAATATCGATAAGGAGATAGGGTTTACCCACGATTCGGTCTGCAAAAACGGCTTCATCCTTAACACCGGCAGCTTCTTTTAAAATAGGCTCCAGTTGAAGTCCGAAGTTTTCGATTTCCTTTAAGTCCTGACCTTTCACTTTAATGCCCATAGGGGCACGCATTCCTGTTTGAAGCATCACCAATCGGGTTTCGATAGGTTGCAACTTAGGTGCAGAAGTAACACCAGGCAATTTGGTCACCTTTACGATTTCATTCCAAATATCGTCTGGTCGTTCAATCTCGGGACGCCAGTTTCGGAAGTACTCCCCATCATTATCTGGAATTAAAAGATCTCTATCAATTCGCAAGGGCTCACTTACATGGTTATCGGCATAGTTCTGCTCATTGCTCACTTGCAAATTTGGATTGGCAAGCACTTTTCCATTGCGCAATTCAAAATAACCATCATCATTCACTTTGAATCGCTGTGGACTCCCTGCTTCATTTTTTTGGTATTCTGATCGGTATTGAATAATGTTCTCGTACATGGAAAGTGGTGCTGGGTCCAACGCTGATTCCGTACGCCCTGCTTTTCCCACCACAGTTTGAATTTCAGGAATGGTGGCCACGGCCATATCCAATTGTTGTACCACCCTTTTATTTTCTTCCACCCCAGCATGCGGCAAAGATGTGGGCATCAACAAAAATGAACCTTCATTTAATGATGGCATAAACTCCTGTCCTGTATTTCGCATGATTATAAATCCAAAAACAACGATGACGGTCGGAATGGACAAGAACAACAATTTGTTTTCCAGAGCCCACGTTAGAATCCGGCTGTAGTATTGTCTGAACAAGTAAAATACACCTAACAAAACGCCACAAATCAATCCTACAAAAATTAAGTTGATACCGATGCTACGATCAAAACCCAAAGGCCTCCAATAGGTAGCCAACAAGAAAACGATGGTGACAACACAGGTACCCACATTGAACAATCCTGCTTGTTTTTCATCAATAACCGCTTTCAATTTGAGGATTCCAACAACTCCAAAGGCTATTAAGGCCAAGCCTAACCAATATCCAAATACAATTGCAGTCAATCCTAAGGCAATCAATACGCCGTTCCAAATGTATTTGAACACTTGGTTTGAACCTTTCTTTCTAAAAATGATGGCGGCAAAAGGCGGAATCAAAAACAATGCTACGATAATGGATGCTGTCAAAGCCATAGTTTTGGTAAAGGCTAACGGACGGAAAAGTTTTCCCTCGGCCCCTACCATGGTAAACACGGGAATAAAACTGATGATGGTGGTCAACACAGCCGTTAAAATGGCTCCTGAAACCTCAGAAGTGGCATTGTACACTACTTCATTTATTGATAGGTTTTGGTCATTCTCATCCATGTGCCGGATAATATTTTCGGAGAGAATCACCCCCACATCGACCATGGTTCCAATCGCAATGGCTATACCCGAAAGTGCCACAATATTGGCATCTACCCCGAACATTTTCATCGCAATGAAGACCATCAAAACGGCTACGGGCAGCAAACCAGAAATTAAAACTGAAGCCCTTAAATTGAATACCATGACCACAATCACCAAAATGGTAATCAAAATTTCAAGGGTCAGCGCTTCGTTAAGCGTGCCAAGGGTTTCTTGGATGAGCTCTGTTCTATCATAAAAAGGAACAATGGTCAATTGTGAAGTGGTTCCGTCTTGCAAAACTTTGGATGGAAGTCCTGCACTTAACTCATTGATTTTTTCCTTCACATTATTAATGACTTCCAAAGGATTGGCTCCATATCGAGCGACAACCACCCCACCTGCAACCTCAGCTCCTTCCTTATCCAAAATTCCGCGGCGGACGGCAGGCCCTAAAGAAACGCGAGCCACATCCTGCACTCGAATCGAGGTGTAATCGGTTGCGGTCACCACGGCATTTTTTATGTCGTCCAAAGATTTGATGTAGCCGAGCCCACGCACCAAATATTCAGCTTTATTGATTTCCAAGGTCTGTGCCCCAATATCCCGATTGCTCTGCTTCACAGCCTTTACCACCTGATTTAAGCCCACATTGTACTGTTTCATCAATTCGGGGTCTACGTCAACCTGATATTCCTGTACAAAACCACCGATGGAAGCAACTTCGGATACACCCGAAGCCGAAGAAAGTGCATATTTTACATAGTAGTCTTGTACGCTACGTAATTCTTGCAAATCCCAACCACCTGTTACATTGCCATTTTTATCGCGACCCTCCAGGGTGTACCAAAAAATCTGGCCTAAAGCTGTGGCATCGGGGCCTAAAGCAGGGTTTACTCCATCGGGCAAAAGGTTATTGGGGAGTGAATTGAGTTTTTCCAAAATTCGGCTACGGCTCCAGTAGAACTCCACATCTTCTTCAAAAATGATGTAGATGCTCGAAAACCCGAACATCGATGAGCTTCGGATGGTTTTAACCCCCGGAATCCCCAACAAGGAGGTGGTCAATGGATAGGTAATCTGGTCTTCGATATCCTGCGGGGAACGTCCTGGCCATTTGGTGAAAACAATTTGTTGGTTTTCCCCGATGTCCGGAATGGCATCCACAGCTACAGGATTACTTGGCAAAATACCACCCGTATCCCAGTTAAATGGTGTGCTTATAATTCCCCAGGCCATAAATACCAAGAGCATCAGCACGGCCACTAATTTATTTTCGATTAAAAATTTAATGCTTTTGTTCAGCATATGGTTTTGATTTAAATAGTAGATCGATACAAAAAACACGCGTAAACGCATCTGCCCAACCAGTTTGGTCGGGTACATTCAATCCATTTAAATCAAATAAGGAAGGTCTGGTCAAGAACCTGCACATCCCGTATCAATGGCGGTGGGTTGTACTCATTGAAAGTGCTTGGTTCTTCAGCATCAAAATGAAAAAGTTGAAAATAGGTTTGGACAAAGCTTACCAAGAAGATTTGTTGGTCCAAATCAAATTTTTCCAAAGAAATTTTAAGGTCATTTTGGCCTTGAACAGTGAACGTTTCATCATCACAACAGGATTTCTCCATGTCCATATCCATATTCATACCGCAATCATCGGCATGTGCAAACAAGGAAATATCCATCACACGGCCCATACAAATATGCTTGTCCACCGTCCAAGAAACCGTGGAGGCCAAGACCAAAAGGGCCATTAATGAGGATAGTATTTGATGAAAAATCTGTTTCATTCGACTACAAAACTACAAAATATTAACATTTATTGCTTTGCTTAACAGAACTTTATCTGTTTTTGACCTGTAAGTTCACTTTCTTTTGTCGTACAAATCCACTATTCAATACATTTGCAAAAAAATATTTCATGCTAAAATCATTGGAACCCAAAGTACTTGAAATTGTTCAGGACGGAACCAAATCAGTGGACACCCGTTTAGGCGAAATCTGCGAACTTTTACGCAGCAATGTTGACTATTACGATTGGGTTGGGTTCTATTTTAAAAATGGGGATAAAAAAGAGTTGAAACTGGGACCTTACGCTGGTACTCCCACCGACCACACCATAATCCCTTTTGGAAAAGGTATTTGTGGACAAGTGGCCGTGAGCAATGAGAACTTTGTGGTACCTGATGTGGCTGCTCAAGACAATTATATTGCTTGCAGTATTACCGTAAAAGCAGAAATTGTAGTTCCTTTATTTGTGAATGGTGAAAATGTGGGGCAAATCGATATAGATTCCAACACTCCCGACCCATTTACAGCCCAAGATGAACGCTTTTTGGAATTCATCAATGCCGAAGTAGCCAAAATTCTGTAAAACTTAACGAATTTTGTTGATAAACCGTTCTGTTTTTTAGATTCAAAAAAAGTACTTTTGTGCGCTTAATAAATTGATTCTAAGACAGAGAAGATGACTGCAAAAAAAGCCTCCGCCGCATTAATTTCCGTATTTCATAAAGATGGTTTGGAACCCATCGTTAAAAAATTGGACGAACTTGGAGTAACGCTCTATTCCACAGGGGGAACCGAAAAATTTATCCGTGATTTGGGTATCGAGGTGGTACCTGTTGAAGATGTGACCAGTTACCCATCGATTTTGGGTGGACGCGTAAAGACATTACACCCGAAGGTTTTTGGAGGAATTTTGAACAGACAGGACAATGAAAGTGATGTGGCCCAAATGGCGGAATTTGAAATTCCACAGTTGGACATTGTGATCGTAGATCTGTATCCTTTTGAAAAAACCGTTGCGAGTGGCGCTTCGGAACAAGATATTATCGAGAAAATTGATATAGGCGGTATTTCCTTGATCAGGGCTGCTGCCAAAAACTTCAAGGATGTACTTTGCGTTTCATCCATGGAGGATTATGCAGATTTTTTGAATGTGATCACCGAAGGAAACGGAACTACCACATTGGAAGACCGCAAACGTTTTGCTACTAAAGCGTTCAATGTTTCTTCACATTACGATTCAGCCATCTTCAATTACTTCAACCAAGAAAAAGAAGAAACTGTATTAAAAATCAGTGAGACCAAAGGTCAGGTGTTGCGTTACGGAGAAAACCCGCACCAAAAAGGATATTTCTTTGGTGACTTTGATGCCATGTTCACCAAATTGCACGGAAAAGAACTATCCTACAACAACCTTTTGGATGTGGATGCTGCCGTAAACTTGATGGGCGAATTCAAAAATGATGACCCAACCTTTGCCATCCTCAAACACAACAATGCCTGCGGATTGGCTACTCGAAGCACCATCAAACAAGCCTATGTGGATGCATTGGCAGGTGACCCGGTTTCTGCCTTTGGCGGTATTTTGATTTCCAATGTTGAAATCGACAAACCAACTGCAGAAGAAATCCATAACCTGTTCTGTGAGGTTGTTATTGCCCCTAGCTATTCCGATGAGGCTTTGGAAATCTTGAAAGGCAAGAAAAACAGAATCATTTTGATTCAAAACGAGATTGAATTGCCAGAAACGTTGGTAAGAACTTGTTTGAACGGTGTGTTGGTTCAGGATAAAGATTCCAAAACCGATGCCAAAGAAGATTTGACTCCTGTTACCGAAAAACAAGCTACACCAGAAGAAATCGAAGATTTGATTTTTGCTTCCAAATTGTGCAAGCACACTAAAAGTAATACCATTGTTTTGGCCAAAAACAAACAATTGTGCGCTAGTGGAACAGGACAAACCTCTCGTGTTGATGCTTTGAACCAAGCTATCCACAAAGCACAATCCTTTAATTTTGACCTTAATGGCGCCGTTATGGCGAGTGATGCGTTCTTCCCATTCCCTGATTGTGTGGAGATTGCGGATAAAGCGGGCATTAAAAGTGTCATCCAGCCCGGAGGGTCAATCAAAGACCAATTGAGCATTGATTATTGCAACGAAAATGGATTGGCAATGGTGATGACAGGTACTCGACATTTTAAACATTAATTTTAGTACTTTAGCCTTTAAATTTTACCGTTAATCCGAAATAGACGCTTTTTATATGGGATTTTTTGATTTCATGACCGAGGAAATAGCAATTGACCTTGGTACTGCAAATACCCTGATCATTCACTTGGATAAAGTGGTTGTTGACAGTCCTTCCATTGTGGCAAGAGACCGTGTATCAGGAAAAATTATCGCGGTGGGCCGCGAAGCCAATATGATGCAGGGGAAAACCCATGAAAACATCAAAACCATCAGACCATTGAAAGATGGGGTAATCGCTGACTTTGATGCCTCGGAAAAGATGATCAATATGTTCATCAAAAATATTCCGGCCTTAAAGAAAAAGTGGTTCCCTCCCGCCCTTCGAATGGTTATCTGTATTCCATCTGGGATTACCGAAGTGGAAATGCGCGCGGTTCGTGAATCGGCGGAACGTGTTAACGGTAAAGAAGTGTACTTGATTCATGAGCCAATGGCCGCCGCTATCGGTATCGGTCTAGACATTATGCAACCCAAAGGAAATATGATCGTGGACATCGGTGGGGGAACCACTGAGATTGCCGTGATTGCCTTGGGTGGAATTGTGTGTGATAAATCGGTTAAAATTGCAGGTGATGTTTTCACCAACGATATTATTTATTACATGCGAACCCAGCACAACCTGTACGTAGGTGAAAGTACTGCTGAAGCCATCAAGATTGAAATCGGTTCTGCTACTGAAGATTTGAAATCCCCTCCAGACGATAAATCGATACAAGGACGTGATTTATTGACAGGAAAGCCAAAACAGGTTCAGGTTTCATACCGCGAAATTGCCAAAGCATTGGACAAAAGTATTTTGAGGGTTGAAGATGCCGTAATGGAAACCTTGTCCCAAACACCGCCAGAATTGGCCGCCGATATTTACAACACAGGTATTTACTTAGCAGGGGGTGGCTCCATGCTTAGAGGTTTGGACCGCAGGCTTTCTCAAAAAACGGATTTGCCCGTGTACATTGCTGAAGACCCGTTGAGAGCGGTTGTTCGCGGAACAGGTATTGCCCTTAAAAATTTGGAGCGCTATAAAAGTATTTTAATAAAATAGACCTGTAATTTCTGCAGTTCTATTACCTTGAAGGTGTTCGAACTTTCTTAACGTTACGATTGCATGCAACGCATCATCAACTTTATCTTACGGTACAGAAATGCATTCCTTTATGGGTTTTTGGCACTTATTGCGTTGGTGATGACCGTTCGGTCACATTCGTATCATCAATCCAGATTCTTTAATTCATCCCGTTGGCTGGCAGGCAATGTGTATGGGACTGGTGCCGATATATCCTCCTACTTCGGTTTGCGAGAGGAAAACAGGCGCTTGGTTGAAGAAAACGAACAACTTCGACGATTACTTTTTAATTCAGCAGGTGACAGCATACAGCCCTTGGATTCCACCTTGGTCGCTTATCAGGTTTTGAGTGCCAAACTCATCAAAAACAGCTTTGCATCGCCCAGAAACTATCTTACTATAAACAAGGGGAAAAATGATGGGGTTAAACAGGACATGGGAGTGATTACCACCAAGGGTATTTTGGGTATAGTGGAAAATGTTTCCAACAATTTTGCCACCGTTCAAAGTGTATTGAATACCAAATCCAACATCAACGCCAAAATCAAGGGCACCAATTATTTTGGTTCCTTTATTTGGGATGCCAAAGATTATACCACTGCTCAACTTATCGATATTCCGAGGTTGGTTCCCGTTGTGGTAGGTGACACCATTGTAACAGGGGGAATGTCCAGTATTTTTCCTGAAAATATTCCAGTTGGTGTGATCAAAAAATACGATTTAAATGCTTCCCAAAGTTTTTACAACATAGAAGTGGAGCTATTTAACGATATGGCGAATATCAAAAATGTTTACCTGATAGAAAACAAGGACAAACCCGAAATACAGACCCTAGAGTCAAGCACCTTAAATGAATAGTACTGTTTTTATAAACATATTAAGGTTTGTTTTGTTGGCCCTCACCCAGGTCCTGGTATTCAACACCCTCAATTTTTTGGGATTCATCAATCCCATGGTGTACATTATTTTCTTCTATTGGTACCCTATAAAAGGCAATAGGGCCATTTTTATGATCACGGCTTTTTTATTGGGCTTGTTTATCGATATTTATTCTGATACTTTGGCCTTAAATGCCTTGGCGTCGGTAACGGTAGCTTATGCCCGACCCGCTTTGATGCGGTTATGTTTTGGAATCAATTATGAATTTCAAAATTTCAGTTTTAAGCATACGACGACTGTACAACGAATTACCTTTTTGGCTTTTATTGTGCTTTTGCATCACTTGATTTTCTTTTTCTTCGAAATTTTAAGTTTGTCCCACTTCCTTTTAATTTTGAAAAAAGTTTTTGCTACAGGAATCGTAACTTTAATACTTTGTGTATTATTCAGTTCACTTTTTAGTCCAAAAAGCGAATAAAAACGTAGATTTTACCGTTGGATATAATATAGGTCTAGATTTCAATTAAATAATGAAGAAATTATTGCTGTCATCCGTGGTTGTTCTCATAGGATTCACCTTTATAGGTAGACTCTCCTATTTGCAATTATTTCGGTTTTCTGCAGATCAAATATTGGACGACCCCGCCATTAAAAAAGTGTACGATTATCCCGAACGTGGCTATATTTATGATCGCGATGGCAACCTTTTAGTGGGAAATCAGGCCGCTTACGATGTCATGGTGATTCCGAGAGAGGTAAAACCCTTGGATACTTTGGAATTTTGTCAGCTTTTAGGGATTGATAAAAAGACTTTTCTAACCAAAATGGAAAAGGCAAGAACTTATTCGCCGCGCCTTCCCTCTGTTTTGGTACCGCAACTTTCCAAAGAAGACTATGCTACCCTTCAGGAAAAAATGCGACATTTTACCGGATTTTACATTCAGAAAAGATCGTTGAGATATTACAACACCCACAGTGCCGCCAATGTTTTAGGATATATTAGTGAGGTAAACGAATGGGATCTACAGAACAATCCATACTATGTTGCGGGTGAATTGAAAGGCCGTACAGGAATTGAAAAACAATATGAAGATATTCTCCGGGGTCGAAAGGGAGTAAAACACATTCAAAAAGACCGATTCAATAGGGATATAGGGCCCTATAAAAATGGGAAACTGGATACACTTCCGCAGCAGGGCAAAGAAATTCATATCACCTTGGACAAAGAACTCCAAGAATACGGTGAAAAATTGATGCACGGTAAAAGAGGGGGCATTGTTGCCATCGAACCCAAATCCGGCGAAATCTTGGCCATGATTTCAGGTCCTACATACGACCCAGCGCTATTGGTGGGCAGGGAACGTTCTAAAAATTATAGCAAGCTACATTACGACACCATATCCAAACCTACTTGGGACCGTTCCATTTTGGCACAACCCTCACCAGGTTCACCTTTTAAAACCTTAAATGCCTTAGTGGGATTACAGGAAGGGGTTATTGACGAAAGCACCCAATTTAGATGCTATCACGGGTTTTATGTGGGCAATACACTTAGGGGTTGTCACTGCGGTGGTGGTATACGAAACTTGAATTCAGGTATTTACCAATCTTGCAATGCTTATTTTGCTGGAGTGTTCCGCAAGATTTTCAATAAATACGAAACCACGGATGAAGGTATGGATGTGTGGGAAAAGCACATCAAAAGTTTTGGACTTGGAAATTATTTGGGAACCGATATTCCAACCGGAGCTCCAGGCAGGATTCCCGACGTGGCCTATTACGACAAATGGTATGGCAATGGACGTTGGGCTTCCTCAACCATCATCTCCAACTCTATTGGTCAAGGGGAAATCGCAGCTACCCCATTGCAATTGGCAAATATGACGGCCGCAATTGCCAACCGTGGTTATTTTTACACCCCTCATATTATAAAAAGTGTTGGTGACAATGGCACTATAGATCCAAGTTATACCGAACCTAGATACACCACCATCGACCGTAAACATTTCGACCCTGTTATCGAAGGTATGGCCAATGTGTACGAATATGGTACTGCACGTTGGGTTCAAATCCCGGGAATCAATATTGCCGGTAAAACAGGAACGGTAGAGAATTTCATTCGAGTAGATGGTGAACGCATGCAATTGACCGACCACTCTGTATTTGTGGCCTTCGCTCCCATTGAAAACCCTCAAATAGCTCTGGCAGTTTATATTGAGAACGGATATTTTGGCTCGCGCTACGCGGGGCACATTGCATCATTGCTGATCGAAAAATACATCAAAGGGGAAATTACCCGCACCGACTTGGAAAAACGAATGTTGGAAAAAACCTTGGAACACGAATATGCCAAACCTTACAGTGGCGAACCTTTCAAAATAAACGAGCGTGAGTGGTAAGGGACCTTTTGGCAGATTGGATTGGATTACGGTTATTCTTTACGCGCTTTTGGTGTTTATAGGATGGCTCAATATTTATTCCACTTCAGTAGGCGAAACCGTTACTTCCATTTTTGATTTCTCCACATTGTACGGTAAACAACTCTTTTTTATCGGACTGGCCTTTGCTGGAATCATCTTTGTACTTTTTGTGGAATCGAATTTTTTTGAACGCTTCGCCTCCATTTTTTATGTGGTCGCCATTGTTCTGCTCCTTGGACTTTTTGTATTTGGTAAAACCATTGCAGGAGCCACTTCTTGGTACGATCTAGGATTTTTCAATCTGCAACCTTCAGAATTGGCCAAGGTGGCAACTTCTCTGGCCCTCGCAAAGTTTTTAAGCGATATACAGACGGATATTCGAACACGGAAGCATCAAATGTATGCCTTGATCATTATTTTGCTCCCGGCCTTGCTGATTCTTCCCCAGCCTGACCCTGGAAGTTCGTTGATCTATTTTTCTCTGTTTTTTGTACTCTTTAGGGAAGGATTTCCACTCTATTATCTTGGCGTTCTCATATTTGCGGTGGTGCTTTTTGCCACGACACTGATGTTTGGCACTGTTTGGATTGCAATTGGATTGATCATAATTACTTTGCTCATCTACACCTTTAAGAAAGCATCAGTTAAAATTCCTGTTTTGCCCGTAATCGGGGTAGTTATCGTATCCATCCTGTTTTCACTTTCCGTGAACTTTGTTTTTGAAAACGTTTTTGAGCAACGCCATCGTGATCGCTTTGCACTATGGTTGAGTTTGGAAAAAGACGAGGATAAATTGGATGAGATACGAAAAACCATTGGTTACAATACTTACCAATCTGAAAAAGCCATTGAATCTGGAGGATTTGCTGGAAAAGGATTTTTGGAGGGCACACGAACCAAAGGGGATTTTGTTCCCGAGCAGCACACGGATTATATTTTTAGTTCTGTTGGCGAAGAATGGGGGTTTTTGGGTTCTGCAGCCGTAATTTTATTGTTCTCCTTTTTCTTTTTAAGACTAATCTATATTGCGGAACGACAAAAAAGTGATTTTAGTCGGATGTATGGCTATGGTGTGATTTCTATCTTGGTGTTCCATTATTTCATCAATATTGGAATGGTGATTGGACTTTTACCAACCATTGGGGTTCCATTGCCTTTTTTTAGTTATGGTGGCTCTGGACTTATTTTCTTTACGATGCTCCTATTTGTTTTCCTAAAATTGGATTCGAACCGATTAAAAGATGGTATCTAGAACTTAAACCCCGAAATAGCTTTATTGGATTCTATATTTTCTTGCCAAGCTTTGGGTTGCTTTTGAAAGAAATCGATGCCTGTTTTTTCTTCCAACGCATCAATGGCAACCACAAATTGGTTTAAAGGCTGGTCAGTTTCCTTAGCTGGAATTAAAAACGCAATTACTTCTGATCGATCACCCTTGTTCTTCAACACTATTTTGTAAAAGGCTTTGGGCACGTCAACATCCTCATCACCAATTTCATCCAACCCAACTTCAAGCACTCCCCCAGTGATTACAATTAAATCTCCATATGTTTTACACCAATAACGAACTTGTTGCTCCAATCGGTTCCAAATCCCAGCATTAAAATCGCTATCCTGAGGGCTAATGTTACTGGTATAAAACGTCTCGTTATAAGCATATTCGGAAAAGCGCCTATCGCCAGCGGGTACAAGGTGTCCACGGTCATAACCTGAGCCCCTATAATTTCGCCAATCCGCCGATTTTGACTTCACTTTTGGGTCTTCTATAAAATATGGGCGCTCCCGCTCATCATTGGTCAAATGGTCTTTTTTAAGTTCATATGCCACCCACTCTGCCTGTTCATGGGGCTCGCTATACGAAAGGCTATAAAATTCATGTTTGACAATCGCTCCAGACGTAGAACTTGGCAAGTAATCAAAATCCATCAATTCTGTTTCGGTAGTATTTGGATTTGAATAGGTAGCTGGCGTGTAGAAATTTTCGAAAAGCCAAAAACCAACAATACAAACAAACATGAGCAATGCATAAATGGTTTTGTTTTTCATCCTAGGGAAATCATCTTGGTTCGTGGCTCAATTTTGCAAATAAATACCTTCTAAAAAAATAAAACTCCCTAAGAATATATGTTTATCTTGATAACATAAGAATTCTTTTAAAATCTGTATTCAATGATCATTAAACCTGTGCTTCCCTTTAAATATGTGTTTAAAGAGATTAGCGTTTCTCTTTTGGTAGTGTTGGCAATAGTACTGATTACGGATATTCCCGTTATCTTTTTTCAGCGACATTACACGGAAATTCCCGTAACCATTCCCACTACACTCGGTATCGCCATTTCCATTTTGGTCTCTTTTAAAGTGAACCAATCTTACGACCGATGGTGGGAAGCCCGAAAGATTTGGGGTGCCATTGTTAACGATTCCAGAACCATGGTTTTACAATTAAAAATGTATACGGAAGAGGAAAATCCCATGATTAAAACCATGGCCTATAGACAAATTGCCTGGTGCTATTCGTTGGGACAATCATTAAGGGGGCAAAATCCATATGAGCATATCGATGAGTTGATTTCTGCATCAGAACTCGAACATTTGCAATCGCAAAAAAATGTGCCCTTGGGCATTCTGGATTTTCAGACAGAATCTATTAAAACACTTTTTGACGATGGTAAATTGGATACCTTTTCCAGATTACAATTTGAAGAAACTTTGGAACGGTTAACCGCATCAATGGGAAAATGTGAACGCATCAAAAATACGGTGTTCCCGACCACTTATCGTAAAGGGCTCCATTTGGCCATTTATCTGTTCGTGATATTCCTTTCGCTCACGGAACCATTGAACCTGAACATCATTATAGAGGTACTTGTGCTGTTGATTTTGTCCATGGTATTTCTATTTCTGGAAAAGGCTGCATTTAGATTACAGGACCCGTTTGAAAACCTCCCAACTGACACTCCCGTAACATCCATAGCCAGAACCATAGATATAAATATTAGGCAGCTTTTGGGAGAGACCGAGCTTCCTAAACCTATAGAACCTGATGATTTTTATATCATGTAATGACATAACAGCATAAAAAAGCCGACTCAATGAGTCGGCTTTTTTTATTAATATATCTTGATTAACCTTTTACACTGGCCAATTTTCCTTCTTGGTTCTTAATATTGCTCATGTGAAGGTCTTTAAGCACGTTTACTGCTTCCTCTACATAAATATCGCGAGCAAGTTCTTTGTGCCATCTGTCTCTTCGCTCTCTTAAAACAGAATCTTGCGTAAACAATTCAGTTTCATAATTCAAGGAACCAAAAGATAATTTGGAATCGTAATCCCTTAAGCTCTTAAACTTCTCGGAACGCTTTTTAGCTTCTTCTTGTTTGCCTACATAGTCGTCATAATTTAAAGAGATAACATTGTCATCCTGTTGCTCTTTTAACCACTTGGCGCTTTCCTCTATCAATTCAATCTGAGGATTATTGGCCAAACGCTTTTTACTATTGCTCACGGCAGTTTCAAAATCGATATAACCATCCCAAACTTTATAATCTGCAGGGGTAATTTTATCCCATCCCAATGGATTTTGCTGATCTCTTTCCCCTAAATCAATGTAGCTGTAACGATCTGGAACCACAATATCACTCTTTACACCTTCCAATTGGGTAGAACCACCATTAATTCTGTAGAACTTCTGTGTTGTCAATTTAATGGCACCCAAATCTCCATGCTCGTTTCCACGAACAATGTTGTCCAATGGAATTACATTTTGAACGGTTCCTTTACCAAAAGTTTGTTTGCTTCCGATAATCACAGCTCTCTTGTAATCTTGCATCGCGGCAGCCAAAATCTCTGAGGCCGATGCGGAAAGTTCGTTTACTAAAATCACCAAAGGACCATCCCACTGAATGCGCTCATCTTTATCTTCATGAACTTCTTTGCGCTGTCCGGAAGAACGCACCTGTACAATGGGGCCATCCTTAATGAACAATCCGGCCATTTCGACCACTGTTTTCAAAGAACCTCCACCGTTATCGCGCAAATCCAAAATTAGACCTTCAGCTCCCGCCTCTTTTAAGCGCTCAATTTCTTTGGCCACATCGGTAGCGGCATTTCTTTCTGTATAATCGTCAAAATCGATATAGAACTTCGGAAGATTGATCAATCCGTAAAAATCTTCACCGGCATCAATTGTGGCAGATTTGGCATAGGATTCTTCCAATTCTACGACATCCCTTGTTATGGATATGGTTTCAATGGTACCGTCAACCTTACGAACCGTTAAATCAACCACTGTACCTTTAGGGCCTTTGATCAATTTAATGGCATCATCAAGTCGCATTCCCACGATATCGATAGGTTCTTCTCCTTCTTGACCTACTTTTAAGATTTCGTCACCTACTTCTAAGTTTTGATCTCTCCAAACAGGTCCTCCAGAAATAATTTCAACGATTTTAGCTCCTTCTGGTTTTTTCTGAAGTCGAGCACCAATACCTTCGAACTTCCCTGACATACCAATGTCAAACTTCTCCTTTTCTTCGGGAGCAAAATAGAAGGTGTGTGGATCAAACTCTTCCACAATGGTATTCAAATACTGTACAAACCAGTCTTTACGTTCCAAATCCCCGACAAAATCAAAAAATTCGTCCAAAGTGGCTTTTGTGTTCTCTCTTGCCTCTTCTTCGGTCAAAGCTTTATCTATAGTGGTTGGAATTTCGTTAAATACTGGAATGGAAACATCGGCCGATGCTTGGTCATCTCCGCCTGATAGCGAAATGGCATCACGCCACTTATTTTCAATTTTGGTTTGAAAACCAGCCAAAGTGTTATACTTCAACTGTTTTCTCCAACGTTCCTTCAATTCTTTTTTACTGGCAGCAAAATCTTGATCGGAATAATCAATTTCAATATTCTCTTTAACGGTGTAATCGAAAGGTTCGGAAAGGACTTCTTTATAGATTTCCTTGGCCTCTTCCATTCGGACCATCAAACGGTCATAAACCACGTTGAAAAATGTGATATCCGTATTTCGAATCTCATCATCCAACATGAATCTATACTTTTCAAAATCTTTTACATCACTCTCAAGGAAATAACGCTTGGTAGGATCAATAACATCAATAAAATCGTCAAAGACATTGGAACTGAAAGAATCATCCAAATCTTTTGGCTCATAGTGTCCTCTTTCCAATACATAAGTGATCAAATCGAGTAGGAGTTTATCCTTATCATCGTTCTCAAAAGACTTATTGGTAAAACTGCACGAGGCTACCGCCACAAGGATAACCAAAAGTGCCAAAACAAAGTTCTTTTTCATAATCTGATTTTTCTGGAGCGAAATAATCTGACCTCATACAGTCAATTCTTCATTACTTCTTCCATCGTTTTTACTTGTATGAATCCCTAATATACTGAAAAAACCGTGCCAGTTAAGAATGTGCGATTTAATTTTTTGTTAAACGCCAAGAGGGCCATCCTGATGAAAAACGTATTTTTATGCCTTAAATTATCCTGAATGGAAAAACCACTCATACTTGTCACCAACGATGATGGGATTACGGCTCCTGGTTTGCGTGCCTTGATTCGTACCATGAACGAGATTGGCGATGTGGTGGTCGTGGCTCCCGATAGCCCGCAAAGTGGCATGGGGCATGCGATTACAGTGGATAGCACCCTGTTTTCCAAAAAAGTGGTCGTAGATCATAAAGAAGGGGCTCCCAAAGAATATAGTTGCAGTGGCACTCCTGCCGATTGCGTGAAATTGGCATTGCGTGAAATTTTGGACCGAAAACCTGACATTTGTGTAAGCGGAATCAATCACGGTTCAAATTCATCCATAAATGTAATCTATTCGGGAACCATGAGTGCTGCCATTGAGGCAGGTATCGAAGGAATTCCCGCCATTGGTTTCTCACTTTGTGACTATTCTTGGAACGCCAATTTTGAACCTAGTTTAAAATCCGTAAAGAAAATTGTAGTTGAGGCATTGACGAATGGAATTCCTAAAGGAACCGTGCTCAATGTGAATATTCCAAAATCTGAAAACGAGCCTAAGGGCATAAAAGTTTGCAGACAAGCTCGTGGAAATTGGAAAGAGGAGTTTGATAAACGCACCAGTCCGTCAGGAAAAGATTATTATTGGCTAACGGGTAAATTTGAATTGTTGGACAAAGGAGAAGATACCGACGAATGGGCATTGTCCCAAGGTTATATTTCGGTAGTTCCAACACAGTTCGACCTAACGGCACACCACGCCATACCACAAATAAACAACTGGAACTTGAATGAATAACAGAAAAGAATTGATTATCGGTTTTATCGTAGGACTTATTGCCAACACCTTTGGAACACTCCTCTATATCATGCTTTTTTCGGATTTGGGGATTGTAGAAACCTTCAATGCAGCCGTTCAGCAAGGACATATTGGAAGTATTTTGGCATTAGGCGCCATTTTAAACCTCATTGCATTTTTTGGATTCCTACGTTTAAAAAGAGACCAAAGAGCCAAAGGGGTCATGCTTGCCACCTTGGTAACTGCTTTGGTAATTTTGTTGTATAAAGTTTTATTCTGATTCCTTTTTTGAACTTGTTTTAAACTTAGACTTGAACTTGAGTTTTTCATGAAATACTACATCATTGCCGGCGAAGCTTCTGGGGACCTACACGGGTCCAACCTCATCAAGGCCCTCAAAAAAGAGGATACTACAGCCGAAATTCGCTGTTGGGGTGGTGATTTAATGGAGCAAGCAGGGGGTGAATTGGCAAAGCACTATAAGGACATGGCCTTTATGGGATTTTTGGAGGTCATCATGAATATCCCCACCATATTCAAGAATATTTCGTTTTGTAAGGAAGATATTCAGAAGTTCAACCCCGATGTGGTAATTTTCATTGATTTCTCTGGATTCAACTTGCGCATTGCCAAATGGGCCAAGGAAAATGGATTTAAAACCAATTATTACATCTCTCCCCAAATTTGGGCTTCAAGGGAAGGAAGAATCAAAAAAATAAAAAGGGATATCGACCATATGTATGTGATCCTGCCCTTTGAAAAAGATTTTTATGAGAAAAAGCACAATTATCCTGTGCAGTTTGTAGGTCATCCTTTGATTGATGCTATTGAAAACACACCACTTCAGGATAATGAAACCTTTAGAAGTGAAAATGGATTAGACCCAGAAAAACCCATCATTGCCTTACTCCCTGGAAGTAGAAAACAGGAAGTGCAAAAAATGTTGGAAGTAATGCTTTCGGTAAAAAAGGATTTTCCCGATTACCAATTTGTGATTGCGGGTGCACCCAGTCTCCCAGATGAGTTTTATACGCCCTTTTTAAAAGGTGATAAAGTAGAGTATGTTTCCAACAAAACCTACACCCTTTTAAAGCATTCCCATGCAGCATTGGTGACCAGTGGAACCGCAACTTTGGAAACCGCCCTTTTTGGCATTCCTCAAGTGGTGTGCTATAAAGGCAACTGGATTTCCTATCAAATTGCCAAAAGAATCATTACCCTAAATTATATTTCGCTGGTGAATTTGATCATGGACAGAGAAGTTGTTAAGGAGTTGATTCAAAATGAATTGACTTCAAAAAATCTTAAGTCCGAACTCATAAAAATCGTTGCTGGCGCTGAACGGGAACGCATACTATCCGACTATAAATTGCTAAAAGAAAAATTGGGTGGAAAAGGTGCCAGTCAATTGGCGGCCCAATTAATTGTAGAAAATGTGTAGTTTTAGCTTCCAAGAAAGTAAATCTATTCTTGGATGTTACGAAAAACCATAATCTTACTGTTGTTTTTGGCCATTACCGCCTGCGGGCCCGGCAAAAAACGACGCACCTACAGCAAGACCCGAACTGTTACGGTTGAGGGGTCGACAGAAGACACTTCCCCCGAAAAAAAATCCAAAAAGGAGGGGCGCACCAACGAAACGGCCGAAGCCGTTATCTCATCTGCCATGTCGTATTCAGGCACCCGATACAAATACGGAGGCACCACCAAAAAAGGAATGGACTGTTCCGGATTGGTCTATGTTTCCTTAAAGGAAAACGACATTATGTTTCCACGCACATCGTACCAAATGGCCATGGAAGGTCAGAATATAAAGGTTCGAGAAGTGCAAAAAGGAGATCTCCTCTACTTTAAAACCTCAAAAAGTGGAAAACGCATCAACCATGTGGGACTTGTGGTAGATGTAAACGGAGACGACATCAAATTTATTCATGCCACAACCTCAAGAGGCGTTTTAGTATCTTCTTTGCGGGAGGGATATTGGAACAGTGCCTTTGTAAAAGCGATGCGTATCCTCTAGGGTGCAACAGCTCAATTTTGTGTCCATTAAGCTTACCCTATGGCTTATGTTGGGCATTGTTTTCGGATTTTATGTTGAGATAGCTCCGCTGCTATCTCTTGTTCTTATCGTTGTTTTACTTCCCATTTTATATGTGGTGGGCAAAAAACAACCCAGGGAGGGAATTCCCTATTTTGAAATAGCAACGGCTCTCCTAGTAATGTCTTTGGGTACTTTTTCAGTGGGATTGACAACCTACAAAACCTACCCGAAATTTGATATTGAAGAAGAACACACTTGGAAATTGAACGTTAGAGAGGTTTTAAAACCCAATGACTTTTCGCACCAATATGTTGTTGATGTTTTAGCCGTTGACAATGAAAAAGCTTTTGGCAATTTGGTGTTGAATCTATCCAAAGACCCTACTTCGGTTAGCTTACGTGTAGACGATGAACTTTATGTGATGGACCAGGCGGAAGCAATTCGACCGCCCTTGAATCCACACCAATTTGATTACCAAACTTACCTACAAAAACAGGGAATCCTACATCAAATTAAATCGGATGATAAATCAATTTTATTTGCTGAGTGCGCGACCAAAACTTTGGTGGGTCGAGCTTTCAATTTTCGAGAGCATATTATTTCAAAACTCAAAGCTTATGATTTTGGCACGGAAGAACTCGGCGTAGTTGAAGCCCTTTTGCTAGGAAAACGAGATGATATTTCGGAAAGCACCTATAACAATTACGTCAATGCGGGTGCAGTGCATATGTTGGCCGTTTCAGGACTTCATGTGGGGATTTTGCTGTTAATCTTACAATTTATCTGCTCTCCCTTAGAACGTTTGCCCAAAGGCAAGACATTAAAAACGTTATTGGTGATATTTCTACTATGGAGCTATGCTTTTATTGCAGGCTTGTCCCCATCCATTGTTCGAGCGGTGACCATGTTCAGTTTTTTGGCCTATGCCATGCATCTAAACCGTCCTACCAACTCATTCAACATTATAGCCCTTTCTATTTTATTTATTTTATTGGTGAAGCCTTTGTTTTTGTTTCAAGTAGGTTTCCAGATGAGCTATGCTGCAGTAATTGCCATTGTTTGGATCTATCCCAAACTGCAACGGTTTTGGTTCCCTGATAATTTTTTGGTTCGGAAAGTATGGCAATTGCTATCGGTAAGTGCTTCGGCGCAATTGGGTGTTTTACCCATCAGTTTATTTTATTTTCATCAGTTTCCTGCCCTCTTTTTTGTCTCAAATTTATTGGTAATCCCTTTTTTGGGATTGATTTTAGGATTGGGCATTTTAGTTATCGTTTTGGCCACATTGAACCTGCTCCCCTCTTTTTTGGTGAGTTCATTCAACAGCATTATCTATGTTATGAATTCAGTAATTGGTTGGGTAGCAAAACAAGAGGGCTTTCTGATTAAAAATATTCCATTTGATAGTGTGCAATTATTATTGGGGTACTTTATTGCATTTGCCTTGGTGATTTTTCTATCAAAAACCTCTAAAAGAAAGCTTCTGGTTTTATTTGGCGGACTTGTTCTATTCCAGAGTTGGTTGATTTGGAAATCCTTTCAAGTCAGTTCAACCGAAAAACTTATCCTAACACATAGATCTAGAAATACCATTCTACTGCATCAAACTGGTCCTAATCTAGTTGTTTATGCGAATGACACTACAAATTTGGGTAGTATTGTGAACGATTTTTCTGTTGCAGAACGGATTCAACATATCAAATTAAAACCCTTACAAAACAGCTATAAATTAGGCATCAAAAAACTGTACGTTATGGACAGTCTAGGTTTGTTTCCTTTGGAAAAAGAATACGATTACGTTTTACTGACACAATCTCCAAAGGTAAACTTGGAACGTTTGCTAGCTTCCATTCAACCTAAAATGGTACTGGCAGATGGAAGCAATTACCCAAGCTATGTAAAACGCTGGGAACAAACTTGTGCGGAAAAAGCAATCCCTTTCCACCACACGGGCGAAAAGGGATTTTATGTTTTTGAGAATGGGACTGACTAGTGCACCTTTCCCATCAATTTTTTAATCAGCGGAGAGGCTAAAATCACAAGTATACCGGCCCCAAGTGCATATTTGGCTATCAACATAAATCCATCAGTGTAAACAGCTAGGGTTTCAAAACCACTCACATCGCTACTGGTACTCTCAATGGCCAATTGTTTTCCGATAAATCCAACCACTTGAAAAGCAAAAGCTGATGAAAGGAACCAAACGCCCATCATAAAGGCAACGATGCGCTTGGGAGATAGATCCGTAATTTTGGACAATCCAACTGGAGACATGAACAATTCTCCCACAGAAAGTAGGAAGTACATCAACAATAAATAGGTGAAAGGAACAAAACCATTCTCATTGGCACTTGCCCCACTAATGGCCAAGGCATAAAAACTGATTCCAGCAAACAACAGTCCCATTCCAAATTTGTATGGGGTTCTTGGGTTCAAATTCTTTTTGGACAACCATTGCCACATTAATGAAATTGGTATCGCCAAAATAATGATCCACATGGAATTTAAAGAGTTGGTCTGAGAAGCTGACATAATGCCCTCTAAATCTACATTTCGAGCAGCAAATAAAGTGATCACACTACCCGATAGTTCATGGAATCCCCAGAAAATCGTCATAAAAAAGGTAATCAAAACGGCCACGAACAATTTCTTGCGTTCTTCAACTGTGGCTTTGAACATGATGTAGCCCAAATATATCAATATGGAAATTCCGATGAGTTTAAATATGACGTTTACAATGTTTTGGTCCTCAAAGAAACTTCCCTCACCTCCCAATGCTTTATAGGATGACAAAAGAAAAGCAATTACTGGTACAGAAACAAAAGCCAAAATAGGCACTAAGGTACCTTGTTTGATTCCAGCTACTTTTTTATCGATATTTCCGTTTTCAGGTGGTAACCCCTTGTCTCCGAAAACACCCTTTTTAATGCCACTCCAAAAAACAATAAGTCCTGTCAACATTCCTATGCCGGCCAAACCAAAACCGTAGTGCCAGCCATATTTTGCGGCCAAAAACCCACATAATAAAGGTGCAACCCAACCACCGATATTTATTCCCATGTAGAAAATGGTAAATCCAGAGTCCTTTCTTGGGTCTCCCTCCTCATATAAGGAACCTACAAAAGTGGAAATGTTGGGCTTAAAGAATCCGTTTCCTGCAATGATCAATGACAGGGCCAGAAAGAAGGCCACATTGTTCTCAATGGCCAACACAAAATGCCCAAGTGCCATAAGAACCCCACCTAGAAAGATGGAGTTTCGCATGCCTAAAATACTATCCGAAATGCGCCCTCCGATTACTGTGGAGGCATAAACCAAAGAGCCATAGGAAGAATAAACCGCTGCGGTCGCGTAGTCTCGCTCCATTAAGGCTTCAAAAATAACATCAACCATGTAAAGCGTAAGCAAGGCACGCATTCCATAAAAACTGAAACGCTCCCATAACTCCGCAAAAAAGAGGTAGAACAATCCCTGAGGATGTCCGAACAATTGTTTTTCGCTAACTGGTTTAACTTCTGACATATCTTTTGTGGTATTGGTTTATAGGTTTTCTTTAATAAAGTTGGTCATCTTGGTGTATAGATGCAATCTTGTGTTACCGCCAGAAATCCCATGGTTTTTATCGGGATAAATGGCCCAATCAAATTGTTTGTTGGCCTGAACCAAAGCTTCGATCATGCGCATGGTGTTCTGCACATGTACATTGTCGTCTCCAGAGCCATGCACCAATAAATATTTTCCTTTCAACATTTCTGGGTAGTTGAATGGGGAGTTATCATCGTACCCCGTTGGATTTTCCTGCGGGGTCTGCATGTATCTTTCAGTGTACACCGTATCATAAAAACGCCATGAAGTCACAGGTGCAACCGCAATGGCCATTTCAAACACATCGTTTCCTTTTAAAATACAGTTGGTCGACATGAATCCACCATAACTCCACCCCCAAATTCCGGTTCTTTCTTCATCAATATAAGCAAGTTCGCTCAATTTTTTGGCAGCAGCAATTTGGTCCTCTACTTCATATTTACCCAACTCTTTTTGGGTGATTTTCTTGAAATCGCGTCCTTTTAATCCTGTCCCGCGTCCATCGACACAGGCTACAATACACCCTTGACTTGCCAACATTTGATGCCAATAATCGTTGGTGCCCATCCAGCGGTTGGCCACTTGTTGTGAACCTGGGCCACTATATTGAAACATGAACAGCGGATATTTTTTATTGGGGTCAAAATCGGCTGGCTTGATCATATACATGTTCAAATCGTAGCCATTGATGTTGATGGTCGAAAACTCTTTAGGAACAATGTCGTAACCCACCAATTTGTTCTCTAACGCAGAATTGTCCTTAATGGACTTCACCAATTTTCCATCGGATGCGGAATGCAAGGTAAATTCATAAGGTGTTTCGGAACTGGAAAAGGTATTGATGAAATAGGTGAAATCAGTACTGAACGCAGCTGAATTGGTTCCCTCTTTGGAAGTAAGTCTTTTCTTTTTCTTTCCTTTTGTTGAGATACTGTACACATCTCGGTTAATGGAACCATTTTCAACCGACTGATAAAAAATTCGGTCATGTTTTTTATCGTAACCATAATAGTGTGTCACTTCCCAAGAACCATCGGTAATTTGATTTCTCAATTTTCCATCCCTACCATATAAATATAAATGGTTAAAGCCGTTAGCTTCACTTGTCCAGATAAAACTGTCATCTGCCAAAAAGGTAAGGTCGTCATCCACATCCACATAGGCTGCATCGGTTTCTTCTAACAATAAAGAAGTGGAATTATCCTTGGCACTTACCGCGAACAATTTCAAATCGTCTTGATGACGGTTCAAAGTTTGCACGCTCAAATCATTGGGACTGTTCATCCATTTGATTCTTGGAATGTAATACGGACTTCCCAAATCAACATCGGAAACAGTACCAGAAGCCACGTCCAACATATGCAAAGTGACCAAAGAGTTGTTTTCCCCTGCTTTTGGGTATTTAAATTCATGTTGAAACGGATAAAGATTGGTGCCATAAACATCCATGGAAAAATGGGGCACATCGGTTTCATCAAAACGTAAAAAAGCAATTTTGGTTCCATCGCTGTTCCACTCAAAAGCACGAACAAATCCAAATTCCTCTTCGTACACCCAATCGGTAACACCATTTATAATGGTACCCTTGTTACCATCCTTGGTAAGTTGCTTGGTCGTTTTTGAGGAAAGGTCAAACAAATACAGGTTATTGTCCAACACATAAGCCAACTTGGAACCGTCAGGGGATAAGGTTGGCTCTTGAATCTTGTCCTCGGAAATCTTAATCAATTGCTTGGTGGCAATATCGTACACATAATATATACCCAACCTTGAACGACGAAAAATAGGCTCTACTTCTGTTGCCAACAACACTTTAGACTCATCACCACTAAAAGAATAGGAAGAAAAATAAGGGACTGTATTGGATGACGCTACAATGGTCTCGACCTTTTGCAGGGTTTTGTAATCGTATTTATCCAAACTGCTTGAATGGGAAGAACGGTCAAAATTCAAAATGGTATATTGGGTACCGTTGTTCATGGAACGGAGCACGTCCATATATTCTGTTCGGAATTCGCCACCCCATATCTCTTCAAGGGTTATTTTTTTCTTTTGGGCCGTTGAAAAATTCAAAAACCCTAATAAACACAGGCTTAGGAAAAGCTGTTTTCTCATGTAGTAAAAATTGGTTTTAAAATTCCCAAGTTTACTGATTTTTATCCGAAAAATAAATTTTGATGTTGCATTTACAACAAAAACCAAATTACTGAAGTCAACTGACGCCACACAAAAAAAGGAAGACTTTCAACCAAAATGCCAATATCCGTATATTTGAATCCTTTAACCCAACACTATGAATTCACCTGTTGAAGGTTTTTCCAAACTTTCCAAGACCGATAAAATCAATTGGATCGCACACAATTGCACCGATAATCCTGAGGCCACCGTTAAATTGTTGGAGCGGTATTGGAATACCGATACAGCGGTTCAAAAATTGCACGATGAGTTTATAGAAAATACCCTAACCAATTACTACCTGCCGTTTGCGATAGCCCCAAATTTTTTGATTGATGGCGAACTTTTTGCCATCCCAATGGCCATAGAAGAAAGTTCTGTGGTGGCTGCGGCTAGCAAATCGGCTAAATTTTGGCTGGAAAAAGGTGGGTTTAAAACAGAAATTCTAGGCACTGAAAAAGTTGGACAAGTCCACTTTATATTTAAAGGGGATACCGAAAAACTTAAAAGCTTCTTCGAAGCCATAAAACCAGAATTGCTCACAAGCGTTTCACCCATCACTAAAAACATGGAGAAACGTGGTGGGGGCATCAACAATTTAGAACTACGCGATTTTAGCCATAAAATTGACGGCTACTATCAATTGCACTGCACTTTTGAGACTTTGGATGCGATGGGCGCCAATTTCATCAACTCTTGTCTAGAACAATTCGCCGTCACCTTAAAGGAGCAGGCCAATTGGTACGATTCTTTTTCACCAGAAGAGAAGAATATTGAGGTGGTGATGAGCATTCTTTCCAATTATGTGCCCAATTGTTTGGTAAAAGCGGAAGTAAGTTGCCCTATTTCTGAGCTTGAAAATGCCGATATGCCTGCGGAAGAATTTGCCAAAAAATTTGTGCAAGCTGTTAATATTGCCAACGTGGAACCATATAGAGCGGTAACCCACAACAAAGGCATTATGAATGGAATCGATGCCGTAATCCTTGCTACAGGAAACGATTTTAGGGCCGTGGAAGCCGGAGTTCACGCCTACGCAGCGAAGGATGGGCAATATTCCAGCCTTACCCATGCGAGCATTGAAGGCGGTATCTTTAAATTTTGGATAGAAGTACCTTTAGCTTTGGGCACCGTGGGTGGATTGACCACTTTGCACCCCATGGTAAAATTGGGATTGGAAATCTTGCAACATCCTTCCGCTCAACAATTAATGAAAATCGTAGCAGTAGCCGGATTGGCCCAAAATTTCGCCGCTGTTCGAAGTTTAGTGACGACGGGGATTCAAAAGGGGCATATGAAAATGCACTTGCTGAACATGCTTAACCAAATGGGAGCTTCTGAAACTGAAAAAAAACAATTGGTAGAGCATTTTAAACACCATACAGTAACCAACGCTTCGGTACAAGAAGCCTTGAAAAAAATACAAACACAATAATGCAAAAGGAGTTTTACAGTAACGGAAAGTTATTACTATCTGGCGAGTATGCTATTTTGGATGGAGCCTTGGGCTTTGCCATCCCAACAAGCTATGGGCAATCCTTGCATGTAACTCCTACCAACACTGGACATTTGGAATGGACCAGTTTTGATGAAAAGAATGTGGCGTGGTTTTCTGCCAGTTTTAATCTGGATAACTTTAAAATAAAGTCAACCACAGATCAAAATATAGCCCATTCACTAATAACAATTTTATTGGAGGCCAATGCTCTAAACCCGCTTTTATTAACAGATAGCAAGGGTTTTAAAGTGGAAACACATTTAGATTTCCCTCGTTCTTGGGGCTTGGGCACCTCTTCTACCTTAATTAATAATGTGGCCCAATGGGCCCGGGTTGATGCTTATGAATTGCTTTGGAATGCCTTTGGTGGAAGCGGCTATGATATTGCATGCGCCCAGCACAACTCCCCTATCACTTATCAATTAAAAAATGGGGTTCCTTCAGTAAATGAAATTGAATTCAATCCCATTTTTAAAGACGCTTTGTTTTTTGTGCACCTCAATCAAAAACAAAGTAGCAAAGCGGCGATTGAGGCCTATCGCAACCTAAAAGTGGACAAAGAAAAATTGATTAAAACCATTTCTTCCATTTCCAAAAAAATGATTTTGGCCGATACTTTGGCCGGTTTTGAACGCTTGATGGAAGAACATGAAGCTTTGCTTTCGGACATACTACAAATAGCACCCATAAAACAACGGCTTTTCCCAGATTATTTTGGAGCTGTTAAAAGTCTTGGTGCTTGGGGAGGGGATTTTGTTCTGGCCACTGGCGATTATAAAGCTTTGGACTATTTTAAAGGTAAAGGGTACGATACCGTTATCCCCTATGCCAAACTAGAGCTTTAAATCTTATAATTATACCAATTCATTCCAAATTGGACCCTATCCATAAACTCAAACGGGGCATCCGTCAATTGAGAAGGGAGTAAACGCCTCGTTTTTTGCACTTTGATTCCAGAAAACTAAAAAAACTGCTATGTCATTTTGGAATCACCTACCCTTATTCGCTAAAAACAAAGGGCACAATATCACCAAAAACCTGCTCTTAATTTTTTTATTTTTATTCACCTATTCTTTTGCGGTCCTACTGTTCAGTTGGTATAAATCAGATGGGGCGATCAATACCATGTTGGTACTTTCCCATTCGGTTCCATTACTTGTATATGGGGCAATTATTTTTATTTTGATTCGATTCCCAAAAATCTTGGACGGTTCGGTCTATCCTTTGGAATCGCTTCGTATCAAGCAGAACAAATACGAAAAAACAGGTTTATCCGAATCTTTTTCCTTAGAGCTCAAAGACAAATTAGAAAACTTGATGCAAAACAAAAAGTTATACTTGGACCACGAAATCAGATTGAACCATATTGCAGATTTGCTCGATATATCAAGGCACCATGCTTCCCAAGTTATCAATGAAAACTTTGGTCTCAGCTTTTATGATTTCATCAATTCCTATAGAATTAATGATGCAAAAATCAAGCTTAGTAACGGCTTTGAAAACTCTTCTGAATCCATTTCTGATATTGCATACCAATGTGGTTTTAACAATAGGGTGTCTTTTTATAAAGCTTTTAAAAAAGTAACTGGAACAACACCTACTGAATTTATGATCAAGGCAGCTTAATCATATTATAATAGAGACCAAGCATTCCTTTATTGTTAATGTTAACCTTTATCGGGCTCCCTGTAAAGGTTCTTAAGCCCTTACAAACCCCGTTTATTCTTTCCCTTTTTTTGCTGAGCAACCTAAAAGGCGGGGGCTCTAAATCTTATTTCTTCCCGTTTATTTAGTTTTCATTGTTACGGAAGATTGATTATTTGAATTAGCCTACAAAGTCAAGATTTTTCCACCCGCCTTGGTCGGTTGCATAAACTAACTCTTAATTAATTTTTATGAAAGCGAAAAATTATTGGCTGTCGCTATTGCTATTGGTCTGTGTGTTCACGACGGCATTGGCGCAAGAAAAAAATGTAACAGGTACCGTTACCGACCAAGATGGCTTGCCCTTGCCAGGGGTTTCAATTCTGGTCGTCGGTACAAACAACGGAGCTCAGTCCGATTTTGATGGCAACTATAACATTACTGCCAGTGTAGGTCAAGTACTCCGGTTTAGTTACATCGGACAGAAAACGGTGGAAAGAACTATTGGGAATTCAACTACTCTCAATATTCAAATGGAAGCAGATACCCAAACCTTGGAAGAAGTTGTTGTTACAGGATATAC
Organism: Flagellimonas cixiensis; assembly: GCF_042134615.1. Lineage (GTDB taxonomy): Bacteria > Bacteroidota > Bacteroidia > Flavobacteriales > Flavobacteriaceae > Flagellimonas > Flagellimonas cixiensis. Next base: position 970,429 of record NZ_CP169639.1, read on the forward strand.
ATCACAAAGACGTTCCGATATTACAGGTTCTGTGGTAAAGGTTGACGCAGAAAAGTTAGGAGAAATAATTGCTCCATCTGTGGACCAAGCATTACAGGGTAATGTTTCTGGACTTACAGTTTCTGCCACGTCAGGAACTCCTGGATCAACTGCGAATATCAGAATTCGTGGTATTAGCTCCATTACAGCAGGAAATGAACCCTTATATGTAATAGACGGCGTCCCTGTCTCAAACGGTAATGTGGGAACAAGTGGGGCTTATTCTTCACTTTCTGCTCTTGCAGGTTTAGATCAAAACAATATTGAATCCATAACAGTACTAAAGGATGCTTCAGCTACTGCTCAATATGGTGCACGTGGCTCAAATGGAGTTATATTAATTACGACCAAAAGTGGTAAATCGGGTAAAACAACTTTTAGTATAAACAGTAGTTATGGGTTTCAAAATGATGCCATAACAGGACCCGTACCCCTTACTGCGGCTAATAGATTGGAACTGGCTGCTGAAGCATTTTATAATGATGGCTTCTATGCATCAAAAGATGATGCAATTGAGGATCTTCTGGCTAGTGACTTCGCAGAATGGGATGCAAATGGCCGACCAGAAGCTCGCTGGGATCAAGCCGTTGCCAATAAAGATGCAATTATTCAACAACACAGTTTTTCTGCTTCTGGTGGTGGTGTTGACAATACCTTTTTTGCTTCCCTTGGTTACATGCAACAGGAAGCAACTGTAATAGGCTCTGACTTTGAAAGGGTTTCTGGTTCATTAAATTTCACAAAAGATTTAACCGACAACATTACGTTTTCATCCAGTAATCAAGCTTCGCACATGGAACAAAATGCATTCTTGGAAACTAGTGCCTATTTCGAGAGTCCACGTACGGTAAAATATTTTATTTCTCCATTATCGCTCCCTTATAGCCCTGATGGGACTTATAATCTTTTTGGAGGTTCTTTACCAAACCCCCTTTATTTAACTGAAAATAATACAAGTAAAAATAGATTAACTCGTATTGTAACAAACAACTCGGTTACTTGGAATTTTGCTGAAGGGTTTACCTACGGTACAACATTTAATGTGGATTTTCAATTATACAATTTTAGAACTTATTCGAATCCAACCTATGGTTATGGAGCTGCAACGAGTGGTGATGCAAGTCAATATGATAGAACAAATGTTTTCTATGTTTTTCAAAATTTCGTGGACTATAATTTTGATGTTAACGATGACCATAGATTCAAATTCAAAGTCCTTCAAGAATATCAATCAAACCGTCGCTACTTCCTAGGGGGAGATGGACAAAATTTTGCAGATGAGGGGTTGCAAAACCTAGATAATCTTGGAACTCCAACAGGAATCAATTCATCCTTTAGCGATTGGTATGTTGGTGCTTATATGGGATTGCTCAATTATTCAGCATTTGACAGTCGATACGTTTTGGATCTATCCTTAAGAAGAGAAGGAAACTCTCGATTCAGCAAAGATAATCGTTGGGGTAACTTTTGGTCTGTTGGTGCTGCTTGGAACTTAAACAAAGAGGCCTTTTTAGCCGATTCCGAAATTGTGAATACACTTAAAATCAGAGCTTCCTATGGTGTCACGGGCAACGCTTTAATTGGACTTAACCAATATCAATCTTTATTTGGGTATGCTGCCGATTATGGAGGAGAAGGAGCACAATATGTTGATACTTTTGGAAATGATGACTTGACTTGGGAAACCTCTAACACCTTGGATTTGGGAATTGATTTTGGTTTATTGGACAATGTAATCAGCGGTAGTGTAGCATACTTTAACAGAGATTCAAAAGATCTTTTATTAGATGTTCCATTATCTGAAACCACAGGTTTTGCTAGCCAAGTACAAAATATCGGTGAACTTACCAACAAAGGTTTTGAAATTGACCTAAACTTCAACATTGTCAGTACAGATGATGTGAGTTTAAGTATAGGTGGAAATATCTCAACAGTCGAGAATGAGATAACTGCTTTACCAACCGACCCTAATGGTGAAGAAAGAACCATTACTACGGTTCGTACAAGAATTGAATCTGGTCATCCAGCATATGCCTGGTATATGCCAACTTGGGCGGGCGTTAACCCACAAACAGGTGTTGAAGAATACTACATTAATGGTGTTGATGGAGAAACTACGGAAAACTTTAATGAAGCCGAAGCTGTTTTTCAAGGTGGCAATGCTGTTCCGACAACCACTGCTGGACTTAATTTGAACTTTTCATTTAAAGGATTCTTTGTAAACACTACAGCTTACTACGCTGGTGGACATAAAATCTATGAAGGATGGCACAGATATTTGAATGAGGCAAATGCATATCCAATATTAGCGTTTAATGGATATACTTCATTATTAGATAGATGGCAACAACCAGGAGATATTGCCCGAAATGGAGCGTTCACCTCCTCTGCAACCCCTTGGCAAAGACATTCCAAATACTTATACGATGCAGATTTTATTCGATTGAGAGCATTGACAGTAGGTTACAACGTACCATCTAGAGCACTGGAACATATTGGGTTCTCTAAATTGAGTGTTTTTATTAGAGGCAACAACTTAATGACTTGGGTTAAGGATGAAAACCTATTGTTCGACCCTGAAGTAGATATTGATAGCCAAAATGGTACAGTAGACCCAGGAGAAACTGGTCTAGAAACCCCACCTACACGTTCAATTTCATTGGGTGTAAACATTAATTTCTAAGTAAAAGAAGATGAAAACAAGAATAAATAAAATCAATATTGGACTGCTCATTTTTTCAATTATCTTATTTGGAGCATGCACAGCAGACAATCTAGAACCAACACTTTCGCAAAATAAAAGTGTTGAAGGAAGTGTGACAAAAGTAGATAATTTATATAGCATTTTAAAAGGAGTTCATAATTCCCTTACCAGTTCGGGATACTATGGTCGTGACATGATTGCGACAAACGAAGTACGCTCCGACAACTGTTTCTCCAATGGCAATTCAGGTAGATTCAGTACTCAGGGTGAGTATGCCTACAACGCCAATACTGGGTTTGTGTGGGACAATGCATACTACGTAATAGCCAATGCAAACATCATCATCAACACTGATGTAACGACTTTGGAAGGTGACCAAGCTTATGGAGAACACCTTCAAGGTGCTGCCATGATTCTTAGAGCTCTGGCTCATTTTGACTTACTTCGAGTATATGGGCAACAGCATGCTGGCGGCACCCTAGGCGTTCCTGTTGTAACTGAATTTAAGGGAGAAGATTTATTTCCAGCAAGAAATACAATTGACGAGGTTAAAACAGCCATATATACAGATTTACAAACCGCCTTTGATATGATGGATTCTAGTTTCGACACTTCAAAAACAATTGTTTCCAAGTATGTGGCAAAAGCCCTGGAAGCTCGTGTTGCCGTTTACTTTGGGGATTGGAATAGAGCTGTCTCGGCTTCCGAGTCAGTAATTAATTCCGGGCTGTATTCCATAATTGGTGCAGACTCGTATGTAAGTAGTTGGGCTGGTGATGGAGGTTCAAATGTACTTTTCGAATTGGCATTCAGTGGCGCTGACAACCAAGGATCAAATGCTTTATCATATATCTATCGTTATCCAGCTGATGAACCAGGAGGTTATGGTGATCTACAAGTTGTTAGTACAGTAATCGATTTATTTGATATCGGAGATGTTCGTGCTGATATTTTAGGATATCAAGATGGCGGAACAAGATTACGCAATATGGGCAAATATCCCGATACTGCGACTGGGTCAGACAACATCCCCTTGTTTAGGTATGAGGAAGTGATTCTGAATTACGCCGAAGCGTTATTGGAAACAGGAGGAGATGCCCTTACCCAGATTAACTTAATAACCAGTAATCGAGGAGCATTGGCTTACGCTGCGGTTAACAAAGACGATATACTAAACGAAAGGAGAAAAGAGCTAATGTTTGAAGGCTTTCGTTTTGATGATTTGGTAAGAACAGGACAAGCCATTCCATTTTGGGGTTCAACCGAAAATAACTTGGGCTCAATATCCTATCCCAACAATCTATTTGCATTTCCGATTCCAACGAGTGAAATCAATGCCAATTCCAACATGGTTCAAAATACTGGATATTAATAAATTTGTTATGTTAATTCCATAAATTAAGGCTGCATTTCTTAAATGCGGCCTTAATTATTAAAGAGACCTCTAATTCCATAAACCCAAACCCCTCATTCGTCAATTGGGAGCATATTCTTTGCGGTATTGCCTTTAAGTTTGATTACAAACTCAAAAAGCAAACGTTATGTTCCAAATCAAAAATACCTTTGCTCTCCATTACCTATTTGGTCTGCTGCTAACACAAAGCCCCATGATGTTGGCACAAACAGATTCCTTGGCAACCGTCCGTTTGGATAATTTTATGCTAGAGAATTGTAAAAGAACTTATACAGAAATTACGGCACCCGCAGTTCAAAAAATCTTAAAGCACAAAGCCTATCACATAGAACTGCAGACCCACAATTTATATGGGAATAAAACACAACGCACCAACGAGTTCATCGTAGTCGATACCGATTCCCTAGTCACCACCTTTGAAAGCATTAAAACAAACACCCAATTACCGGAGCTGACTTCATACATTGAAGACAACTTTGTTTTGAACAACCAAACTGCTCAAGAATTTGAAGCGTTTTTGGACCATATTTACCCACTCCCTGATTGGAAACCCGATAAAAGGGAATATTTTTTTAAAAATGGAAAATGGTACTTTTTACGAGACGCCTATTTTCGAACAAAACAAGGGTTTGAAATTTCTATAGATTCGACTGGAAAAATTGTAGATATCTGCTACAAAATGAAATGGGACGAACCGGAATCGCGATAAATAAAAAAGCCTCCTAATTAGGAGGCTTTTTTATGCTTTATACGTATCGGACTACTAGTAAAAAGTAGCTCTTTTATCTTCTATCTCTGCTTTATCTTTTAAAGCATTGTACACGGCTCCATTTACAGTTGCAGCTGCACTGGTTTGTAAGCTTTGTGCATAGGTACTGTAATTATCCATATCAGGAGCGGCTTCCTTATTGGTTACCTTAACCATAAATACACCTGTATTTCCTTTGATCAATCCAGAAGTTTGGTCTTGATCTAATGCAAAAGCAGTTCCTACCACCAAAGGCTCTCTACCCGAACCAGGAATGGTCGGGGACTTAATGGTCAATGCAGAGGCTGTACTAACACTTACATTGTTATCCGAGGCAATGGCATCCATAGCTTTACCTTGGTTGGCCGCCATGATTTGTTCTGCCTTTTTCTCTTTTCTAATCTCAGGTAATGCGATAAAGGAAGCATCTTCTGGAGACATTACTCCCTTTTGGTACTTTTTGGTCAACTGAACTACCGCATAACCATTGTTTACATTAAATCGTTGAATATCACCAACACTGGTTTCGTCGTTGAAAACCCACTGTACGATGCTACGTTGTGAACCAAGTCCTGGCAAGTTTTCATCCATTTCCTTGATTTTGTTAACAGGTCTTACCGTTAAGTTGCTCTCTCTGGCGATATCACCAAAATCCTCTGCTTCAGCATCCATTGAGGCCATTTCAAATTTTGTGGCATCGGTAAACAGGGTGTTGATGGTTTCTTCAGAGGGCTCAATTGCTCTGGCCAAGGTGGCCACTTGAAGAATGTCTTGTTTGTCATCTACCTTAACAATGTGGTAACCGAACTGTGTTTCAACCAAACCAATGGTTCCCACAGGATTTCCGAAACTAAAATCGTTAAATGCATCTGCCATTACACCTTCTTGGAAATATCCCAAATCTCCACCTCTTGGTGCAGACGGTCCATCTGAATTGTCTCTGGCCAAGGTGGTAAATTGAACATCCGCTTTTTTGGCTTCGGCCAACAATTCTTTGGCTTTTGCCTCGGCTTCTTCTTTGGTGCGGGTCACTGTTGGACTTACACGCTCTGCGCCCGCCCAAGCAATTAGAATATGGCTAGCTTTAACGGAACCATTGGCTTTTTTGCCCATGATTTTGGAAACCTTGTAGAAGTCACCATCCTTGTAAGGACCATAAATATCCCCTATCTCCATGGTGAACAAGGTATCTGCCGCTACAGATGGAAGATCTTTTTTGGCCTTATAAATAGTATCGTATTTGGTATCTGAATTCCTGTCCAAGAATGCAACCATGTCGGTGGTATTTTTGAAACCTTGAATAGTGTCATTGGCATCCTTAGCTTCTGAATACTCCACCACATCGTCCATAAGGGCAGTAATAGCTTCTTTTACAGCATTCTCATCTTCAGCAGATGGTTTTTCTTCGAAGTATACAAACCGAATGTCACGTGCTTTTTCTTGCTCGAACAAAGTTTTGTGATCATCAATATAGGCTTGAATATCACTTTTGGAAACTTCGATAGTACTGTCTGGAATAGAAGTGTAAGGCACACGAACATACTGAATACCTACTTTATCGTTAGCCAATTTGTAATCCAATTTACCCTCTGTCAACGTGGCTCCTACACCACCTTTGATCAAGTTGAAGTAAATATTTTCTTTGGCAGCTTGAATAATGGCTTTTTCATCTTGCAACCACGCATCGTAACGCAATGGATCGTTCGCTTTCCAATCAGCAATGGCACTACGGAAAACAGCTTCGTTAAAAAATCCATTCTCATCCAAGAAATCCGGGATTTGAGCATAACCTGAATTTTTCACAAACTCAATGATCTGATCGCTCTCCACTTCAATGCCCAAATCTTCGAACTGTTGGTTCAAAAGGGTCTTACGGATTTCTTGATCATAGATCATGTTCACCAATTGAGTGGAAGTAACGGTTGGTCCGTATCTTCTTGACGCCGTTTCTACCTGAGCTCTAAATTCGTCAATGGAAATATCTTCCCCATTTACCTCTGCAACCGAGGAGCCAACTTTTCCACCAGAAAAATTATTGCTGCTGAAAACTCCCGATATTACAAATGCGAACAACGCCAAACCAATAATAAGAATCAGAACAGTTGTTCGTTTTCTAATATTCTCTAATATTGCCATTTTACTGCTTGTTTACTTTAATTTCAGTGGGCGAAAATACCACTTTCTTTTCAAATAGGAAAGCTAAAAAAGGGGCGGAAATTATTAATCTTCAGGATGAACCTTAACACTTACCAAATCTATTTTGGTGTTTGATACCTCCAATATTTTAAAGGTAAATCCTTCTATTTCGACCTGTGTATCCTTTTCGGGAATTTCACCGGTTTGATTTACGATCAAACCTCCCAAAGTTTCATACTCCTCTCCTTCTGGAAGCTCTAATTTATAGTTCTCGTTAATGTAATCCACTTCCATACGGGCGGAAAACTTGTATTCGTATTCACCTACTTGCTCTTCATGTAGGTCGGTGGAATCGTGTTCATCTTCAATCTCACCGAAAAGTTCTTCAATAATGTCTTCTACGGTCAAAATCCCAGACGTCCCTCCATATTCATCCAAAACCACGGCCATACTTTTCCGTTTTTTGGTCAACACGTTCAAAATATCCTGAATCAACATGGTTTCTGGGACAAATTCTACAGGAAGCAAGATACTTTTAATGGTCTTGGGCTTTTTAAAAAGCTCGTAGGAGTGCACGTAGCCAATAATTTCATCGATACTATCCTTAAATATCAGAATTTTGGAGTAGCCCGTTTCAGTAAATAATTTGACGAGGTTTTTGGTGGTTTCGTTAATATCCACGGCTGTAATTTCAGTACGTGGCACCATTACTTCCCTTGCTTTTACGGTTGAAAATTCAAGCGCGTTCTGAAAAATCTGAATCTCGGAATCCACCTCGTCCTCCTCTTCCACCGTTTCCATTTGCTCCGTAATATAGTCCCCCAATTCCAATTTGGTAAAGGAAAGTTGCACCTCATCGCCTTCGGTCTTAAAAAATACGCGAAGTACAAAATCGGACACCTTGATCACAAACCAAGATATAATGGAAAATAACAGATAGAAAAAGTAGGCCGGAACCGCAAAAATCTTGATTAGGGTATTGGCGTAAATCTGAAAAAACACTTTGGGCAAAAATTCGGCGGTCAACAAAATGACCAAAGTGGAAATCACGGTTTGGGACAATAAACTAAAATCGGTGAGCAATGTATTTAAAAACTGGTATTCTGTGGGCAACAGCCCTTGAAACCAACTCATTAGCACCTCTCCCATAAATAAACCATAGACGACCAAGGCAATATTATTGCCAATAAGCATGGTTGCTATAAATTTGGATGGCTTATCGGTAAGTAAGGTAAGTACTTTGGCAAGATACCCTTCTTGTTTTTTCTCTATTTCGATGTGAATTCTATTGGCTGAGACAAAAGCAATCTCCATTCCAGAAAAGAATGCCGAAAACAATAGAGAAACAAGTATAATTATGATGGAACTATCCAATGCACTTATTGATTATCCTTTTTCCGCTGTTCAAAACGTTTGCGATATCTTCTTCTGAAGGCAAACATGGCTATCGAGACTACGGCGAAGAAGATAAAAATGTAGGTTTCCTTTGGGTTAACACTCCAGAGGGTGGCCACTTTATAAATTGAAATGGCTGCAACCGCCAAATATAGGTATTCGGTGTATCGTAAAACTTTAATCATTGGTCTTCTTCTTTAATCGTCATTAAACCGTACGTCTTATGGGCCTTAAAATAACTAAAGTCCCGGTTGAAATCCATTCCCTCACCATCCATTACGGTTCCGTCTTCTGGATTGGTGTATTTGAAAGTGGCTTCGGTAAAAACCCAATTGTTTTTTCTGTCGATGAACAATTGGTCGGTTTCCAGTTTTTTACCGTCGTGGGTTTCAATCACGACATTTCCTTGCAAATCTATTAAATTGGTTTGTGAATAAACAATACCATAATCGGCAACCACAACACTTTTTTGATTTTTATCGTCGTAGAAATCTACCCGTAGACCTTCTGGAAAGTTTTTATACTTAAAAATTTGATTATCAAAATCCTCGGACAATGGACTAGTGAGCACGGCTATGATTCTTGAATCTGCTGAATCTTGTGCCGACATGGCCTCTTTTGTTTCGGTATACGTAAGGGTAAAATTATGGGCAACGCCTTGCGGAAAAATCTGTTTCACCCTTTCCTCGCCTACTCTTTCATAATCGTCACCACAGGACATAAAAAGGATTGCCACGGTAAAAACCGTGGCAAAACATTTTAAAATATTTTTAGAAGTCCGTTTCACACTACAAACTAGGCACCTTAACGCTTCCGCCTACCCAACAAGAGAAAGTGATGGATTGACCGGCTTTCCCAGAACTAAAGATCATTTCTTTAGATGGTGCTTTTGCATCGTAGCTATTAGCTGTTTGACTAGCTGTTCCACTCAAGGAAGGGTCAACACGTCCAGCTTTTCTAGCCATTTCAGCAGCCCTCCAATAGATGGCTCTTTTCTCGAATGGCGTGCTACCACAATCGTTGGCGCTACTTGCATATAGGTTGGCAATCAACAAATAAGCTCTACCATTAGCAGGATTGGCATCAATTGCCTTAAGCGCATAGTTTCTAGCTTGTGACTTGCTGCTTCTTCTTACAGTTGTTGCAATCTTGTACAGGATGTTGGATTTCTTGTAAGAATCTGTTTCCAACTCAACCGCTTTATTGAAATCGGCAATCGCACCTTGCATATCACCAGATTTTTGTTTCAATACACCACCATACATATAGGCATCAGCCGAAGGGTCTAAAGCCAATTGGGCTTCGAACAATTTTCTAAACATTGGGTCGTCAGTACATTCTTTAGAGAACATTCTACCTACTGCACTCTTCACCCATTTTACATCTCCTTTTTTCTCCTCAAAATTCTTTTCGTACAATGGAATCAAGTTGTCACAATCCGCCAAGGCTCCCAATTTGGAGTCAACACTGGATGCAATTTTACCGTAGTTTTCAGAGTTTACCGTAGCAACCCTTAGCATTCTTTTTTCTTTGGAAGTAATGGTTCCCAATGAATCCTTTGGAAGCAATTTGGTCACCACATCGGTCAATTCTTTGTTTTCTTCGTCAATTTTTTCGGTTACCTCATCATAGGTATCGAAAACATCTTGCAAATCTTTTTTACCGGCTCCGTGCAAGTCTACCAAACTTGAGAAGTATAGGTACAATGCTTTTGGGTTTTTAAAATTGGCTTTGTCTTCATGGAAAGCTTTGTCCAACATATTAAAGATTTCTTCGTCGGAAGCCATTTTGTTATCGTACATCAACAAAGCTTTGTCAATCGCCACACCCGCTTTAGAATAGTTGGATGGGAAATATTTCAAGCTATTGTCATACAGGGAGAGCAAATCCTGGATGAAACCATCTTTGTCTGCTCCTGTTGAGTTATCTACTTTGTGAGCCAAAATTCTTTCTCCATAAGAAAAGTTGGCCTTGTTAATATCTGGGCAACTTTCGTAAACCATCTTCCATGGCTCGTATGCAGCATCGTAGTTTTTTACCTTTACGTGCTCGGCATAAATGGAAAGATTGGTCATGCACTCGGGGTTTTGTGCCTGGGCATTACTTAATCCCGTCAACATAAGGATCAATAACATTGTTAAGTAGTGTCTCTTTTTCATCTTCTTAATTTTAAAGCGGTTAAAGTACAAATTTTCATTAAAAAATCCTGAAAATGGATTGTTAATGGGTGGTTATTTATGAATTTATTAAAATAATTTCGATCAATTAATTTTTGTTTTACGAAACCATCGGTCATTTAACGATAATCCAATATTCACTTTTAGATAGCTTTCCTCAATAAGGTTGGCATCAGTTGTTCCGCGTCTGCCCAATTCAAATCCTAAGTTAAGATTTGAAAAGTTTCCGCTTACCGGTAAACCCAATCCAAAAGTTATGCCAAAGTTGTTTATCTCTTTATTATTGACCACCATTCCACTCTTATCGTAGCGTAATCCTGCTCGGTAGGTTATTCTTTTGAAATATCCGGAGAGCGATCGGTAATCTGGGACCCAGTATCCGCCCAATGCGTAAGTATTGGCATCGGTATAGGTTAAATTTTCCAAACCTAAGAACCTGTTCTCAAAATCGCTCATTTTTTGAAAGCTGTACTCCGCACCTACAAACCATTTCTTGTTTTCACCAAATCCAAGACCCAAAGTAGTCTCGGTAGGCACTTTTAATTCTGTATGCCTTAAATTATCGCGATCCAAGTTCACATCAATAGTTTCTACATCTGCACCAGTGGTTAAAGAAAAGGAACCTATGGTTTGCGAATTTTCTGAAACGAGATTGCCCTGGGTGTCTATTACCAACGAAGTGTACAGGGTATATTTGTCTTTAATGGTGGGGTTATAATTAAGGGCGTAGTTAAAATCATAACCGTTTACCCTAGATTCCCTTCGGTCAAATGTTCCAAATTGAACATTTTCAACGGTCTGCAACCGTTCATAATCAAGGGTTCCAAAATTGAAGTTAACTGTAACTCCTAGGCTCACATTTTTTATGGGCTCAAATCCAATGGATGCAAACAACCTGTTCAAACCTCCACTTCCGCTAAAACCACTATTCACTTCGGCGCCTTCACTTGTAGAAGAGATTACATTAAGACCGTAACCTACCGATGAATAGGGCATAATACCAAATCCACCTCCAACATTTTTGGCCAATGGAAAGCCAATGGCCAGATAATCCAAATTGGTCACCGACGTATTCTGCTCCTCCGTCCAACTTTTTAAACGAAATTCCTTATGGGAAATACCGGCGGTATATGCGGTTGTCAATAACTTGGAATAGGCAGCGGGATTGGTCAAGTTTACATGTATACTATCGCCATACATGCTGACCCCTCCCATCATTTGGTTGTCTACGGTTCCATTGTCCCTAGAATCACCAATACCAAAATAGGAATAAGGCGATATGGTTCCGTTTTGCGCAAACAGTCCCTGGGCAGTCACGCAAATAAATGCGATCAAAAGTTTTTTAATCATTCAGTTTGTGTTGTATTCCAGCAGGCAATTAAGCCCCTCCAAGAGAAATTTGGAGTTCGCAAATATGGTGTTTTTTAGCCTTTTGGCAAAAAAATGGGAGTCTCCGCCTGTTAAAATAACTGTTAAATCTTGAAAGCGAGACCTATATTGCTCAATAACGCCGTCAACTTCCTTGGCCACACCATTAATTACCCCACTGTGCATACAACTGGCAGTGGAATTACCAATGAAGTCCATAAAATCATCCGGTTTTAACTGTGGAAGCCCTGCTGTTTGGTTGTGCATGGCATTGTAACGCATCTGCACGCCGGGAGAAATGGCACCTCCTACGTATTCCCCAAAATTATTCACCATATCGTAGGTAATGCAGGTCCCCGAATCAATGACCAAGGTATTTCCCCTTGGATTTTGATAAAAGGCCGCGGTGGCCAGCGCCAATCGGTCCACACCCAATGTTTGGGGTGTAGCATAGCTATTTTTAAAGGGTACTTCAGAAGCACTGCTGAGTACGTGAACCTTACAGAACATGGCCACAATGTCCCTTTCCTTTCGGTTTAAAGGTCCAACAGACGAAATAATGGCCTTTCTAATTCGAGGGTAACGCTCAAAAAGTTCTTTGATCTTGGAAAGAAAAAGTCCAGACTCGGAACTTTGGTCGTAAACAAGGGTTCTGTTCTCAAAAACAGCGTATTTGACCAATGTATTCCCTATGTCGATGACAAGATTCATATTGCAAAGATCGAGAATTGGAAAAAAATCGTCGCCTTTTTTCTAGATTTTGTTTGTATATCCTAATTTTGAAATTATATTTGCACCCGCTTTAGGCGATGGTACCTTAGCTCAGTTGGTAGAGCAACGGACTGAAAATCCGTGTGTCCCTGGTTCGATTCCTGGAGGTACCACAAAAAAACCCGCAAACTTTGTTTGTGGGTTTTTTGTTTTTAGCTGCTTTTTATTCCAAATTCAGCCTACTCCCTCAGCATCTTTTTTACTGTTGTTGAACTTAATTGGGTTTAACGGTTAGTACATGCGTTGTGCGACGTTAGGAGTATTATGATCGACATGTACATTGTTATAGGTATCCTTCACTTATTCATTACTCCATTCGCCTGAAAAGAATTTGTCTACGGTTTTGAAAAAAACATCACCCCAGATAGAGCTTTTATCAATGCCACTATGTCCAAAATTTGGAATTATCCATAAATATGAATTTGGAATTGAGTTGTAAGAGTTAAGAGGTATTTCGGCTGGAAAAAACGCATCTCTATCACCATGGATTATGAAAGTCTCACATTTTATAGATGACAAGTATGGGCTTGTAAAATTCATATCTTCGAATGAATCAGCCATTTGTCTGAACTGATTAATAATATTTTTTATTTGATCTTCGCCTCGTGGATGCTGACTATTCCAGTATTTCAATTGTTCTTCTGTTGCGTTTTCATAACTGGCGTTTCTCTGGATTTCTCTGCACGATTCTGGAAAAAATGACGTAGAACCAATTAAAACCATAGATTTAATTCTTGTTGTATCCATGGTAGCCATATGCGTTAACGTCATTCCGCCAGAACTAAAACCCATTGCATTGAATTTATCAATTTTAAGCAAATTAAGTAAACCATAAATATCTTTAGCGGATTCTTTATGAGTGAATTCATTTGATGGATTCGTTGAATTTCCATGACCCCTTAAATCAGGAAGTATTATTTTATATTTTTTTGAGAAGTCTTCAATCCAACCATCCCACATTTTATGACTCATTGTAAAACCATGTAATAAAACCAACGGTTCTCCTTCACCATGGATTTCATAATATATCTTTACTCCATTGACGTCTGCATAATTATTTTCTTGCGCATGAATTTGAGCGCAACATAAAATGAATAGTAATCCAGCTATTTGATTTTTCATGTTTGAATTTATTTTGGTTGCCTACGGTTGGACTATGATTTCTTAAAGTAATAAATTTTTCAAAATAATTCATAAGCCACGCTGAATTAAAGCCAGTGTTGTAGCAAGTTTTTTTTAAGAATTCGAAATCCCACTAAAACCAATCCAGTTCCGATTGCATATAAATTCAATATAACTCTGTCCTTATTTTCGGTTCCGTGGTATTTTTTTATTCCATCGAATTTATTCATTAAAATGATGAACCCGATTGGTACTAAGAAAAGTAGAAGTAGCAAAAATTCGATTTTACTGCCGGGTAGTCCATCTATGATTAATGAATTGAAAAAATTAAATAAAAAGAAATAGAACCACCCCGTTATTAATATCCATCCTGATTTCTTTTTCAGAAAAAGTCCAATTACCAATATGATTGAAGCTATTGATGCTGTGAACATATTAGACACTTGAAGTCCATAAACAACATTTGGAAACTCAAATCGCTCTTCCCACGGGAAGATTGTGCCAAGAAATTCATCAAATGATATGAACTCCCAAATCCAAATTCCAATAGCTAGGACTAGGAGTAGGAAGTAAATCGCGAAAGTAATGTGTTTAGAAGTCAGGTTGATATTTGAAATTTACTACAACGGCTCGTATAACCGTCAGTTACGGGATTAAAGTTAATGTTTTTCGGTTAAGCACAGACGTTAGCAATTCCGAGTGGATTCGGACGTAGTCGAATCCGCCGTAATTGCGGTTATACATTGTTGGCAACTGGCTTTTTCCACTTTTTATTATATTTCAATTACGTATGATGTCATCGATTTTATTTTCGCACCTTTTGCTCCTTTAAATTTGTAAAAGTCCGAAAACGCATATTTTTTTCCGTTTTGCATTTTAATAATTCCGTTTGTTGCTCCTTCTTTTCCGTGCGATAAGATTTGGTCGATTATCAATTCTGTCGCTTTTTCGGATTTCATTTTTTCCAATTCTTCTCTGAACTTTTCTTTTCCCTCAATTTTTTTGCCACCAATTATATCCCAAACAATTTCATCAGTCACACTTTCCGTAATAAATTTTACGTTTCCTTTTGAAAAGGCAATATTGAATTCTTTTAGAAATTCCATTTTCGGTGAGTTTCCACAATTAGGGCTTGAAATTATTTTTGTCATTTTACAGGATTATTGATTTCTGACGTTTTTTCAGCTTGTTGCCAACGGTCTCGTGTATGATTAGTTGCGGACTTTTCCAACGGAAAATGTCCGCCTGACTATAAAGATAATTGATTGCAGGAAATTCATATGTTGAATTTCCGACCGCAATTAATTATACACCGTGTTGGCAAACGTTTTTATTTTTTTGGGAGGGTATCAAGTTCCTTTTCTTGGATAATTGTTGTATCCTCCTCTTCCTTTTTGTTTATAATAGTAGGTGGTGGTTTAGATTCCAAAATTTCGGTTGTAGATTCAGTTTTTCCAGCTTCGTTATTCCTTCCTGTGACTTTATTAAACAAGTCAATGCCACTATAAATTCCTCCGAACAATCCAAATGCAAAAATGTACCAAAAAGTTTTTCTTTTCCAGCCTGAGATAATAGCATCATTGTGAAGCTTTTTACGTTCAGCAATTTTGTCTTTTAGTTCTTGTTCCAATTCACTCTGTAATGCAATCAAAGTGTTTTTTCCCAATTGGGTAAGTTGGGTGTGAGAATAAGAATCAAGCATTGAGTTATTGGCAAATTCCGCATAAATTTCATTATACTTTTTCCATCCAATTTTGTGCTTTATTAATTCAAAAAACTGTTCCGAATCTAATTTTTTAGACTCATTTTCCAATTTCGTTTTTAGAAACAGGATTTTTAATTCTTTATCAGTCATAAATTGTATTCAGAGGAAATGTTTGCCAACGGTCCTGGCTATGAGTTGTTACGGTTAGCGGCGCGCATGGCTCAGAAAAAAATTTGCGGTTAGCAAATGTTGGAAGCGTTAGCGTGCGAATCAGCAGAGAAGGAGCGCTGTTTGTTTAAATTTATCGGAAGTAATTTACAACAATTGTAGGAAAAACAGTCAACTTATCTAACTGCAGTAATTACTTATAGCCATTGTTGTGCTTTCGTTATTTTTTTCTTTGTTTTAATTCATTTTTAATTTGCTCCTGTACTGCCATATTCTCTTTTATTCCTCTTTTATAAGTACTATTCATATACGAATAAAAACCAATAGCTTGTTTTAATACTTCTTGAAAATAGATGTTATTTTGTATTTCCGCTAGGTTTACGGGTTCTGCCCATCGTTGGGCTAAGTCACCCCTAAATATCGTCTTGATATTCTTATATGCTTCAGTCTCATGCAATGATTTCACATGCTCATAATCGGACCTTAAATCTTCAGTTAAGTAGAAATATTTGAAATCATACAATTCAGAAATAGCAATTCTGAGCGAATCATTATGAATGATGTCTATTCCTTTAGATTTTAGATTTTCATAAGCGACAGTTATTGGTTCAAAGTTACCTCTTCCAATTATTCTAGCATAAGACCATTTTAATGAATCAGTTAAGGGTGTTCTCTGTTCTAAATGCTCCAACACGTCTCTGTTGAGTTTGGTTTTATCATTATTATACGTAATCTTTGAGTTAAGGTTAATGATATCTTTTTCAAGGTTTACTAGAATTTCACTTAAAATATTCGTTTCAATTTTGTGTTCTATTCTGTTGTTATTCCAATTATTGATTTGAAGTGCAATCAGAATCCCTATAACAACGAGAAAGATTTCTCCAATTGCATAAATAAGATACTTATTGAATTTGTTTTCAATGAGAAATTTTTCCCTGATTTTTCGAAAGAATTTGATCACAAGCGGTTAGTTTCGCTAAAGATATGATATTTAATTAATTGGGTATTGGAAATAATGAAGCACAACTTGTTTATATGGATGTAAAATACATCTATATACCCCCAAATTAAGAATAAAACCGATGATTGGCGTTGTTTTTTACTTCAGCAAGAAATGGGGTGATGGTTGCTAATCATCAAAACCTTCGGCAAAAAATTCAGTAATGCTTAAGTTAAAATAAGTAGTAATTCTTTTAATGGTACTGAACTTTGGATCCCACTTACCAGTTTCTATGCGTCCAAAATGGATTCCCGTATCATTGTAGGCATCTTCTTGGGTAAGATTTCTAGCTTCCCTCAAGCCCTTAATCCTATTGGCTAAGTCTTTCAAAAAGTCAACATTTTGGTCGTCGTTATCCATCATACGACAGCAATGTCAAAATTTTGGATGTTGAAATTAATGACACAAACGTCATTTTGTGTATTTTTACAAAATCCCAAAATCTAATCATCCAGCCATCCACCATGCAATCAATTCCCATTTCTTCCATTTTCACCAACTTCTTAAACCAAAACACCCAAACCCAAATGCAGATCACCTTTGCCTCCCTCCAAATCCTAAACTTTAAAAGCAGGCAATTTCTTAACCAAATGCAAAGGCGAGGGTGTCGCATCATCCTCCATAAACTTCCAGAAAAACATCTGGCGGAAATGTCAGTGTTGGATAATCCAGTATTTAGTTTCTCCTTTCAATTTTCAATACCAAACAACACGGTGTTCCATGACGGTAAAATGCAGTCCCTGCCCCGACCCCTAGATCAAGGCAGGTATTATTTGGACGAAGAAAAACTAGTGCTATCCTATTTTATTGATGCACCAGACCCTTTACTTTGTGTAGAGGTAACCCATGTGTATACGGGCATACTTCGTCTGGAACCATTTTACACACCACTATATGGTGAAAACCTTTAAAAATGGGCTAAATATTAGATTTTTTAGGCATTTTGTCCCGCCATGGCGGCTTCCCGTTTGCTATTTTTAAACTCACTTGGGCTTATACCGTATTTCTCCTTGAAGATTTTGGAAAAATAACTTCTACTGGTAAAACCGATGGAATACACCACCTCGGATATGTTCATTTCGGAATTGGCGATAAGGTCGCGGGCCACCTCCAACCGCGTATTCCGAATATATTCCGTTACCGTATTATTGTACAGCAATTTAAATCCTTCCTGAAGCTTTGCTTGGGTCAGCCCTGTTTCCGCAGCGATTTCTTCCAACGTAAAATCCTTTGCAATGTGTTTTTCCAACTTTTTGGCAAAATTGCGCACCTGTTTCAGCTCTCTTTTTAATAAGGTGGTGGCAGGCCTCTTATTCTTGATCTCTTTGTTATGCTGCATCATGTGCATGGACAAAATTTGATAAACCATGCCTTCCATCTGCATAATTCGGATCATCCCCTCAGATTCAATTTTGTTCATGTTGGCCATTACATCGGCTATCTTAAGATTGTACGACCCGAAATAAGCAAAAACATTTTCATGATCGGTATCCATAAACACCCGATAAAGCTCCTTGTTCAAGTTTTCTCCCTGATTTAATCTTTTACGTAAAAATTGCTTGCGCCTAACTTGAATGATACTGATATTGAGCTTTACATCTTTTGGAAAATAACGGTCCGAAATTCCACCATCCCGATTGGTTAAAATAGCGGAATGGTATTGTTCCATAAATTGAATCTCATCTTCGGGCTGGTAGCCGAACTTATGTCCGCAATACCCATCCAAGCAGTAGTAAAAACTTATGGGATTATATTTGGAAGTATCTACCTCGATAAACACCTCATCATAAAAAACAATATCCAATAAAAGTAAGCTGCCACCCCACCCAAATGTAATGAACCTTATGCTTCCTTTAGCCATTTTATTATCTACCTCCAGCACATGCTCGCCCCATCGCTCAGAAATTTCTCCTCCAAGAATATTTTGGAGTTGCTCCACCGATTCAGCAGTGTCTTGGGCATCGACTTTAATCTTGATCATAGAGGTTTGAGGTTCAGGTTGTAGTTAAATTCATATTTGCAGTCTTATAAAGATAGAATTTGTTCGATTCCAAACAACCTAAAAATGTGCTTTTGGCAAGAATTGAACATTAAAATTCGAAAAGCATCACGATTAATAGCATTTGGGTCAATACAATTTGCACCGATCTACGTACTTGGGTAACATAAATTAAAGTATCATGATTTACAAACTTTCCAATGCTGCTGATCGCGAAATGATTGAGGAGGAGTTTGGACTTTCTTTTAGATATCCAAATTTATACAGACCTAACCCCATCATTAACGGATTTAATGAAACGAATTTAAGTGTGGTGACCATGGCAGACCATTCAGAAATCACCTTTGCCATTTGGGGATTGATGCCCCAAAATTTTAAAGAAGAATGGGCCGAATTCCAAGATAAGGCCAATACGCTGAATGTACCTGTTCAAGATCTGGAACAAATCAATTGGATGAAGGATTCCTTCTCCCAGAGACGTTGCTTGATCGTTGTAACCGGATTTTACACCCATCTTATCCAACAAGGCAAAACCCATAATTTTTATTTGCATCAACCCTCGGGCAAACCATTTTATTTAGCGGGCACCTATAATATTTTGGAAGATGGATTCCGTTGTGCCGCTTTAATTACACATAAAATGGACGGCTTCATCTCAAATTATCACGATTTGAGTCATTTGGCCCCCATTATCATTCCAAAAAACCAAGCAGAAACTTGGTTGTCTAAATCCACGAGTTACAATACATTGAAAAAGCTTTTGGAAGCACCCAAGACCTTAAAATTGAAAGCGGAACGCCTTTCCAGCGATTTTTTTGAGCATTTTATGGCCGACCAACACATCCCATCTACGCAGAAGTTTGAACGGCCAATAAGCAATTCGTAACAGGAATTTGGAGTAATCCCCACGAATTTTAGCTTATGAGTCAATGTTAAACTTGAAAGCGACAAGGTCCTAGCCAAAATTAATGCAAATTTGTATTGTGCTGATTAAGAGATAGTCAGACAATAATTTAAAACACTACCATTATGTTACGTTGGACAGTCACTTTCATTATTTTGGCCATTGTGGCCGGTATTTTCGGATTTGGTGGAATTTCTGCCGGTGCTGCAAGTATCGCTAAAATCCTATTCTTCGTATTTATCGTTTTATTCATCATTTCATTGATTACCGGTAAAAAGAAAATCTAAGAACGAAACAAAAAACTATCATTAACCTAAAACACACAAATATGAGAAAGACACTAAGTATATTGATGCTCTTCATGGCGATGGGAATGACCTTGAGCATGACGAGCTGTAGAGAAACCAAAGAAGACAAGGCTGAAGAAGCCATTGAAGATGTAAAAGACGGTCTTGAAGAAGCTGGAGACGACATTGAAGATGCGGCAGAAGATGTAGGAGATAAAATTGAGGACGCAGCAGACGATGTGGAGGATGAAATTGAAAAGGCCACTGATACGATTTCATAAACACTGAAACACCATTTGATAAAAACTCTGGTACAACCTACCGGAGTTTTTTTATTTGAAACCTATTGAGTTACCCGATTGATGCGTAAATTAGAAAATGGTTTAAACACTCAGCTTTTTTGAACACAACACTGACCATATTATATATCCTTACCTCGGTATGGGCCATTGGCGCCATAATTTACCACGGCAGGCGACCATCCCGTTCCTTAAGTTGGATCATGCTGATACTGATCTTGCCCATTTTGGGCGCATTGCTGTACTATCTATTTGGCATGAACCGGAGAAAGTTCAAATTCTTTAATACGCGAGATTTTGAACGAAAGAAAAAATACAATTACCCCCTAAAATCATTAGATCAACCTTATTGGGTAGATTTTGAATCGGACCCACGGAAGAAAAGATTGAACGACCTGATCAAAAAGAGTTCTAAAACCAAAGCCACGGAGGGCAACAAGATTACCGTACTGCAAGATGGAGGCGAAACCTTCAACACCCTTTTTGAGGCAATGGAAGAAGCCAAAGAGTTCATCCACCTCCAATATTATATATTGGAACGAGGGGATTTACTCGACAAAATGATTGACCTCTTTAAACGCAAAATCAACGAAGGGGTCGAAATTCGAATAATTTACGATTCGCTGGGAAGCTATCACCTGAGAGGCCGACCACGAAAGCATTTTCAGGATATTGGGGTGAAAATTTATCCGATCATGCCCATCCGATTAAAAAACCTCTTGTTTTCACTCAACTTTCGCAACCACCGAAAAATTGTGATCATAGATAATCAAGTAGCATTTACTGGAGGTGTGAATATTTCCGATAAATATATAAAAGGACGAAATGAACTTGGAAAATGGAAAGACATCCATTTAAAGCTCGAAGGCCCCATTGTGAACGATCTACATTTGGTGTTTCTGAAGGATTATTTTTTCGCCAGTAAACGGGATGATTTTCCCATTGAGGAATATTTGTTCAAACAGGAGCAAAAAGGAACCGCTACGGCTCAAGTGGTGGCAGGAGGACCCGACTCCAAGTACCCAGCCATTTTACAACAGTATTTGGGCATGATGAACGAGGCCCAAAACTACATTTATATTGCCAACCCCTATTTTGTTCCTGGAGAAGCCTTTCTTCAAAACCTAAAAATAAGAGCATTGCAAGGTGTAGAAATTACTTTGTTGGTTCCTAAAAAATCCGATTCCAAAATGGCCAAGTTCGCCATGTTCTCCCAATTTGAAGAACTTTTGGAAGTAGGGGTTAAAATTTACCTGCGGGACGACTTTTCCCATAGCAAGATCATGATTGTGGATGGGGACCTGACCTCCATTGGTTCTGGAAATTTTGATGTACGGAGTTTTGAGCTCAATTACGAGACCAACATTTTGATCTATGATGAAAAAATCACCGAAGAAGTACTACAAGAGTACAAACTACAGTGTGAAAGAGCACATTTGCTCCGATTGCAAGATTTTAAGGATAGAACCTTGACGCAGCGTTTTTTAGAAGGTCTCTTTAAATTCTTCCGCCCCTTACTTTAACAACTCTTTAATCGGTTTTGCATCAACCTTTGATTGAAATGAGACAAGCCCGATGACAGTCCCGCCCTAAATTTGTCAACAAATACAACTATCATGAAAAATTTAATTTTAGTTCTTTTTTTAGTAGTAGGGACAGCAGTGAGTGCCCAAAGCATTTCTAAAAACGCACTGGGTATTCGAGTGGGTGACAATGACGGATTTGGAGGTGAAATCTCCTATCAACGTTACTTAAAAGAAAATAACCGATTGGAATTCGATCTTGGATGGAGGGATTCCAATAACGTAGAAGCCTTTAAATTGGTTGGTCTGTACCAATGGGTAATGCCCATAGACGGCGGGTTTCACTGGTACGTAGGTGCTGGTGGTGGTGTCGGTTCTTTTGATGCAGGCGAAAACGATGGTGCCTTTGCCCTTATTGCAGGTGACATTGGTATCGAATACGACTTTGAAATCCCACTGCTCATTTCGTTGGATATGAGACCCGAAATTGGATTTAACGATAACTATTCCGATGATCTAGATCTGGATATCGCGCTTGGTATTAGATATCAGTTCTAAAACAGCTCGAAAACTAACTGGAAAAGGGCAAATTAAATTTGCCCTTTTTTTCAATTCATAAACTTTAATGTGTTGAAAAAACGATTAAAACTTATCATTCTATTTTCTGTATTGTTTATAACCTTAACCCTTTTTATGTCTGAACCAAATGCTACCATACCAAAACCCATAAAAATTGAGGCCGAATTGGCTTTAATGCATTTCCCGGAGCTCAAAAACACCCCCATCGAATTTAAATTCAAGAAAAACATTAAAAAATCGGTCATGTTGGCCCAACCCGCTTGGACCGATATTTTCAAATCCAAAAAAAAGCGCGGTTACAAAATATTGATCAGTGAGAATTTTAAAATTTCAGGAAAGAAGTTCAGAACCGTTGAAGTTCCTTCGGAGGTATTGATTGGATGGATAGGCCATGAATTGGGCCATATTATGGATTACAAACAACGAAATGGACTAAACCTAATTGCATTTGGCCTTGGCTATATGTTCTCGGATAGTTTTGTTAGAAAAGCGGAACGTACTGCAGATTCCTTCGCAGTTTCCCGAGGCATGTCGGACTATATTCTAAAAACGAAGAATTTTATTCTGGGGAATTCGGAAATTCAGGATTCCTACAAAGCCAGAATCAAAAAATATTACCTATCCCCCGATGAAATTTTAGACATGGTAAAGGAGCAAGACTCTCTAAATACTGCAGATTGATCAAGCTTCTTGCGAAACAAAAGCTTCCCATTCTGCAAACTTTTCCTCTCCCATTACGCGCTCCATTTTAACCTGACCTCCCTTTTTCTTGTTCGCCCCACTCCAGTCCGCAAAAATATTTTGAGGTACCAGTTGCACTTTTACACCCTCCAATGCTTTGCCTCGGGCCACTTTGTAATTTTTATTGGCCTCCTTTAAAAAATCATCCAAAATTTGCGCCGCTTCTTCTCCAGCAACACTTTTTTCTGAATCAGAGCCCAAATACCATGAATGATAAAAACCATCATCAAATCGTTTGGCGCAAAGGGTGTACTCCGGAATTTTAATATCCAAGGTCTCTTCCAAATGCTTCACGGCATCATTCAATTTGTTTACCGAAAGCTGTGATCCCACGGTGTTCAAAAAGAATTTGGTCCGCCCCGTGATTTTAATCTCTGCTTTTTCCACATCGGTAAAAGCAATGGTATCGCCAATAATGTAGCGCCAAGCTCCTGTAACCGTTGAGATGATCAACACATAATCTTCATCCTCTTCAACTTGGTCCAGTATTAGGGATGGGGCATTATCGGTTAAAGAACCATCCTGGTTTACATACTCCGGTTTAAAGGGAACAAACTCAAAATACACCCCATTATCGGTCACCAACTTCATGGATGTGGTTTCTGGACGGCTCTGAAAGGCCAAAAAGCCTTCGGAAGCCAAATAGGTGTCTATAATTTGAATAGGTTTGCCCATTAAGGCATTGAAACTTTTTTCGTAAGGATCAAAAGCCACGCCACCCGAAGTATAGACCTGCAGGTTGGGCCAAATGTCATGGATGTGGTCTACCTTATGGTACTCGATTACTTTTTTAAGCATCAACTCCATCCACGAAGGTATACCGCTTAAGGCTCCAATATCCCATTGTTTAGCATGTTTGGCAATAGATTCCACGCGTTCGTCCCAATCATCGATTTGGGCAATCTCGTCTCCAGGTTTGTAGTATTTTTTAAACCAAAAAGGAATGTTACTTGCACTAATACCGCTAATTTCTCCTTCCTTATGGCCATCACGTTCTTTTAAATCGGTTGAACTCCCGAGCATCATGATCTCCTTTTCAAAAAAATCGGCTGGCATGTCAAAATTGCTCAATGCAAAGATTTGTTTTTTACCGGCACGTTTAATGGAGTTGACCATGGCTGAAGTAACAGGTATTCTTTTGGATTTTTTCCCTGTGGTCCCGGAACTTAATGCAAAAAAATCCGGGCTGCCAGGCCATGTGACATCGGGTTCCCCGTCGATGGTTTTTTGCCACCACTCTTTTGAAATTTTATTGTAATCGTGATATGGAATTGCTTCAGAAAAGGATTTTTGCATATCGTCGGACTCCAAAATCGATTCAAAATTATAGTGCTGTCCAAATTGGGTGTTCTTGGCGGTTTCCAAGAGTTCCTTCAACACTTTTTTCTGCTCTTCGATGGGATTTTCATCGCCGCTAAGTGTATCTTTTGCCTCGATGATGCCCTTTATGATGTTTCCAATAATTGCCATGATAGTGTGTTTTGATTTTGTACAATCAAAATTACCCTAACGGCATGGGACCGATTTACTCATTTGGATTTAAGATTGACTGAAATACGAATTGAACCTACCCTATAAAAGAAATGGCAGCCAAGGCCTTACTTTTAATTTTTGGCGTATGCTCCATGGACGTTTTTTGAAACGGCTGGACCAAGTTTTTGGATATTTTGGAAAGTAAGGGTTCCGGCGTGTCTTCATTAACCGAAACATGTCCATTTTCTGTATTGATCTCCAAAGTGATCAGGGAAAGATAATCCATCAAATGTTCCGCCTCAGCAATCATAATCCTGATAACTTGCAAGCGAACCGCATATTCCAAATCTAAAGATTGAACGTACGCCAATCGTTTTTTGGAGGTTGATGATTTCCAAATGATCTTCACGAATCCAGTTTTTCACAAAAATAATCGAATCAACGATTAATTTACATTTAGATAACAATTATTTTACATTGAAAAATATACGATCTTTAGTTTATTTTAAGAAAAACAGGCACTGATATCGACCTAGTACCTTGCCAGTAGTGCTTTTATAAACCATTATCTCCTTTGAGGTCAACTTCTTAATGTTTTCATAAATATGAAAATCAAATGGCACTATAGTTAGAAAATATCAAACTAACTCTTATATTTAGCCAATTCAGAATAATTTTAAACAAAAATGACTCAAGAGTTACTACAACAGGCGGAAGAATTTGAAAAAAGGCCGATGAGCCACATGTCCACCAGTGACAGGGTTGAGGCTTCCAGAGAGGCTAAAAGTTTAATTCTTTCCCTAAACGAGATATACAAGCGTACCAAGGATTCCAAATTAATGGAAACCATGAAGAGCCTTACAGAAAAAAAGCGCAAGATTGAAAAGCGTTTAAAAGGTACTCCCTTGGTATAAACATTTATTAAAAATACTTTTAAAGGGTGTTTGGTTGTCAATTCCAAACACCCTTTCTTTTTTTTGTTATCACCAAAGATTTAACTTAATACCTTGACAACGTGATACTTATTTATAAAATCGTTACCAGCTAGGCTTTTTGGAGCAAATACCATTTATATAAACAATAATACCAGTTATGTAGATTTTCTTACAACGAATAAAATTTAGGTTTGTAGCGGTTAAGATTTGAATAATTTCGGTACTCCAATTCAATCTGAACACGAACAGAAAACACTCGAAAAATGAACACTATTGAATCTAAACTAGGATACCTTTTTTGGTATTTTGCATTTGCGTTATCCGTATATGCTCTGGTCAGCAGCGTATACCAATATCTTTATTAAACTATACTAAACACTACCACAGAATTCCTATAGTTAATAATGTCTCTCTTTAAGGGCGCCCAATGGGTGCCCTTTCCTTTTAATCCCATTTCATTATGGGCAGCATCACCTCTTTTTTATCGTGTGAATTTTCACTGTTCAAAAGCACCTCGTGTAAAAAAGAAATGGCTTTGTTAATATAGGGTCCTTTATTTAGCATTACACATTCGGCCTGAACAGAAGAAGTAATATCTGTTATTTCAGATCTTGAAGGCAATCCCTTCTTGGCCAAACCTTCCAAAACCTGGGTGGCCCAAACCACCGGAATGTGTGCAGCACTGCAAAAAGAAAGTATACCCTCCTGTACCATTCCCATATTTTTCCAACCCACCTCCAAGGCCAAATCACCCCTTGCAATCATAACACCCAAGTGTTTTCGCTGCATGGCCGTTAAGAGTATCCCAATCAAGTTTTTATAGGCCGATTGTGTCTCTATTTTTAATATGATACCCAGTTCAGGTTTTGCTTTTAATTGGTCCAACTCCTTTAAAATACCTCTCACATCCTCTTCGGTGTTTACGTAGGAAACATTTACGATATCGGCATGTTGCACTACAAATTTTAAATCTTCTCGATCCTTATCGGTCAATCCAGAAATGCCCAGATCCAAAGATGGAAGATTAATACCTTTCTCAGCCTTAAGCAGAGCCCCGCCTTCCTTGGCCCTGGTAATCCTAACATCAAACGTTCCATGGTCCAGCCCTTCTACTTCACCAGATATTTTTCCATCATCGAACAATATTCGATCTCCCATTTTCACTTTTTCCACAATTTGAGAAGGAATACAGCTGATTACACCCGGCTCCAACAAATTTCCTTTGGTATCGAATTTTGGCAAACTGGATGCGCCCACCTCACCTGTTACAACAATTGTATCTCCCGCTCTCACCAAAATGGATTGTTCCACTTTGGGTAGCTCCAAGATTTTAGTCTTTTGCAATTCTTTATTCTTTGGTTTCAAGACGGTTCCTGTTTCCAGATAAATGGACTTGGGACTTTCCACTAAAACACCATCGTTCAAAAGTTTCACCACCTTTAGTTTATGGGATTTTCCTCTAAAATCTTTGGTTTTCATCGCATCCCCAACCTGCAATTGCCCCAACCATGTTTCATCCACAGGAACTTCAAGAGGTTCCAACACACTTTTAGCATTGGATACAAGCTTAAAAATAGCCGGCCTTTTCTCTCCATTTTGGTCCTTTGGAGCTTTAAACCGTTTTACTTTTGGCCCCATCACAATATCACCCGTTCTGATTTTTGGTCCAGAGAGATCCATGGCCACTTTAACCTTGGTCCGGCATTCATGTTCAGCCTTTCTCACATTTTCAATTATGCGCTTCCAAATCCCAGAATCGTCATGTGCGCAATTTATACGGGCACAATCCATCCCATTTTTAACCATTTCCAAAACCAAATCATAATTGGTTGCCGCCTCCGAAGGCTGGGTTACCATAATTCGAACTCGCCTTTTATTTTCATTATCACCAAAAAGACAATCGGTGTGTTTTTGTAATAGTTTTTTTCCTTCTCCGATATGCAGGTAATCACTCTCTACTGTTTTGGGTAGATCGCCAAGCAAACTATGTACAATCTCTTTAAGGTTAAGGAGACTCCCCAGTATATTTCCTTCCGAATTCGCCAACCGCGTTAATCCCAAATGTTTGAGCTCTTTTTGCATACTTCGAGCATCAAAACTTCGAAACGCGGCATAATGTGACAAGTTTTTGGCGCTAGGTGCATAACTGGGGCATACCTCTTCCAATAAGGCATGATTCTTTAGATTCTCTTTTTGAATCAGACCAATTACCTCATCAATTCGCAATGAAATAGTTTGAAGTTGTTCTTTCTGAATCCCCATGTGATCAGGTTAAACCACAAATATCGGCATTGGACTTTTTCAAAATGCTGACATTCATCAGTCTATAATTTTTTAGAAAAACTTTAGCACCCCTGCATACCCCAGTGAAATCAAAAATCTACCTATCTTTAAACAGCATTTGACGAACCCATTCTAAAAACAAATGTGTTGAGCAAGAACCTACTTTTAATCCTTACCCGTAATCCCGAACTTGGTAAATGCAAAACCCGACTCGCGGCCAAAGTCGGCGATGAAGCTGCGCTGGAAATCTATAAATTCCTATTACAGCGAACGGTGGATTTTACCAAAAATCTAGCGGTGGAAAAATGGGTTTTTTATTCTGAAGAGATTTGGGAAGAAGATATTTGGGACAACAATATTTATAGTAAAAAGCTTCAAAAAGGGATTGATCTGGGCGAACGAATGAAAAATGCATTTGCTGATGGGTTTAACGCTGGATTTGAAAACGTGATCATCATCGGAAGTGACATGTATCACCTTAGTCAATCCGATTTGGAAGAAGCATTTGCGCAACTGCAAACTCATGATTTTGTCGTGGGACCGGCTGAAGATGGCGGTTATTATCTTTTGGGCATGAAATCCTTGAAAGAAGAATTGTTTCAATCTAAAAATTGGGGTACAGATACAGTTTTGAAAGATACCTTAAAAGACATTTCAACCTTTAAGGTGTCACTTTTGGAAGAAAAAAACGACATAGACCATTACGAAGACATAAAAGATATAAAGGTATTTGAGCCTTTTTTAAAACATATAAAAGAATGACACAGGAACAGTTGAACGAATCTGTTGATTATTTAAAAAAACGAGGATTTGAAACCCCGGAAATTGGTATTGTACTTGGGACAGGACTTGGACAATTAATTGAAAGCATTGAAGACTCCATAGAGGCCCATTACAACCATATTCCCCATTTTCCATTGGCTACTGTTGAATTTCACTCAGGCAAACTGATTTATGGAACCATCGAAGGTAAAAAAGCGGTGGTTATGCAAGGGCGATTTCATTTGTACGAAGGCTATGATTTTGTGGACATCACCTACCCCATTCGGGTGATGCACCAATTGGGCGTTCAAAAACTTTTTGTTTCCAATGCTGCAGGAGCGGTTAACCTCAACTTTAAAAAAGGGGAAATCATGCTGATTGAAGACCATATTAACCTCCAAGGTGGGTCTCCTTTGGCCTTTAAAAACGTGTCCCAATTTGGTAATCGTTTTGTGGATATGAGCCAACCCTACGATGTTCCCATGCGCAACAAATTGGTGCAAATTGCCGAAAAAGAAGGTATATCCCTGCAAAAAGGGGTTTATGCATCCGTTGTCGGCCCACAATTGGAAACAAAGGCCGAATACCGCATGCTAAAAACATTGGGGGCAGATGCAGTTGGAATGAGTACGGTACCCGAAGTAATTGTTGCCAATCATTTACGACTACCTATTGTGGCGGTTTCTGTTTTAACGGATGAATGCGACCCAGACAACTTGGAACCCGTTAATATTCAGGAGATTTTGGATATTGCCGCACGAACCGAACCCAAAATGATAAAATTGTTCAAAGAATTAATAAAAGTAATATGAGCTATTTAGAAGCTACCCAAGACTTATATAAGGAAGCCGCACTCACTCCCGATGTTGGATTGTGCTGCACTACCAATCCCATTTGGCAATTTCCCGGACTTTCCATTCCCAAAATTATGTTGGATATGAACTATGGTTGCGGAAGTACGGTTTCGGCCCAAGATTTGGTAAACAATCCGAAAATCTTATATGTAGGTGTAGGGGGCGGCATGGAGTTGCTTCAATTTTCGTATTTCTCCAGACAACAAAATGGGGTAATCGGTGTGGATTCCGTCGATGAAATGCTGGAAGCTTCCCGCAAGAATTTCAAGATAGCAGAACAGGAAAATGATTGGTTCAAAAGTGATTTTGTGAATTTGGTGAAGGGAGATGCCCTTAACCTTCCTGTTGAAGATGAAAGCATTGATGTGGCAGCGCAAAACTGTCTTTTCAATATCTTTAAAATGGAAGATCTTAAAAAGGCCGTTTCTGAAATGTATCGCGTACTAAAACCACACGGGAGATTAGTGATGAGCGACCCTATTTGTGAACAGCCCATGAGTGACGAACTGCGAAATGACGACCGTCTTCGTGCACAATGTCTCAGCGGCAGTATTCCCTTAAAAGATTACGTACAAGTGTTGACCGATGCAGGTTTTGGCACCATTGAAATTAGAGGGAAAAGATCATATCGTTTGCTTTCGCCCAACCATTATCCTACGGACGAACTTATCCATATTGAATCCGTAGAAATTGCCGCTATTAAAGACCCCATGCCTGAAGATGGCCCTTGTATGTTCACAGGAAAAACTGCCATTTATTATGGTGAGGAAGCGTATTTGGACGATAAAAAAGGACACGTTCTGATTCAAAACCAGCCTTTGGCTGTTTGCGATAAAACGGCGGCCGCACTGTCACAAGTTTCTGATGAAATTTTTATCAGTGAAAGTACATGGCACTACAATGGCGGAGGGTGTTGTTAACCCTCTTCCATTTATTTGGCTGTTGCCGTTTTTGAAGATTCATAATCCAAAAGAATCCCTTCGGAAATCCATTTGGCCAAAGCTTGTCTGTTATCAGGATTCAGAATTCTTCGCTGGTCCTTTTTACTTCGGATGTTTCCTATTTCGATATAGGCCACAGCTGGCAACGTGTTTTTAACCACATACAAACTGCTTCGGTCGCTAAAGGACCCATTGTAAAGTCGGTAAGGCTGAAATTTTTTATACTTCCGCATAAAAGTTTGATGGATGCTTTCGGCCAGTTTTTTACCGTTTTTGCTTTTTTCATGATGGTAAAAGAACACATCAATATTGGTTCCCTTACTACGACTGTCCACGTGGGTAACCAATAAACGCTGGTATTTACCGCGATTGGTCTGGTACAACTTATTTACTGCCTCGGTGCGTTGTTTTAATCGTGCCAACTGTCCCAAGGGAATGGTTTCCGAATCAACAGTTTCATCCGTATCCAGCTCTAAAAGCCTCGCATCTCTAATTCCGTCATTTTCATCTTGTACAATAATATGCACCTCAGCTCCGTGTGAAATAAGCTCCCTTGCCAATCTTAGGGTAACATCGTAAGCGTACTCATCCTCTGCAATCAATTTACCATTGTATTTTTCCACCGCACCCGGGTCTGGTCCGCCATGACCAGAAATCAAATAATACACAGCATCGTCCAATCGATTACTTACGGTATCCACATGGACAAAATCCTCTCCAAAAATGGGATAGGCAGGTCGAATTGTCTCTGTTTCAACCTTTTTATTGACCAAAGTATCGGGCAACATATAGGAACGACCCACATACAAAGCTTCATCTTCACCCAAGTTTTCGGAATTCAATTCAACAAACTGGTTATAGTATTTTGTGGGACTTACTCCGTGTCTTCGCAACAGGGAATAGACCCCATCACCCTTTTCAGCGGTTACTTCGGTAAAAGATTCTTGGGCCAACAAATTGATTGGCATCCATAAAAAACAAAGAAGTACTTTTAAAAAAGTATAAAAATGGGGTTTCATTTAATTCTCAATTTCTAAATCAACATAATCATTCATTATACCATTGCTCAATAAACTTGCCAATTTCTGTTTATCGGTACGCATTGATATTTTTTCTTGTGCAGTTTTAGCATCATCATCGAGCGTTATCAAACTTATGGCAGGTAGAATGTTTCTGGCCAAATAAAGACTGTTTTTATCCTTGAAAACCCTATCGGCCTTGGTGGAAGAAATATTGGAAACACTATTTTTTTGAAATACATTTTGAATGTTTTCGGCAAATCGCTGTCCTTGTTCACTCTTGTTGTAATGATAAACAGCCACATTCATATTTCTTTTCTCCACTTTGTTGTCTGCCCTAATTATAAGAACACGTTGGTATTTCCCACTATTCTGTAGATATTTTTTATTGATGGCCTCTATGTACGAACCCATTTTTTGAGTGTCGGTCAAAGTGGTGCCGTCCTGTTCAATTTTATCCATAATATAGACTTGGGCTCCATTGGTCATCAATTCGGCGGCTACATTTTTGGCTATATCCTGCACAAAGCTTTCATCGCCCAGTTCACCAGTTTCAGCAATCAGATAATAAACAGCCTCTTTAAGTGTTTCACTTTTAAGTGACATTTCCCGCAATTCCTTATCAAAAATGGGAGCTTCAGAATTCTTTTCTGACTGCACCACAATCCCTGTCTTTTTAAACGAGTCTTCTGCAACAGGAACTTTATAGTCTATGCCAACCTTTAAAGCACTACCGTTCTTTAAACTTTCCGTATTTAACTCGAGGAAATCCTTATAGTGCTTTGCGGGATCCAAGCCTTGTTTTCTTAAGAGCGAAAAAATGCCGTCCCCTTGTTCTGCGGTTACCCAATAAAAGTCTTCCTGTGCGGTAATAGTAAAGCAGGCCCAAACCCAAAGGAAAAGGGAAAATACAAACTTCATAAATGTAAATTTTGGGTGGGATGCACTACAAATATGAAGAAAAAATAGAGACAATGTTAAAGCGGAAGGGTAATTTTTCCCACAAAACCAAGCAACTTATTAACTGCCAGTCCTTTTTGCTTGGGCAAAGTGGTTTCGAACCACCAATTCCGCGGGTTTGTTTTGGGGGGTAAACCGATTATCGGCATGGCCGCCGACCTCTTCGTGATCAATAAACCATTTCCAAAGAAATCCGCCAGCGAACCATTCCTCTTCCCAAAATTCATCAAAAATGACTTGAATGGCATCTGCTTGAGCCTTGAGATTTACATTCATTTCCCCACGATCGATCAACCAAGGTTTTTTGCCCGTAAAATCCATACTGCGATATCCAAACTCAGTAAACAACATGGGTTTGTTTTCTTTTTCTACCAAGGTTTGTAATTTGGTTTTCCATCGCTGCCAACCATCTTTCAAAGCTTGTTTGGATGGATCTTTTTCATCCGTGAGGGGAAAATAGGCATTCACCCCTATGTAATCCATTTGGTTCCAAAAAGGAGTTTCATCATATTCATCCCAATTGGCCGCATAAGTAATTTTTCCATGATAAACTTTTCTAACATCGGCAATCAGTTGGTTCCAAAATTCAGGACGGTTTTTTACAAAGGCTTCCAATTCGGTCCCAACA
Source organism: Flagellimonas cixiensis (assembly GCF_042134615.1). Taxonomy (GTDB): domain Bacteria; phylum Bacteroidota; class Bacteroidia; order Flavobacteriales; family Flavobacteriaceae; genus Flagellimonas; species Flagellimonas cixiensis. The sequence continues at coordinate 1,003,363 of NZ_CP169639.1, forward strand.
CAAAAAATATCAGCTTTGGTTTCTTGCGCCAGCTTGGCATACAGCAAAATAAATTGGGCATAGGAATTTTCCAATTTCTTCCAATCAGCTTCGGTCTTCATCACCATATGACCTGTAAATGCGCCTCTCCAAATCCAAATTTGGGGCTTCAGCATTACTTTTACGCCATTTTCGTGAAGGGTTTGAATGTATTGTTTGCATCCTTCACGGCGCTCCCCATACCATTGTCTATCCGTATTAAAAATGAGTTCGGGCGATTCGGCATCCCTAATAAACCCATAGGGCATGATGGCCGCATAATTGGCATGAATATCCAATACCGGATTTACATGAACCTGCGACACCTCTTCACGGGAGCCGACAAAACTTATCCCGTTCACTTTCTCTGGTTTTGGTGAACTGCAAGACCATCCGACCAGTAATAAGACCCAAATTAAATTCTTCATAACCAATTTAATACCATTCTAAAATACATCAAAAATGATGTATCCCACATTAAAATCTTTCTAAATTATGGCAATGGATTAAGTTCCTTTACTTTAGTACGACTGAAACTGGTATTGAATCAAACCCATGGAACACATTGTAATTATTGGTAATGGAATTGCGGGCGTTACGGCCGCTAGACATATCCGCAAACTATCGGACAAAAGAATTACGATAATTTCTGCGGAAACTGAATACTTTTTCTCCAGAACTGCATTGATGTATGTGTACATGGGCCACATGAAATTTGAGCACACCCAACCCTACGAAAATGGGTTTTGGAAAAAGAACCGAATTGATTTGGTTAAAGGGTATGTCACTTCAATAGATGCCGAGAATCAAAAAGTAATTACAGCAGATAACATTGAAATTTCATACGACAAATTAATTATTGCCACGGGGTCTAAACCCAATAAATTTGGTTGGCCAGGGCAAGATTTGGAGGGAGTTCAAGGCCTTTATTCCAAACAAGATTTGGAGTCGATGGAAGAATTTGCTCCCAATAACAAAGTTTGCAAAAGAGCCGTTGTTGTAGGTGGCGGCCTTATCGGCATTGAAATGGTTGAAATGCTCCGAACCCGAGATATTCCCGTAACTTTTATAGTACGAGAAAGCAGCTTTTGGGACGGAGTACTGCCAAATGCAGAATCCCAAATGATCAATGAACATATTTTGGAGCATCATGTGGACCTAAGACTTAATGCTTCTTTGGATAAAATTATACCTGATCAAAATGGAAGGGTAAAATCAATCATCATAAAAGAGACCGGGGAAGAAATCCTGTGCAATTTTGTTGGCCTTACTGCCGGAGTTTCCCCTAACATCGACTTTTTAAAAGATTCAGGTATCGAAACTGGAAAGGGAGTAAAAGTGAACCGCTTTCTCGAAACCAACATCAAAAACATTTATGCCATTGGCGATTGTGCCGAACAGCACGAAGCTATTGGCAACCGCAAATCGGTTGAAGCCGTTTGGTACACGGGGCGCATGATGGGCGAAACCGTAGCACAGACCATTTGCGGCAACCGAATGGAATACAAACCTGGACATTGGTTCAATTCTGCCAAGTTTTTTGATATCGAATACCAAACCTATGGATGGGTGTTTTCAGAAAGACGCAAAGCTGAGAACGAATTGCATTTTCATTGGCGACATCCCAAGGAAAAAATCTGCATCACCCTTGCTTTTGATAAAGCATCCAACACCTTTTTAGGCATCAATACCTTTGGTATTAGAATGCGACATGAAATTTTTAACCGATGGTTGACGGCAAAGAAATCCATTGATTTTGTAATAGAGCATTTGGTCGATGCAAACTTCGACCCAGAGTTTTACAAACAATACGAATCGGAGATTGTTGCGCATTTTAATACCACTTTTAGGAAATCCATCCAACCTAAAAGGAAAAACTTAAAACGAATTTTCCAGTTCAATAAACATTATGAGCACTGTAGATAAAAGTATGGCCCTTACTGGGCAACCACCAGCAAGTTTAAGCCTTAACCAAAAATTGGCTGTGGTTTTGGGCATGGGGGGCTTGGGTATTTTATTGTTGGCCCTTTTTAATGTGTCCTTCCCCAACAAGAGCCTTTGGCTAACCATTTCCATGTTGGCCATTTCGGCAGGAACCCTTTGGTTTTCTTGGGATGCCTATTCCAATAAACTTCCTGGGATAAAAAATGATGGAGTTTGGTTCAAATCCATTTCAAGTCGTGGACTTTTGGCTTGGATGGCCGGGTTGGCCCTAACCGGATTTTACATCGTACTGTATTTTTATCCTGAATATTTAGGATTGGCCAAAGGCGGAGAAAATACTGGGGTTATCTCCCTTTTTGACCCATTAAGTGAATTATTGAACGGCAATCCCGCCAGTCAATGGTTTGTGTATGGAACACTTTACACCGTCGCAATTCTTATTTTCGGAATTAAATTTCTCTGGAAATACCGACACAATCGATACGAAAGGTTACGGACCCTAAGTGTGATGTTTTTCCAAACGGCATTTGCATTCATCATTCCCGAATTAATGGCCCGTTTGAACGGCCATCAAATTTTAAATGGTGGAAGCCTTCCTTATTACGATCTAAAAAATATCTGGCCACTCAACTATTATAATTTTGAAGGGTACCGCATCAAAATGTTTTTAAGTTCTGGTGATATTGGGTTTGCCCTTTTGGTTTTCGCCATTGCCTCGGTTTTTATCATTACCCCATATCTCACCTATAAATATGGAAAAAGATGGTACTGCTCTTGGGTCTGTGGCTGTGGTGGACTTGCTGAAACGGCTGGAGATGCCTTTAGGCAATTGAGTGATAAATCGGTAAAAGCGTGGAAAATTGAGCGATGGGTGGTGCACAGTGTGGTGGTTTTTGTTACCCTAATGACCACAGCCGTAATCTATTCCTACTTGGGAAATGACACCAGCAAATATTGGTTGACCAAAAGCACCTTTTTAATGGGGGTGGCAACTTTACTCACCCTAGTTTTTGGCTGGATCATGATTTTTAAAAGAAAACAATTGCAAAAAGATGCCCAATATGGAGCCATCGGCTATTTTGTGATCATTATGGCCTTAATAGGCTTTCATTTTTTTAGCAGTGACGGCTATGTGTTCTTGTTCAAATCTGAAACGCTTCGTAAAACCTATTCCTTTTTAATCGGAAGTATTTTTTCTGGAGTTATTGGAACGGGGTTTTATCCCATTTTTGGCAACCGTGTGTGGTGCCGGTTTGGATGTCCCATGGCTGCAATTATGGGAGTTCAACAAAAGTTGTTTTCTCGATTTAGGATTACCACGAATGGAGGCCAGTGCATTTCTTGCGGTAATTGCTCCACCTATTGCGAAATGGGAATCGATGTGCGTGCTTATGCCCAAAAAGGTGAGAATATAGTTCGTGCCAGCTGTGTGGGTTGTGGTATTTGCTCCGCGGTTTGTCCGCGTGGCGTGCTAAAATTGGAAAACGGCCCAACGGACGGAAGAATAGATAGTAATCAAGTTTTATTGGGTAACGATGTGGATTTGATGACTTTAGTGAACAAGAAGTAAGCATCCCGCAAAAGTGATTTCCACCTATTGCATTTTATCGGTTAAATAGTCCAAGTTCCATTTAAAAGTTTAGTTTTGGCAACTGCTAACATTAACTAACACCAATTTGCCTAGTGACTGATATTAAAGTCATTATCCCTGCATTCAACGAAGCGGATTCCATCGGCAAAGTGGTTGATGAGCTACCCAAACACGTTTCTGAAATAATTGTTGTGGACAATGGTTCCACAGATACAACAGCCGTTGAGGCCAGCAAAGCTGGTGCTACTGTTTTATCTGAAAGCAACAAAGGATATGGTTTTGCCTGCCTAAAAGGTCTGAAATACATTTCCGAACAATCCAAAGCACCCGATATTATCGTATTTATCGATGGAGATTATTCCGATTATCCTGAAGAATTGGACAAAGTTGTAGCTCCAATTTTGGAAAATAGGGTGGTTTTTGTGGTTGGCGCGCGAAAAAAATCACTGCGCGAACCAGGCTCTATGACTCCACAACAGGTTTTTGGGAACCAATTGGCCACATTTTTAATGCGTCTGTTTTTTAGGTCAAAATTTACGGATTTAGGACCTTTTAGGGCAATTAAATATGATAATCTCAAAGAATTGAAAATGCAGGACACAACTTATGGGTGGACTGTGGAAATGCAGTTAAAAATTTTAAGAAAAAAAATGCCATATACCGAAGTACCAGTGCGTTACAAACGAAGAATTGGGGTTTCAAAAGTATCAGGTACAGTAAAAGGTACTATCTTTGCTGGCATAAAAATCTTAGGTTGGATCTTTAAATACAGTTTAAAATAAATGGGACTAACAATCGCTTACATCATCATCGCAATTTACAGTACAGCCTTAGTTTTGATTTTTATGTACAGTCTATCGCAATTGAATCTTTTGATCAATTACTTAGGCTACAAAAAACGAAATGAGGAAGCACCAAAGTTCAACCTTTTGGATCCAAAAGAGATTCCATTTGTCACCATCCAACTTCCCATTTATAATGAAGAATATGTTGTTGAACGTTTGTTGGACAACATCGCCAAAATAGAATACCCAAAAAGTAAATTGGAAATCCAAGTGTTGGACGACTCTACGGACGATTCGGTATTGGAAACAGCAAGCAGAATCGAAGAGCTTCAAAAAACTGGATTGGATATTCAGCATATCCGCAGAGAAAACAGAAAAGGATACAAAGCAGGTGCCTTAAAAGAAGGGCTTGAAATAGCCAAAGGTGATTTTATCGCCATTTTCGATGCTGATTTCCTTCCCGAAGGTGATTGGTTAAAGAAAACCGTGCCTTACTTTAAAGATGAAGAAATTGGTGTGGTTCAAACCCGTTGGGGACACATCAACCGTGATTATTCTACCCTAACCAGGATCCAGGCCTTTGCTTTGGATGCCCACTTTACCTTGGAACAAGTAGGACGAAACTCAAAAGGACACTTCATCAACTTTAACGGAACCGCAGGTATCTGGAGAAAAGAATGCATTTTGGATGCAGGAAACTGGGAAGGCGACACCTTGACCGAGGATTTGGATTTGAGCTACCGTGCCCAATTGAAAAACTGGAAATTCAAATACTTGGAAGACGTGGAAACTCCAGCCGAGCTTCCTGTGGTGATCAGTGCGGCCCGTTCGCAACAATTCCGTTGGAATAAAGGTGGAGCTGAAAATTTTAGAAAAACAGTGTTGAGCGTAATCAAATCAAAAAATATTACGTTCAAAACCAAGTTCCATGGGGTAATGCACTTGTTGAACAGTTCTATGTTCCTTTGTGTGTTCACCGTAGCTTTGTTGAGCATTCCCATGTTGTACATCAAAAACACCTACGGACATTTGGATTGGATTTTTGAGGTGACCAGCTTTTTTATTCTGAGTACCATTATCCTTTTTGTTTGTTATTGGTTCACCTATAAAAGTATTCAGGGAAGCAGTTTCGATAATTTTGTGGATTACATCAAACTTTTCTTTACTTTCTTTTCGGTTGCTTTGGGCTTTTCATTGCACAATACCGTTGCCGTTTTGGAAGGACACTTAGGTAAACGAAGTGAATTTGTGCGCACGCCAAAGTTCAACATCAACAATCTAACCGACAGTTGGAAGGGCAATAAATACCTGACCAAAAAATTGTCTCCGAACATGATTTTGGAGTTTGCCTTAATGCTGTATTTCTTATTTGGAATGTACAGTGCTGTTCCTTTGAACGATTACGGATTGTTCCCTTTCCATTTAATGTTGTTCTTAGGTTTTGGATTTGTGTTTTTTAAATCCCTTACCTCTAAGGCCTAACCACCATGCAATCTTATTGGCGACTGCATAGATACCCGATACTTTTTGCTGTCGCTTGTTTATTGTTTTATTGGAGCTTTGCCTACCATCTGGTTCGTACCGATTATGTAAAGCTCTTTATGCTTTTTGGGGCACTTTTTTATCTGTACTATAAATTAATGCAGTTCGAAAAGTGGAACTTTAAGTTCCTTTTGGTCGTCGGCATTCTTTTTCGATTGGTGTTTCTGTTTGCCGAACCCAACCTTTCACAAGACTTTTACCGGTTTATTTGGGATGGTGAACTCATTAAAAATGGTGTCAACCCATATCTCTATACCCCTGACCAAATCATCGAGCAAGGCAAAATTGTGTTTGCCAATATGAAAGAACTTCGTGAGGGAATGACAGACCTCAATGCAAGACACTTTAGTAATTACCCTACCGTAAACCAGCTCTTTTTTGCCATTTCCGCATTTTTAGGTGGCGGTAGCGTATTGGGCTCCATGATTGTGCTGCGACTCATCATTATATTGGCCGATTTGGGTACGCTCTATTTTGGTCGAAAGTTGCTGCAAAATATCAACCAAGCCAATCACATGGCATTTTGGTATTTCATCAACCCTTTGGTGATTATCGAACTAACGGGCAACCTCCATTTTGAAGGTGTAATGCTGTTCTTTTTTGTGTGGGCCGCTTATTTAATTTCAAAAAACAAATGGCTTTGGGCCACTCCTATTTATGCCCTTTCCATCATGGTGAAATTAATGCCACTTTTATTTCTACCCATTTTCCTGAAATACCTGGGCCTTAAAAAAAGTGCAGTGTTCTATACCTTAACAGGAATCGGATGCTTAGTGTTGCTCCTCCCATTTTACTCTCCCGTTTTTATCGATAATTATTCGGACACCCTAGCGCTTTGGTTTCACAATTTTGAGTTTAACGCCAGCATTTATAATGTGGTAAAGAAAATTGCGGTGACCTATTTCCAAGCCAAACCTTGGGAGCTGATAAACACCTATGGTAACTTAATTGCCAAAATTGTAATTGGGCTGGCTTTGCTCATTACCTTTATTAGAAAAAACCGTAGTCTACAATCGGTCATCACTTCCATGACATTGCTATTGGCATCCTATTACTTTCTATCCAGTACCGTGCATCCCTGGTACATTGTTTTTTTATTGGGCATGGCCATTTTTACAGAATTGAACTTCCCCTTGGTATGGTCTGCCACCGTTATCTTAAGTTACTACACCTATTCGAATCCAGATTTCAAGGAAAATTTATGGTTATTGGCCGTTGAATACATTTTGGTCTTCGGCGTTTTTCTTTATGAAATGATAGGTAAAGGTTCAAAAAAGTTATATTTCTTTAAAAATTGAACCACACTCCTATCACTATTCGAATTAATTTGTACTTTTAACCCTCAATGAAAGGACAAAACAACATATTATTTCCTGTGAGCGTACTTACGCCCATCAGTCCATTCACACCCCGCCGCCGTCGCCCGTAAGGGTGCATACTTTTTTATGGAAATAGGTGAGTCCATTTCCGCATTGAACTTCCAATTATTTATTATTTTTTTTCAGAATAAACGCTTGCAATGGATATTGTAGTTGCTAACGAATCACATTTTAAATACGCACAGATCATCAGTGACACCATCACTGAATCGGCCAAGGTACGCGGTACAGGTATCGCACGCCGTACCCCGGAATATATCATAAAAAGACTTCAAAACGGAAATGCCATCATCGCTTTGGATGGTGATAAATTTGCTGGTTTCTGCTATATCGAAGTTTGGGGAAACAAAGACTTTGTAGCCAATTCAGGATTGATTGTGCATCCTGATTATAGAAATCAAGGTTTGGCCAAAAAGATTAAAAAGGCCGTTTTTGAACTATCAAGAAAGAAATTTCCCGATGCCAAAATTTTTGGTATCACCACCGGTTTGGCCGTAATGAAAATGAACTACGAACTTGGTTATAAACCCGTTACATTTTCCGAACTTACAGATGATCCTGAATTTTGGAAAGGATGCCAAACCTGCAAGAATTTTGATATTCTGACACGTACCGATAGAAAAATGTGTTTGTGCACGGGTATGTTGCACGATCCACATGCCAAAAAATCGGAACCTGAAAAAATAAACAAAAAGGCTTTTCAGCGGTTGAAGAGCATTAAAGAAACCCTTTTTCTAAAAAAGAAAGACAAATAATACGGTCAGTGCGGGCTGTTATCCTGAGCACAGCGTAAGGAGCAGTCGACTTGACAACAAAACATAAAGTATAATAAAATGAAAAAATTAGTTTTAGCCTACAGTGGCGGATTGGACACCTCCTATTGTGCAAAGCACCTATCTCAAGAAGAAGGCTTTGAAGTACACGCTGTAAGTGTGAACACTGGTGGATTTAGCAAGGAAGAAATTAAAGAAATTGAAACCAAGGCAATTGCTTTGGGTGCCAGTTCATATACTTCCATTGATGCCGTGACCACCTTTTATGAAAAAGTGGTAAAATATCTCATTTTCGGAAACGTACTGAAGAATAACACCTATCCACTTTCCGTAAGTGCAGAACGAATTGTTCAGGCCATTGAAATTGTGAACCATGCCAAAAAATTGGGAGCTGGGTATATTGCTCACGGAAGTACAGGAGCTGGAAACGACCAAGTGCGTTTCGATATGATTTTTCAAATTTTGGCACCAGAAATTGAGATCATCACCCCAATTAGAGATAAAAAATTGGCAAGGGAAGAAGAGATCGCATACCTACAACAAAACGGTATCGAATATTCATGGGAAAAGGCCAAATATTCCATCAACCGTGGTCTTTGGGGAACTTCCGTTGGGGGTTCCGAAACCTTGACCTCACATCTTTCACTTCCAGAAAGCGCCTACCCGAGCCAATTAGAAAAAGAATTGCCCAAAGAATTGAAATTGACGTTCAAAAAAGGGGAATTGACTGCAATTGACGGTGAAGAGGGCACTCCAGTGTCGAATATTGAAAAACTTTCAGCCATTGCCTCCAAATATGCCATTGGAAGGGATATTCACGTGGGAGATACCATTATCGGAATCAAAGGAAGGGTTGGTTTTGAAGCCGCCGCACCTTTGATCATTATAAAAGCGCACCATTTGTTGGAAAAACACACCTTGAGCAAATGGCAACAATACCAAAAAGAGCAATTGGGCAACTTCTATGGCATGTTGTTGCACGAAGGAAATTATTTGGATGAAGTGATGCGAAACATCGAAGCCTTTTTAACCGATACACAGAAAAATGTTTCGGGCGACGTATTTATCACGCTTTACCCATACAGATTTGAATTAAACGGAATTGCTTCCGAGCATGATTTGATGAACGCTTCCTTTGGAAGTTATGGTGAAATGAACAAAGGTTGGACCGCTGACGATGCCAAAGGCTTCATCAAAATATTGTCCAATCCAGGCAAAATTGCAAACCACGTAAACCAAGATTCATGATCACAGCAGGAATCATAGGAGGTTCTGGATATACGGGCGGGGAATTAATCAGAATTCTGATCAATCACCCTCAAACCAAAATCGACTTTGTATACAGCACTACTAGAGCCGGAAAACCGATTACATCGGCCCATCAAGACCTATTGGGGCAAACCGACTTGACGTTTTCAGGGGAAATCAATCCAAATGTAGATGTGGTTTTTCTTTGTTTGGGACATGGGAATTCAACTTCATTCTTGAATGAAAATAAATTTTCAGCTTCCACAAAGATCATCGATTTAAGCAACGATTTTAGGTTGCAGGCAGATGCTAATTTTAATGGGCAACGTTTTATTTACGGGCTTCCCGAATTGAACAAATCCGCAATTCAGTCCGCAGGGGCCATTGCCAACCCAGGATGTTTTGCGACTGCCATTCAATTGGCTTTATTGCCATTATCCAAAGCTGGATTATTGAACAACGAAGTGCATATTAATGCGGTTACGGGCAGCACAGGAGCGGGAGTTGGTTTGTCCGCCACCTCTCACTTTAGCTGGAGAAACAACAACGTGTCTTGGTACAAACCATTCACCCATCAACATTTGGGGGAGATCGGAGAAAGCTTGAATTCCTTTGGAAAACATGTGGGCAAACTATTTTTTATGCCAAATCGTGGGAACTTTACCCGTGGTATTTTGGCAACTGCCTATACCAAATATGACGGAACCTTGGAAGAGGCCAAAGCGCTTTACCAAGATTTTTACAAAGATGCCGTTTTTACCCATCTTTCGGATGAGGAACTGCATTTAAAGCAAGTGGTGAACACCAACCAGTGTCACATTCATTTGCACATGCACGAAGACCTTTTGCTGGTGACATCGGCCATCGATAATTTATTAAAAGGAGCCTCTGGACAAGCCGTTCAGAACATGAATTTGATGTTCGGTTTCCCTGAAACCGAAGGTCTATTGTTAAAAGCAGGAGTATTTTAAATAAACGTACCCTGAGCGGAGCCGAAGGGAACATTAAATAGATTCCTGCCTACACAGGAATGACAAAAAAATAAAACCATGAAAGTAGCCATCATAGGAGCAGGTAACTTGGGATTGGCCATTGCAAAAGGTATTTTACACAGCAATGGGGCCACCACCATGTACCTCACCAAAAGAAACACAAAGACCATTCAGGAATTTGAAAAATACGGTAATGTAACCGTGACTTCGGATAACCAAGAAGCCGTTAAAAACTCGGATATCTTGATTTTCGCAGTTCAACCAGGTCATTTTAGTTCCATTTTAGAGCAGACTAAAGACTTGTTGACTGAAAAGCACGTGATTATTAGCACCATCACAGGTTTCCGTATTCCAAGAATTGAAGAGATTATCGGTTCAGACAAATTTATCATCCGTAGTATGCCCAACACGGCAATTTCCGTAGGGAAGTCAATGACTTGTATTTGCTCTAACGAATTGGGCAAAAAACGCATTGATTTGGCCAAGGCCATTTTCAACCGTATGGGCCACACCTTGGAAATTCCAGAGGAACAAATGCAGGCCGCAACCGTAATCTGTGCCAGTGGCATTGCTTTTTGGATGCGATTGATCAGGGCAACCACACAAGGTGCCATTCAATTGGGATTTGATGCAAAGGAAGCCCAAGAATTGGCGATGCACACTTGCAACGGTGCCGCCAGTCTTTTAATTGAGTCAGGAAGTCACCCTGAAGAAGAAATTGACAGGGTAACCACCCCAAAAGGATGTACCATTGAAGGCTTGAACGAAATGGAACACCAAGGATTGAGCTCTTCTTTGATCAAGGGAATTGTTTCTTCCTATGAAAAAATTAGCCACATCAGAAAAGCATAACAATGAAATTATTTGATGTTTACCCCCTCTACGATGTAACCCCTGTTTCTGCCAAAGGCATTGAAGTTTGGGACGACAAAGGAGAAAAATATATGGATTTTTACGGAGGCCACGCGGTAATTTCCATTGGCCATACTCATCCACATTACGTAAAACGAATCAAGGACCAATTGGACCAAATGGCGTTTTATAGCAACTCGGTTCAAAACCCTTTGCAAGAAGCCTTGGCTGAAAAACTTGGCACTTTATCGGGCTGTGAGGAATACGATCTTTTTATGTGCAATTCAGGAGCGGAAGCCAACGAAAATGCGCTAAAAATGGCCTCTTTCCACACGGGAAAATCCAAAGTGATAGCCTTCAACAACGGATTTCACGGAAGAACCTCAGCGGCAGTTGCCGCTACCGACAACCCAAGCATCAATGCGCCCATCAACAAGCAGCAAGAAGTTACTTTCTTAGCCTTGAACGATTTTGATGGGTTCGAAAAAGCCATCACTTCGGATGATTATTGCGCTGTGATTTTGGAAGTCATTCAAGGAGTTGGTGGTCTGGATGAACCCACTACGGAGTTTTATCAGTTTATCGCCGAAAAGTGTAAGGAAAACAATGTGGTCTTGATTGCCGATGAAGTGCAATCTGGATATGGTCGCAGTGGAAAATTCTTTGGATTTCAGCATCATACGGGCACTGAGCGTAGTCGAAGCGTACAGCCCGACATCATTTCGATTGCTAAAGGAATGGGTAATGGATTTCCTGTTGGTGGCGTGCTAATCCATGAAAAATTTAAACCCTCATACGGACTTTTGGGAACCACTTTTGGTGGAAATCACTTGGCCTGTGCCGCAAGTTTGGCCGTTTTGGAAGTTTTGGAAAACGAAAACTTGATTGAAAACGCTGCAGAACTTGGCACCTTTTTCAAAGAAAAAGCTGCTGAGATTCCTGAAATCAAAAAAGTGAAGGGCCGTGGACTTATGATAGGTCTCGAATTTGATTTTGAAGTAGCTGAACTCCGCAAAAAAATGATTGTGGAACAGCACATGTTCACAGGTAGTGCCAAGAACAAGAAACTGTTGCGATTTCTACCTGCACTGAACATCACCAAAGCCGACATCGACCTATTTTTTGAAGGTCTTAAAAAAGCATTGTAATGAAGAATTATTTATCCGTAAACGATATAGAATCGCTCCCCCAATGGGTAGACGAAGCAATTAAACTAAAAAAAGACCCTTATCAATTTGAAGATTTGGGCAAGCATAAAACCATATGCCTGTTGTTTTTTAATAACAGTCTAAGAACCCGGTTGAGTACGCAAAAAGCAGCCATGTATTTGGGTATGGAAGTCATGGTGATGAATTTTGGCAACGAAGGCTGGGCTTTGGAATATGGCGATGGCACGGTAATGGACCAAGGTACATCAGAACACATTAAAGAAGCTGCCCAAGTGGTTTCACAGTATTGCGACATTGTGGCCATTAGGGCATTTGCAGGGCTTCAAGACAAAGCAAAAGACGAATCGGAAGAGGTCATCAACGGATTTGCCAAATACGCATCCATCCCTGTGGTGAATATGGAAAGTTCCGTGGGGCATCCTTTGCAAGCATTAGCGGATGCCATCACCATGGAAGAAAATAAATTGGACAGGAAACCAAAAGTAGTTTTGTCGTGGGCACCACATCCCAAAGCTTTGCCGCATGCCGTGGCCAATTCTTTTGTGGAGATGATGAAATTGCAGGATGCAGATTTTGTGATTACCCATCCGGAAGGCTACGAACTGAATCCAAAAATTACCAAAGGTTGTCAAATTGAGTATGATCAAGAAAAGGCTTTGAAAGATGCAGACTTTGTGTATGTGAAAAACTGGAGCAGTTATAGTGATTATGGACAAGTGTTGAACAAAGACACTAACTGGACCATGACCGAAAAGAAATTAGGCAAGGCAAAATTCATGCATTGCCTACCTGTTCGACGAAATATGGTTGTGGAAGATGCGGTATTGGATGGCAATCAATCCTTGGTGGTGGAACAGTCCAAAAACAGGATTTTTTCAGCTCAGCTTGTATTGAAAAAAATATTGGAAAACTTAAAATGAAATTAAAAGGTAAGGTCTGCATTGTTACTGGGGCGACCAGTGGAATGGGAAAAGCAATTGCTCAATCCTTTGCTGCTGAAGGTGCCCAGCTTGTACTTTCTGGTCGCAACCAAGAAAGAGGAAAGGCTTTGGAGGAAAGTTTGGGTAATGCCATTTTCCTTTCTGGAGATATCACAGACCCATCCTATAACAAAAAATTGGTCGATACCGCTATCGAGGAATATGGCAAACTGGATATCCTTTCATTGAATGCTGGGATTCTTGGTTTGGGAAATGTGGAGGAACTGGACATTGAATCTTGGCAAAACACCATGAATACCAATCTCAGTTCCATATTTTATCTTTGCAAATATGCGCTTCCCCACTTATTAAAAGAGCCTCAAGGAAACATTTTGATAAATGTATCCATTGCAGCCTTTAAAAGTTTCCCCAATCATCCAGCCTACTGTGCCTCAAAAGCGGCATCTGTGGCTTTAATGAAGCAGATAGCAGTGGAATATGCACCGAAAATTAGGGTAAATGCCCTATGTCCTGGTCCAGTGGACACCCCTTTGTTATGGGAATCCGCCAAGGCATTCAAAAATCCAGATAAAGCGGTAGAAGACGCAAAAAATGCAACACTGTTAAATAGATTGGGCACACCTGAAGATGTGGCCAAACTAGCACTTTTTCTAGTTTCCGATGACAGTTCATGGATTACGGGAACCACGGTAACCATAGATGGTGGGATTATAAATACATAGTATGAAACAAAAATTATCCATAGTTAAAATAGGCGGCAACGTTATTGAGGATGCCGAAGGATTTGAGCATGTACTCGGTCTGTTTTCCAAAATGGAGGGAAATAAAATCTTGGTACATGGTGGCGGAAAAAAAGCGACCGAACTAGGGAATAAACTAGGTATCGAATCTAAAATGGTAAACGGCAGACGAATTACGGATGCCGACACCTTGGATATTGCCCTTATGGTGTACGGAGGCTTGGTGAGCAAAAAAATAGTGGCCAAACTGCAAGCTTTGGGCACCGATGCCATAGGGATGAGCGGTGCCGATGGAGACGCCATTCGAGCGCATAAACGACCAAAGAAAAATGTGGATTTTGGATTGGTGGGCGATGTAGATATGGTAAACACCTATGCGATTTTTAAATTGCTTCAAGCTGGATTTACCCCCATTTTTTGTGCTTTAACGCACGATGGAAAAGGCCAAATGCTGAACACTAATGCCGATACCATTGCAGCGGAAATCGCCATTGCCATGTCCGACCAGTTTGAAACCACACTTTATTATTGTTTTGAAAAGAAAGGGGTACTTCAAGATGTAAATGATGAAAATTCGGTGATTCGACATATCGACTCCAAGGGATATGATGAACTTTTGGCCTACGGCATTATTGCCGACGGAATGCTACCAAAGATGCACAATTGCTTTTATGCGCTGCGCAACCATGTGGCCAAGGTTTGTGTGGGAGACAGTAGTATGCTCGAAGCCAACAACCCCGATTTTACGACTTTAACTTTATGAAAATAACTCAAGAAATACTTACAGAAAAAGCCATTGCTTTATTAAAGGAACTTATTTCCATTCCCTCATTTTCGGGTGAAGAGGACAGAACTGGGGATGCCATTGCCGCTTTTCTTCAAAGTTTTGGGATTGAGACCCAAAGGCAATACCACAACATCTATGCTTTCAACAAGCATTTTGATGAAAGTAAACCTACCCTTTTGCTCAACTCGCACCACGATACGGTAAAACCGAACAATGCTTACACCAAAGACCCGTTCGATCCTCATGTTGAAGACGGAAAACTGTACGGTTTGGGAAGTAATGACGCAGGAGGTTGTTTAGTTTCCCTTTTGGCCACCTTTGTTCATTTTTATGACAAAGAAGGGTTGAGTCATAATATAATTATGGCCGCCACGGCGGAAGAAGAAGATGCGGGCGAGAAAAGCATTCGAGCCCTACTTCCTATTCTACCAAAGATTGATGTAGCCATTGTAGGTGAACCCACTTTGATGGATTTGGCCATTGCCGAAAAAGGATTGGTGGTGTTTGATGCCGTAGTGGAAGGAACCCCATCTCACGCAGCGCACCCAAACGATGATAATTCCATTTATAACACTATTGAAGTGCTCCAATGGTTCAAGGATTATTCGTTTGAAAAAGTTTCCGAAGCTTTGGGCGAGGTAAAATTGACCGTGACCCAAATCAATGCAGGAAAACAGCATAATGTAGTGCCATCACAGGTGGACATGGTGGTGGATGTTCGCGTGAACGATTGCTATACCAACCAAGAAATTGCAGATTTGCTTCAAAAAGAGGCCCCCTGCAAAATGACACCGCGTTCACTACGTTTAAATTCCTCCAACATTGACCCAAATCACGATTTGGTGAAAAGTGGAGTGGCGTTGGGCCGAGGCACCTATGGTTCACCCACCTTATCCGACCAAGCGGCATTGAGCTGTCAATCGGTAAAATTGGGCCCTGGGGATAGCACACGCTCCCACTCGGCCAACGAATTTATTTATGTAGACGAAATTGTGGAGGGCATAGACCTTTACATTAAAATCCTAACGGGATTTTTACACCAAAATTGAAAATTGGGCCCTGAGCGAAGTCGAAGGGCAATAGATATCGAAATTATTAGATTCCCGTTTTCACGGGAATGACAAAACTGAAATTATGAAACTCTGGGACAAAGGATTCAGTACCGATAAAAAAATAGACCATTTTACCGTGGGCAACGACCGCGAACTCGATTTGGTGCTTGCTAAATACGATGTGATCGCTTCCAAAGCGCATGCAAAAATGCTGGGCAAGGTTGGACTTCTTTCCGAAGATGAAACTAAAGATTTGATCAAAGGATTGGATGAAATTGCCAAGGACATCGAAAAAGGAAAGTTCACCATTGACAACGATTTTGAGGATATGCATTCCAAAATCGAATTTATGTTGACGGAGAAACTGGGCGATACCGGTAAAAAAATCCATTCGGCTCGTTCCAGAAACGATCAAGTTTTGGTGGCCATGCAATTGTACCTAAAAGATGAGCTCATTGAGATTAAAAGTCAGGTCAAAGAACTTTTTGATTTGCTGATGAAGCTCGCTGAGAAACACAAAAGTGTTCTGCTGCCTGGCTACACCCACCTACAAATTGCCATGCCCTCCTCGTTCGGACTTTGGTTTTCTGCCTATGCCGAAAGCTTGATTGATGATCTGTACTTTGTACAGGCTGCCCATAAAGTGGCCGACCAAAATCCATTGGGAAGTGCCGCAGGTTACGGAAGTTCTTTCCCTATCGATAGAAGTTTTACTACCCAAGAAATGGGCTTCGACACCCTAAAATACAATGTGGTGGCCGCACAAATGGGCCGTGGAAAAGCAGAAAAAGCAACAGCATTCGGAATTTCGAGCGTGGCTGCCACCCTATCCAAAATGGCGATGGACATTTGCCTGTACATGAGCCAAAATTTTGATTTTATTTCGTTCCCGAACGAGCTTACCACGGGAAGCAGCATTATGCCACACAAGAAAAACCCAGATGTTTTTGAATTGATCCGAGCAAAATGCAACAAGATTCAGGCGGTGCCCAACCAACTGATCTTGATCACCAATAATTTGCCGAGTGGTTACCACCGAGACCTGCAATTGGTGAAAGAAGTGATTGTTCCTGCCTTGCAGGATATGCAAGCCTGTTTGGAGATGATGACCTTTAGTTTAAAGGAAATAAGGGTGAATAAAACCATTTTGGAGGACCCAAAATACGACTACCTGTTTAGTGTGGATACCTTAAACGAATTGGTAAAAAGCGGCATGCCGTTCCGTGATGCCTACAAAACCATGGGCAAGGCCATAGAAAATGGCAACTTTAAACCCAAACGCGATATTGAACACAGCCACGAAGGCAGTTTAGGCAATTTGTGTTTGGAGCAGATAAAAGAGAAAATGGATGCTGTTTTTGACTAAAATTCATCATTTATTTTCATACCATACAATTTTGTCATTCCCGCTTTCGTGTGAATCTTTTTTTCTGATTCGTCAATTCAAATGACCTATCCGTCAATTGGGGTGCGATTTTAATTGTAGTAAACATTAGTTTCAATTCTGTCTTCCGTTAGGCAAGTATCGGACGATAAAATCTTTAAAAACGATTCATATTCTTTGAAGTTAGCTACAATAATGACAAAAAATTATCTAATTATATTACTAATAATTCTACCATCTGTATGCAGTGCCCAAGAATACTCTCAAGAAAAAATTAAGTTGTTAATTGAGAAACTTGACCAAATGTCAGCATTTCGATATTGGGATCATAGATATTATGAAAATGGTAAGTATGAAAAGGTAAAGGCTACCAGTTATAGAGTGGTTGGTAAATGGACAGATAATAAATCTTATGCAGATACAACCTTTGTGGATAACAGTACTCATAAAACTTTTCTAGAAATTGTTGAGAAATCTACATTAAAAGATTTGTTTATAATGAGTAATCATAAATCACCAAATATTCGGGTTTATGCTTTTTGGGCGTTTATCAAACGAAAAGATAAAAGAAATGCTCTTAGAATATTACAAGCTGAAACAAACAGAAAACAAGAAAAGGTTTGGTATGATGGAATGGGTGATTCTCTTGAGGAGTTTACAACAATTAGACTGATGATTAATATTTATAGAGGATTACTGTAGCTAACATGGCTATAATTGCCATTTCAAAAACTCCCTTTTTTAATTTTTGGGTTCCTGCAAAAAGTCATACAAGCTCTTTCCCAAAATTGTATCTTGAGCCATCAACTATAATGGTTTATTTATGCAACTTCGAACTGTAACCTTTGTATTCACTTTTATTTTTGCTTGCCTCACTGGAAATGCCCAAGACGTTTATCAAAAAAATGAAGCCGTAGATGTGCAACACTATGTTTTTGCACTAGATCTGAACGATGCTAACAACCAAATTAAAGGAGAAGCACAGGTAACCGTACTTTTTAAAGACAAAGCGGTTCCTTTTGCTTTGGATTTAATTCAAAAATCGGGTGTATTCGGCATGGAAGTTACCGAAGTGTTGGATGGTGGTTCCAAAGCCAACTATTCTTATGCCGACAACAAAATCAAGATTGTTCCAAAGTCAACTTTAGATGCATTACAAACCTATACCATCTCATATCAAGGGATTCCGGAAAGAGGATTGGTCATCGACACCACCAAATTTGGAAAACGCTCGTTTTTTGGCGACAACTGGCCCAATTTAGGCAGACATTGGTTGCCCTCCGTGGATCATCCGTACGATAAGGCCAGTTTGGAATTTCATATCACAGCTCCCGAAAAGTATGATGTGGTGGCCACAGGTAAAAAAGTAGAGGAAAGCAATCTGGAAAACGGATACAAACTCACCATTTACAAAGAACCTGCTCCCGTTGCCATAAAGGTGGTGACCATTGGGGTCACGGAATTTGCAAGTCGTGTTGTGGATGATGTGGATGGTATCGAAGTTTCGGCCTGGGTGTACCCGCAAAATAGATTGGAAGGTTTTGGTGATTATGAAGTGGCTGGCAATGTGCTTGAATATTTCATCGACCATATTGGGCCCTATTCTTATGCAAAATTGGCCAATATGCAGGCCAAAACCCAATGGGGTGGTTTGGAAAATGCGGGTACCATCGCCTATTTTGAAAATTCGGTAACGGGCAACAAAACCGTAGAGCCCTTGATTGCACACGAAATTGCGCATCAATGGTTTGGGAATTCCGCAACGGAGAAAAGTTGGAACCATGTTTGGGTGAGCGAGGGATTCGCGACCTATTTCAGCATTTTGTACCTCGAAAGTGTGTATGGTGATGAACGCAGAAAAGAAGATTTGGCCATCGATAAGCAACAAATTTTTGATTATTACCGAAAAAATCCTGCGCCCATTGTAGACCTATCCATAAAAGACCCGATGAAAGTGTTAAGCACCAACTCCTACCAAAAAGGAGGTTGGGTGTTGAACATGCTACGTCATAAATTGGGCGACGGCGTTTTTTGGGAGGGTATTCGTCACTACTACGCCACCTACCAAAACGGCAATGTGCTGAGTGAGGATTTCCAAAAATCCATGGAAGAGGCTTCTGGCCAAGATTTGGACTCCTTTTTTAAGCAATGGTTGTATGTAAAAGGACATCCGCAGCTCAAATGGGAATGGGATTATGCCAATGGCAAGGTAAAAATCAACTTGGAGCAACAACAAGACCATCATGTGTTCCAATTTCCTGTGGAAATAGGGTTGGTTAAAGATGGCAAATTGACCATCAATACCTTAGACATTAAAAACAAAAAGGAAAGTTTAGAACTTGAATTTGAAGGCCAACCCGAATCGGTTGTTTTGGATCCCAACGAGTGGACGTTGTTTGAGGATATGGGGAAAATATAACTTTAAGTTATTTAGTTTTTCCTTACCATTAATACATTAATTATATAATTTGAACGACAAAATCCTATTTGAATAACTAAGGTTCAAAACATAGTAACCACTAGAAAGACCATTTAAATCAAAATTAAATACTGATGTATCCCCCGGAATCTTTTTTTGTTGAACCAATTTTCCACTTAAGGAATATATCTCAAAGATTGGGGTTTGTTCAATATCCAGTCCACTTAAACTATAACTTCCATCTTGATCTTTCAATAAAACTATTTTATCCAACAATATTGTTTTGTTGACGACTCCTTGACAACCTTTATCGGTTGAAATTAAGACGTTGTTAATTCCTTTGCTCAAAGGGATTTGTATTGATTGGGCCATATTTGATTCCGTCTTAAAACTATATTCAACTCCATTAACTTTTACGAAATACATAGTAGCGCCTTGTACTGTAATTGAAGCTTTTTGACTGTTATCGTCTATTATAACTTTCCCTGTACTCGAAATTGATTCCACATTATTAATATTCACCGAAAAGCATCTGGAGGAATATTCAGGAATATCCGAAATTCCAACACATATTTGATAAGTCCCAGGTTTCAACTCACTCTCAACAAAAGTCTCAACATTGGAGATGCTTGTATAGGATCTAAAAAAATTATCGTCTCCAATAATTTCAATGGTATAGGGATAGTCTTTCACAAAATCGATTGTTATAAAACCATCATCTGAATCTGTACAACTCAAACCTGTAACTTTGATCAAGATATCCTCTGCCCCTATATCTACCAACTGAACTGGGGAACAACCATTTTCATCAACCGATGCTCCCATCGGAGTATCAGGACATAAATCAAAATCGTTCCAAACACCGTCGCCATCACTGTCTGGTGCACCAATTAGCATATTTTCAAACCAAAAGACTCCCACCGATGTTGTTTGAAATATATCCTTGTCCCCATCGTTGTCCAAATCCGCAACTTGAACACTATATCCAACGGTTTCTACATCATTTAAAGTTCTTCTATTGCCAAAATTACCGCCTCCCAAATTTTCCCAAACGTGTAATGAAGGTAAGCTGCTTGAATATGTGGCAACGACAATATCAGAATCACCATCATTATCCAAATCTTCTATTTTAATATCAATAGCAGTGTTGCTATCTAATTCGTAGGGTATGTTTTGTTCATTCGTAAACTCTAAATCACCCATGCCTTTGAACCAATGAAGAAAATCGGTTTTAGAGTCCAAAACAGCAGTGGTGAGATCCAAAAATTGATCATCATCAATATAACCAAGACCTATCCTATGAAAATTATCACTAGTGATATTGGAGATATCTTCAATCTGAAAATTTGCCGCACCATTATTTACACCCAATTTGATATCAGTCAAAAATTCAATTAAGACCAAATCATCCAAATCGTCATCATTTATTTTAGCTTTTTTAAAATACCTATATACCCCTTCAAGCAATAACTCTTTATCGGAAAATGTACCAAATCCAGTATTAGGCCAATACCATATGGCATCTTCAACAGTACCTGTAAAATCAAAACTATAGCTTAAGATATCATCGAAACCATTATTATCAACATCCATCAGTATTATTGATGCCGATCTTAATGCAACATTTTCTTCAATGACAATTGGGTCACTAAACCCTTGATTTTGATTGTTTGGCCACCATGCTAAATCGTGGGTCTCGTATTCAAAACCTCCCGTTGTTGCCTTATCAAATTGTATTGCAGCGACAATATCAAGAAAACCATCATTATTAACATCCAAAACATTTATATCATCCGCATGCCCGTTTAAAAATTCTTCTTTGCTCTCGTGTACTGGCACATATGTGCTAAAATCACCATCGCCATCATTAAACCAAACTGAAATACCAGGCCCTGGAATTGCCCCCTTGCGAAGTGTAACTATATCCAAATCACCATCATTATCTAGATCGGCGACCCTAGAACCCCTGACATTTTTAAGGGAATTATTAATTGTATGTTTAACAAACTGCTGAGAACTAACTATTGAGACATGTATTAGACAAATACAAAAAATTATTGCTTTGGGTTTCATAAATCTGATTGGTAATTAAACCGAACAATATAATTAATTGTAAAAAAATTACTACTAAAAGATCGTTCAAAATAGTTTAAAGAATGCTTAATTACCAATAAAGTGATTTCGTTCCAATCTTAGTTAAATAGAGTTATTTTAACCACACATTATGGGATCAGCAAATCTTTTAGAAATCATAGCTTCTCTGGTAAGTGTTCACAAAAAACCCATCACTTTTCATCTAACTGTAACAATCTAAGCACTTCATTCTCCTTACAAGAAAACCATAACCATGTACCGTATTGTTTTCTTTTTTGTATTTGCTTCCTCCTTTGCTTTTGGACAAACCCAATTACAACCGCCATCCGAATTTTATCCCAAACAAAAAAGAAAGCTTGGAGGTAGAGTTTGAGGGCCAACCCGAATCGATTGTTTTGGATCCCAACGAGTGGACGTTGTTTGAAGATATGGTGAAATTGTAGTGTTCGTCAATTCAAAAAGGGTATTCATCAATTAACCAAAATTCTTCAATTTCTTTAAAATAACTTGAATACAGGTTCTCTAAATCTAGAGAAAGGATATTAAAAATGATATGTATTCATGTACAACAAAAACTTAAAATTAATACTTCATTTATTCGTCATTTTATGTAACCTGACTATAGGTATATCCTGCAAAAGCAAAAAAATCACCTTTCATGAATCATATAAACTTTTACTGAGACAGGAATTTGGAATAACAAAATTACATAGAAAAGGTAGGGTTCAACTTCAAAATAATCAATTGAATATTATAAAGGAGGGACTTAATAAAATTAAAACAGACTCTAAAACTATAAATTTTAATGCCCATTTTACTGGCGAAGAAATTCAGAATTTCATCCAAAAGGACACTAATGAATCTTTTTTAGTTATTTCCGAATGGAATTTGAAAGACAATGAACTAATTATAACAACGACTGATTTCCAAGGCAATTTTAAAAGTCTTTATTCCGAAGCATATATTTTAGGGAATAAAATGGGTTTTTATAGCGATATAAAAATTGACAGTCTAGGTCTAAAAATGGAAGAATGGGGAGAAATCAATAGAATAAATACCAATTCAAACTGAATTGTTTAACTTTTAAAAATTAATATTAAAAGTTTTCAATTTTGACAATTTCCACTAAGTTGATATAGAATTTTATTCTAAATTTCTCAAACTGTAACAATCCAAGCACTTCATTCTCCTTACAAGAAAACCACAACCATGTACCGAATTATTTTCTTTCTTGTATTTGCTTCCTCCTTTGCTTTTGGACAAACTCAATTACAACCGCCATCCGAATTTTATCCCAAACAAAAAACCAAAGTGTTGGTGGTGGGGTCTTTTCATTTTGATTTCCCTGGGTTGGACCAGTTAAAATCAGCCGATGAGAACAAAATTGATGTCCTCAAAGAACCCAAAAAGTCGGAATTGGAAGATTTGGTGACCTACATCAAAAAATTTAAGCCCACTAAAATTGCGATTGAGGCCCGCGCAAACTGGAACACCATGAAAAAGTATGAGGCGTATAAAAATGGGGAGCATCGAGACAACCGAGACGAGCGCTACCAATTGGGCATGCGAATCGCTATGGATATGGGATTGGATTCTGTTTACGGCATTGACACTTGGTCTTTGAGCGATGATCTTTATAAAAAAGATTCCGTTTTCTTAAAATCCTTGGTCGGAGATGTAAACTGGGAAATGGAAGACCCGTATTGGACATATGCCGAGGCCTATTTTGAACATACCGATAAAATGATGAAGCCAATACATTTATTGGACTACTTCAAATACATGAATACCCGTGAGGCGCACAACGCCAATTTTGGCCTATATCTTACGGGAAGTTTTGCCACTGGCGGATTACAAGGCGCGGATTATTTATCCATTTGGTGGTACAATCGCAATGCCCGAATATTTTCAAAATTGGTACAGATCACCGAAAGCCCTGAAGAGCGAATTTTGGTAATTTTTGGCAACGGTCATGCTGCAATTCTGCGACAATTGTTGGAAGCCTCGCCCCAATACGAATTTGTGGAGTTTAGTAATTTGGAGGAGTAGTAAAATAAGTTGGACTTTCAATTTGAAATCATTTTTCAAAACCTCAAAAACGCCGCTTCAAATCGCACCTTAATTATCCAATCATTAAAATAGTAGCTAATAATCTATTTCATTGTTAAAAAATAAAGGAAATCCTTATTTTTGCCGCACAAACTAACAATGACGAACAAACGCATAGCCCCCCACCTTTTTGTTGTTCTTTTCTTTGGTGTCCAAAGTCTTTTTGCCCAAAAGAAAAATGCGGATTTCAACATTCACATCAACAAAACCACCGAAACCTTTACCATAGATGGTAAGGGAGACGAAGAAACATGGAAAACTGCCGAACCGGCCCAAGATTTTTATATGGTTCTCCCCATGGACGACCGAAAAGCCACCCAACCCTCGGAAATTAAAATGGCCTATGATGATAAACACATCTACCTTTTGGCCACTTTTTTTAAAACACCAGGGAACACCTATGTGGTAGAATCGCTTCGAAGGGATTTTTCTTTCGGAGGAAACGACAACTTTTTATTGTTCATGGACCCCTTCAACAACCTTACCACAGGATTTAGTTTTGGGGCCAACGCCTATGGCGCACAGTGGGACGGCACCATGTCCAACGGTGGTAGCATTGACCTGAATTGGGACAGTAAATGGGTTTCGGAAGTGCAGGTTCTTGAAGATAAATGGGTGGTAGAAATGGCCATTCCATTTAAATCCATCCGCTATGAAAAAGGCGTGAAAGAATGGGGCATCAACTTCTCCCGACTGGATTTGAGCACTAATGAAAAATCGAGCTGGACGCCAATACCGAGGCAGTTTCCGACCGCATCTTTAGCGTACACAGGAAATCTGATTTGGGACAACCCACCCCCTAACCAAGGTTTGAATTATTCCATTATCCCGTATGTTTTGGGAACTGTGGGCAATTCAACCATCGAAGATTTGGAATATGACAACGAAGTAAAGGTAGGCGGTGACATAAAGCTCGGTCTTTCTTCTTCCTTGAATTTGGATTTAACCCTAAATCCAGATTTTTCGCAGGTGGAGGCTGACCGACAAGTGGCCAACTTAACGCGTTTTGAGCTCTTTTTCCCTGAGCGTAGACAGTTTTTCCTTGAAAATGCCGACCTCTTTGCTAGTTTTGGTTACGAAACGGTGCGACCTTTCTTTTCCAGACGCATTGGTTTGGGTGTTCCCATTATTGCCGGAGCACGTGTGAGCGGAAACCTCAACCGCAACCTCCGTTTGGGGTTGATGGACATGCAAACGGACAAAATGGACGAAAATGGATTGCCAAGTCAAAACTTTGCAGTGCTTTCGTTGCAACAAAAAGTGTTTTCCCGTTCCAACATTGGGTTTATGTTCGTGAACAAGGAGTCGTTGAACTACAATGCGCTTTCGGATAGTTTACAGACTGAATACACAAAATTCAACCGAAATTTAGGGCTTGAATACAACCTTGCCTCTGCCGACAACAAATACAACGGTAAAGTTTTTATGTTGAAGTCCTTTGGGCCAGACTCGTCCTATAACGGAATTGCACAAGGAGCCCATTTAGCTTACAATAGCCGTAAATGGAATTGGAGAATTCAAGAAGAATATATATCTGACGATTTTGTATCTGAAGTGGGCTTTGTTCCACGAAATAATTACATCAAATTTAGTGGTTCGTTGGGCTACCAATTTTTGCCAGCAAGTGAAAAAATAGTGAGCCATGGACCAAAATATACTGGGTTTTACTTTTTTGACCCGAGTATGAACTCCACCGATTATGTTACCATTTTAGGTTATGAAGTGAATTTTTTGGACAGAAGCTCTGTGAGTCTCGATGTTTTTAACGAATATGTACAGCTTTTGGCTCCTTTTGACCCCACGAATACCGGTCAGGAGGAATTGGAGGCAGGCACCCAACACCATTGGAATGGCGTGTATCTGCAATACCGTTCCCGACCTAAAAGTCTGTTCACTTATGAATTTACAAGTAGACTTGGGCGTTATTTTTCTAGTGGATATCGCACCAATTTAAATGCGCAATTGGGGTATCGTTTTCAACCCTACGCACGTTTGGGAGCTACATTAAGTTATAATAATTTGGATTTACCAGGTCCTTGGTACACCACCGATTTTTGGTTGGTGGGCACTGAGGCGGACATCACCTTTTCCAATAAATTATTCTGGAACACTTTGTTTCAATACAACGAACAGAATAATAATTTTGGCATCAACTCTCGATTACAATGGCGTTATGCACCGGCGTCTGATTTGTTTTTGGTGTTTAACAACAATGAGCAGTTATCTCCTTTAGAAGGGAATTTATGGTCCTTGACGCTTAAGTTCACGTATTGGTTTAATAAATAGAATTTTAACCTTACAGCTTCATCCAATCACCTCTGAACGAAGGCTCTTGTTTTTATTCCCGTTTTTTTCGATATTCACTAACTGTGCTCGGCCACAAATGAATATCAACCAAATAAACAATGCCTCAATTGTTGTGGTATTGGTCAGACATGAATCCAGACGCTATCAACATTGCACAAATAATACATGAAACGACCCAAAAAGAAAGGGCTAATGATTATGCGGTATGTTGGATAAAAAATGAGGTCGATGCCATTGAGATTGACCACGTGCAGTACAAAAATGTGTCCAACTCCATTTATTTTTTAAATCCAAAAAATCAATGGAAGGTTATTAAAAATAACAATAGCTCTTCTTGCGGTTATGTGTTGTACCTAAACCCAGAAGTACTGAATAACCCGTTGCTAAGCAACCTCCATATCAATCAAGTCCGAATTTTTAATGGTGGTGAAATTCCATTGTTTAAATTGAGCCCAGGTATCGAAAAAAGAACCCAGTCCATTTTAGAAATGATCGATGAGCTGCTGGGGTCTCAACTTAACCATAAAGACGATGCGATACTTTCGTTGTTGAATACCTTTTTTGTGTATTGCGACGGGCAGTGCAATATTAAATCCATAGCCTCCAATAACGGCTCCAAAACCAATGTGGTCTACAACTTTAAATCGTTGGTGGACAAACATGTATACAAATATCATGAAGTAGCCCACTATGCCGACTTGCTGAATATATCGCCAAAATATTTAAATGAGTGTGTGAGGGAAGTACTGAATGTAGGCTCTAAAACCATTATTATAGAGCAACTGCTGATGCGCTCCAGACACGCCTTAAAATTTTCCAGCAAGACCATTAAAGAAATCAGCTTTGAATTGGGTTTTACTTCCCCCGATTATTTCAGTTATTTCTTCAAGACCCATACAGGAATTACCCCTTCTGCCCTTAGAAATAGTTAGTAGCGCCCATAATCTAGGGATTTACCGAGGTTTTCACATTGCACCTAATAGGCTTGTAGGCCTAATTTGTGGTAAACTTTAATTATGGACAGAAAAAAATTTATCAAAACCTCTGGTATGGGATTA
Source organism: Flagellimonas cixiensis (assembly GCF_042134615.1). Classification (GTDB taxonomy): domain Bacteria; phylum Bacteroidota; class Bacteroidia; order Flavobacteriales; family Flavobacteriaceae; genus Flagellimonas; species Flagellimonas cixiensis. The sequence continues at coordinate 1,030,547 of NZ_CP169639.1, forward strand.
GGGTTGGCCCTTATGCCAGGATTGATTCAGGGGCAAAACCGTGCTTCAAAAAACAATGTTACATCGACCAACGACCCTAAAATAATAAAGGAAACCGAAGGTAATGTACTCCATGTCATTGGAGATGTACAAACCCATAAAATATCTGGAAAAGATACTGGGAACCAAATTGTGGAATGGGTGAGCAATGTGGAACCCGGTGTTGGCATTCCCCCTCATATTCATACCAAAGAAGATGAAATTTTTAGGGTGGTCAAAGGAGAGGTAGAGATTATGGTTGGTGGAAAGACCACTTTATTAAAGGCTGGAGATGTTGCCTTTGCGCCAAGGGATGTGCCACATGCTTGGACCGTTGTGGGCACTGAAAAAGCCCAAATAATAGCAAGTGCTTTTCCTGCGGGGATAGAAGATATGTTTGCCGAATTGGCAAAGTTGCCTCCCGGGCCACCGGATTTTGGCAAAGTGGCAGAGATTTGCGCCAAACAGGGAATCAGTTTTGTTTAACAACGCTTCGAAATACGCTACAAACGGTTTGATGTAAAAATCAAGCCGTTTTTTGTTTTACCCCAACCATCAATCCATATGGGGCATTCGTCAATTGGGCGAGTCGTGACCTCAACTATTTTATGATCTTACGGAAAAACAATGCAACACCAATTGAGGTTGCACAATAATTAATTCTTTAAAGTCATGAAGTATAGTCTGTTTATGCTCGCCTTTTTACTGGGTACCATTGTGTATGGCCAATCGTACTACAAGGCAGAAATTATTTTTGCCAATGGCTCTACGCAAATAGGATTTGCCAAAGTTCCAAACGGAAACCAGAAAATGGTAAGTTTCAAAAGTTCCGAACAAGAGAACCCCACTAAAATTAAAAGCGATGATCTAAAGCACATCATTTTTACATTGGACGATGGCACCCAATATGTCTTGGAAAGAAACGCCATAAAAATGCAATTGACCCGTAAGAATGGAGAACTATACACGAATATCACCAAAAAGAAAGGCTGGTTGTTACTGGCCAGGGCCGATAAAAAATTGAATTATTACACCGCAGGGCAACGATACAAGATTGATAATGATGGAGATTTTAATATATCCAGTTCTGGTCAAGTGGGATTCACGGGTATTGGCTATTATTTTAGGCGACCCAGCGAGGATGTGGTAACCTATATAACAGCCCAAATGTCAGGTTTTCAAATTGGGCACGAAAAAAGTTTCAGAAACGCAGCCTCAACCTATTTCAGCGATAACAAAGCGCTGGCCAAGCGAATAGAGGATGGTGAGTTTAAAAGCAAGCAATTGGATGAGGTGTATGAGTTGTATATTTCTAATTAAAGTAATTCATATTTAAAAATAATTTGGATATCGTGGGACAAATACTATGGTTCGCAATTCCTTTTACACCATTGTTCACAATTCCCATTATTTGGAAATTAAGCAACAGTAGAAAAATTTACAGAATCCTCTGGGGACTCGGATTAGCTCTAATTATGTCATTGATACTATATCTTTTAAGCATATCTATAGTTTTTAGAAACGGCATGGGAGCCTCATAAATCAATATCCATCAACCCAAAAGGGGCATTCGTCAATTAGGGACTTTGCCAACAACACATTTTCCTGATCTTCATTTTTCAATTGTTTTGAGATATGAAGAATCCACCCATTTTTTCTTTAAAAGAAGTTCGTAAAAGAAGAAAAGAAAAACAGTTTAAAGGAGACAAAGTTGTATGCTGCATCTGCAATGCAACCTACCGAGAATTCGGTGTCTTTGGAAAACAGAACAGACAAAATGCACAATGCCATAATTGCGGATCCCTTGAACGTCATCGGCTCATCTGGAAATATATTCAGGATAAAAATTTGCTTGAACAGACCATCCGTTTACTCCACTTTGCACCGGCCAAGGCTTTTTATGAATCATTTTCGGCTTTGGAAAATTTGGAGTACCATCCATGTGACCTCTATCCTGACCTTTATAAATATGGGGGAAAGGTAAAAATTCATCAGGTCGATATCACTGAAATTCCATTTGAGGACAACCATTTCGATTTCATATTGTGCAATCATGTTTTGGAGCATATCGAAAACGACCACCTAGCCATGAGTGAATTGTATAGGGTAATGAAACCAGGGGGTGCAGGTATTTTTCAAGTTCCATTGGATTATAACAGGGAACATACCTTCGAAGATTTTTCCATCACTTCCAAAAAAGGGAGGCTTAAGGCATTTGGACAAAAAGACCATGTGCGGTGGTATGGACAAGATTATAAGGAAAGATTAGCAAAAATGGGCTTTCAAGTTACCGAAGAGGATTTTGTTTCTTCTTTTTCTGCCGAAAAACAATTTCGATTTGGGTTGGACTCGAAGGAGAAATTTTATTGGTGTAATAAACCCAAATAAAAACTTCATCCATCAACCCAAAAGGGGTATTTATCAATTGAAGGTGAATTTTATCCATAAAAAATTTAACTTCAATTATCTGTCGCTAAAGCGTCATTAAAACGACGTTTAGCTTAATAGTTAGCAATAATTAGGAGGCATAATGAGTAGTAGAAATATCGTTTTAGTATTACTAATAACCAAAGGTGTTTTATCATTGATATTTACAATCAAAAATTTTTCCACACCGAACTGGATAGTAGATCTTTCTTTACCAAGTATTTATGATATTAGTTACCTCATTAGAAGGCTTTTTAACTATTTCGCCCTTATATTTCTGATTCTTGGCGTCTTTGAATGTATTAAGAATCGAAAAGTTGTTTTCTCAGATAAATTTCTTTACCCTACTTACTATTATTGCTTAAAAACATTGTTTTTTTTAGTAGGACTTAGCTTAGCTAATTTACACGAGAGTTTAACTTCATTCCTCAGTTTTTCATTTGAACGAATATTGATTGTTGCATTTCTGATAGCTACAGTAATTCATTTTGGATTCTATTGTAGAAAAACTGAATCTACTAAAAAGACCAATTCAGTAAGTAAGTTCGGGAGATTAAAGAATTGGTTACTAGATATTCTACACTTAGTGCCTCTATACTTAATTCTTGTTAACCCTTTTTTTATACACCCGAAAGAGATCATCGAATTTAGGTTTGAATTTCTCTATTCAAATCCAACCCTAATTTTAGCATTACTGATGTTCATATATTACTTCCTTTTTGAGTTAATTTTTAGTCAAACAATTGGCAAACTTCATAACAAGTCCTTTGTTAGTTGTGAAAAAAATCGATTCGAATCAATATTTTTAAGAACTATTTCAAGATTTATTCCATTTGAACCACTTTCTTTTTTATTCGATAAAAAAGGGTGGCATGATAAAATCTCTAAAACGAAAGTAACTATTGATAACAGAAGATAAATAAACATAGGGCTTATCGGCAATCCGAAAGCTCAGTGGATTCTTGCAAGTCCGCCAAGAATAATTAAATTTAGTTCCGATAGCTATCGGAAGGTCTTGGCTTGTAGGTCAAGGAAAGTGTGTTGCTTTTTATTCCCTACGTTTTTTATCAAGACGATAATTGCAGAGACAATTTAACACCTACCTTCCCTACTTAATATTCTTCAAATTAATCACTTCCTGCTCAGTCAAATGTCGCCAATGGCCTCTAGGCAAATCCTTTTTGGTAAGTCCAGCAAAAATTACCCGATCCAGTTTAGTTACTTGGTAGCCCAAATGCTCAAAAATACGGCGCACAATGCGGTTACGTCCACTGTGAATTTCTATCCCCAATTCACGTTTAGGAGCCCCTTGAATAAAACTGATACTGTCCACATTAATCGGTCCATCTTCCAGTTCCAGACCCTCTTCAATTTGGTGAAGATCACGAAGACTTAGCGGATTGTCCAAATGCACATGATAAATCTTACGTACCCCATGTTTTGGGTGGGTCAATTTTTTGGTAAGGTCGCCATCATTGGTGAACAATAACAGTCCTGTGGTGTTCCTGTCCAATCGGCCAACGGGCATTAAACGGTTTTTTGTGGCACTGCTGATCAATTCCATCACGGTTCTCCTACCCTTTTCATCACTAGTTGTGGTGATAAAGTTCTTGGGTTTGTTCAAAAGAATGTATTCTTTTTTCTCCAAACTTAGGCGTTTGCCATCAAAACGAACATCATCGGAGCGTTTTACCTTATACCCCATTTCGGTAACAGGTTTCCCATTTACGGTCACATTCCCGGCTGCAATATAGGTATCGGCCTCTCTACGCGAACAAATCCCCGCATTGGCAATATAGCGGTTCAATCGAATCTCATCGGGATTGGATTTTTTCTGGGGTGCATTTTGTTTGGGCTTTGGTCTTGAAGAAAAATTCTTCCCAAACGGTTTTTGTGAATTACCCCCTCGGGTAGGTCTTGCAGGTCTTCTGCCTCTGTTGTTGTCTGATTTCGCCATCAGTCGTAATTTTTTGCAAATGTACTCTTTTTAAGTTCCAAAAAACCTAAAGCACAAAGAATTACAAAATTCTGTTCAATACCACATCAACATCAATCAATAAAATACTTAAAACACCAGCCACAATAATGAATTTGAGAATGTTATGCAGCCATACATAATGCTTCTTTGCCTCGGCCTTCCATAGTAAAACCAAAAAAAGCACCAATAGCAGAATACAGCCGGAAAAGTAGAGGTACATATAGCCCACATCAAAGGTTTTAATGAGCAACAATGCGGGAATCAAGGTGAGTACAATCAGCAATCCGATTATTGTTTTTGAGGTTTTTGGTCCGTAAATTATGGGTATGGTCTTGTAATTTTGGGCGACATCACCTGGCATACTTTCCAAATCCTTAATCATTTCGCGAGCCAAAATCAATAAAAAGAGGAAAATGGCATGCACAAAAATCACGGTTTGAAAATTACCATAGTACACAAATACCACAAAAAAAGGTGCGATGGCCAAGGTGGAGGAAACCAAATTTCCGATGAGAGGGATCCGTTTGAGCTTGTGGGAGTATATCCAAATGCCAAAAATATAGGCCGAAAAGAATAGTACTGCTCTAAACGAAATATAACTGGCGGCAAAAACAGCCACAAAATTCAAAATAAAATAGGTAGTCAACTTAAACCGTTGACTCACCAAGCGGTCGAGCATACTTTTGGTGGGTTTGTTGATCAAGTCCTTCTCCGCATCGTAAAAATTATTGATGATGTAACCACTGGCAATGGTCAAGGCCGAAGCTGTTACGATTAAAAAAAGGTTGAGGTCCAAAACCACATCGCGCAAAGGTGTATCGGGTGCCAAAATATAAATGGAGGCCAGATATTGGGCCAATGTAATCACCAAAATATTGTAGCCACGAACCACAGAGAACAGACTCAATAGCTTAAACAGCAAGAGTTTGTTTTTTCTGCTTAGCATGAATAGCTTTTTTTAGAAGTTGTAGACCACTTCCAATTTGTGGCCTTTAAGGGCAGTTTTCGCTTTTTCAAGATCTTGGGTGAAGCCCAAAATATATCCACCACCGCCAGAACCACATAACTTAAGGTAATAGTCGTTGGTTTCTATTCCTTGTTGCCATAGCTGATGGAATTTGGAAGGAATCATAGGCTTGAAGTGATCAAACACCACGTGTGAAAGTTGTTTTAGATTTCCGAAAAGCGATTTTACATTGCCGCTCAAAAAATCTTCCACGCAAGCATCTGTATGCTTCACAAATTGGTCTTTTACCATATTTCTGAATCCTTCTTGCTTCATTTTTTCCATGAAAATCTGAACCATAGGAGCAGTTTCTCCAGTGATGCCACTATCCAGCAAGAACACAGCTCCCTTTCCTTCGGTATTTTGGGAAGGAATACTGGTAGATTCAATATTATCTTGTGAGTTGATCAAGATGGGTAGACTCAAATAACTGTTCAAGGGATCCAAACCAGAAGATTTTCCGTGGAAAAAGGACTCCATCCTACCGAAAATCTTCTTCAACAATAACAATTTATCACGGGTAAGGTTTTCCAAAACAGTGATTTTATCGTTGGCGTAGCGATCATAAATGGCAGCGACCAAAGCACCACTACTTCCTACTCCATATCCTTGGGGAATGGAACTATCAAAATACATTCCATTGTCGATATCTGTTTCCAAAGCAACCAAATCAAAAGAAACCAAGTTCTCCTCTTCTTGCTCTAAATTTCTCAAATATTTGGCAAAACCCTTAAGGCTCTTGTTCGAGTTGCGGGCCATTTCGGAATCGTTTTTATCCGATTTCAAGGCTCCCTTAAAAAAGTTGTACGGTATGGAAAGCCCTTTGGAGTCTTTTATGATACCATACTCTCCGAAAAGTAAAATCTTGGAATAAAATAGTGGACCTTTCATATGCTATTGCTAAGATACAAACTATTTTGTTTGATTTTTAATCAAAATCGATAAACAAAACCATTTGATCTGTAAAATCCTGTATTGTTGTCAAAATTCTAGGCAAATAACGCAAAAAAATGGCTTAGCTGTTCATTTTTAACCCTTTATTTTAACAGCGCCCTTTCCTACTTGGTCGTTGATATATTGACCGTTTTCACAATATTGGGCCAATTCTTCAGCTATAAATTTTAAAACTTCTTTTTTGTGTTCTTCAGGATACAACACATGAACATTGGCGCCAGCATCCAAAGTAAAACAAACGGGAACCTGGGTTGTTTCACGATATTCCCAAATCTTGTTGATGATTTCCAAGGTATTGGGTTTCATCAAAATAAAATAGGGCATGCTGGTCATCATCATGGCATGCAAGGTCAAAGCCTCGCTCTCCACTATTTTGATAAAGCCTTCCAAATCCCCTTGTTCAAAAATTGGAATCAATGCATCCAAATGATCAAACGCCTGTTTGAACCTGGTTGTAGCATACGGATGACCATGCATTAAGTTGTGACCCACCGTACTGCTCACCTGTTTTTCCCCTTTATGTACCAAAAGAATGGTATCGCAATAACTTTTAAATACGTCATGCACTTCAAACGGATATGGAACTCCAAATTCATCGGAACTGTTTGGAATATTTTGATGGGCGCCCCATTGCACCAAATCTCCTTTAACGCTTCTACAGGCACTTCCTGAACCCAATCGGGCCAAAAAAGATGCCTTCGCATAAAACAAATCTTCTTCAATTTCAGGATTTAGCTGCTTTTCAATATCCATTAAACACATGGAAAGGGCAGCCATGCCACTGGCAGATGATGCAATTCCACTGCTGTGTGGAAAGGAATTGGAGGTTTTAATCTGAAAATGGTACTGCTTTAAAAATGGAAGATATTTTTCCACACGTTCAAAAAATGTATGGATTTTAGGCTTAAAATCTTCCCTCAGTTTTCCCTCAAACAACAAATCGAAAGAGAAGTTTTCCTCTTCTTTTTTCTTTTCAAAAGACATTGTGGTGGTGGTTGCACAGGTATCCAAAGTAAAACTGACAGATGGGTTTGCAGGAATCTGAACTGGTTTTTTACCCCAATATTTCACCAAAGCGATATTACTGGGCGCCTTCCAAGTAACCGAACCAGAATTTGGAAAATTGGAATAGGATTTGGGCAAAAAATCTTGTTCTGTCATACCAAGGATGTTTGGGCAAATATACGGAGCAGGCCACATTCAGGGAATTGGATTGAAATAAATTATTATTTTAGTCAAAGTTGCGCCAACCATGAAAAAAAGAATTGTATATATAGCGATAAGTGTTGCTGTTTGTCTAGTAATAGGCTTTTTATCTGGCATAGCCACGCAAAGTTCTGTAAACGACTGGTACGTAACACTGAACAAACCTTCCTTTACCCCACCAAATGAACTTTTTGCTCCAGTATGGACTCTCTTGTACACATTAATGGGTGTTTCGGCTGGTGTGGTTTGGTCCAAGGGATACCACCATATTTGGGTAAAAACAGCTTTGTACCATTTTGTTTTTCAATTATTGTTGAATGCCCTTTGGAGCATAGTTTTTTTCGGTTTGAAAAACCCCTTTGGCGGAATGATCGTAATCTTAGCATTGTTGACCATGATCATATTGACCATCAAATGGTTCAGGGTCATTAGCAAAGCTGCTGCATTTATGATGGTCCCCTATCTACTCTGGGTAGCCTTTGCTGCCGCGCTGAACTATAAAATTTGGGAGTTAAATCCTTAGAAAACTCAAGTTCACGGCCAAACTCAAGGTTACATCAATTCATTTACACCATTTCCAATAGTTTTTGCATCGTCTTTAAATTACGGGTGGTAGCTTCCACTTTCAATTTTTTCTCAATCAAGTTATTGTTGAGTTTCGCCTTCCCATATCCCTTTTTACACAGTAAATAGACACAATTATCCGAAACAAGAAAATCTTCATGTTCAAAATTTAATAGATTGAATTCCACGGTTAAATCTGAGTCAGGTTCTTGTTTGGGGAGCACAAAATATAAATTGTTGTCCTCCGCCTTACCCTTAAAAGGATTGTTCTTAATTATTGAATCAATTTCTGTGGCCTTCAATACCAATGTAGGCACTTCAAAACCGTAATGCTTTTGGATAGTGGTAAAAATTAATTGTTCAATTTTTGATTTTTCCTGCTCCTCACATTCAAAAACAACATTTCCACTTTGAATGTAGGTGCTCACATTTTGCAGGCCGGAAGCTTCCAAAATTGCTTTCAAATCTGCCATTTTAATTTTCTTTTGACCACCAACATTAATTCCCCTTAAAAGGGCAACAAATCTTTTCTCCATAATTAGCTCACTGTTACTCAGATTAAATTTATTAAATTCAAGCGCACATAAATTACCAAAATGAACCAATATATCCTTGCCTTGGACCAAGGCACCACGAGTTCCCGTGCCGTAATTTTTGACAAAAAAGGGACTATTATTTCCATTGCCCAAAAAGAATTCACCCAAATATTTCCTCAACCTGGATGGGTGGAACATGATCCCGATGAAATTTGGTCTACCCAAGCTGGGGTCGCAGCCGAAGTGGTAAGTAAAAAAGGACTGAAAGCCGACCAATTGGCGGCCATAGGAATTACCAATCAGCGTGAAACCGTAGTGGTTTGGGACAAAAATACAGGTCAGCCTGTGTATAATGCCATAGTTTGGCAAGACAAACGTACTGCCGATTATTGCGACACCTTAAAAAAGGATGGTAAATCGGTAATGATTCGAGAAAAAACGGGATTGGTCATCGACTCCTATTTTTCGGCCACCAAAGTAAAATGGATTTTAGATCATGTGGAAGGTGCTCGTGAAAAGGCCGAGGACGGGGATTTGGTACTCGGAACCATAGATTCTTGGTTGATTTGGAAAATGACCGAGGGCAAGCTCCATATTACCGATGTAACCAATGCCTGCCGCACCATGTTGTTCAACATCAATACGATGGAATGGGATGACGAATTACTGGAACTGTTTACAATTCCCAAAAGTATGCTTCCACAGGTAAAACAATCCAGTGAGGTTTATGGGAATACCTGCCCAAATTTCTTTGCCTCTAAAATTCCGATTGCGGGGATTGCCGGTGACCAGCAAGCTGCTTTGTTCGGGCAAATGTGCACCCAAAAAGGGATGGTAAAAAATACCTACGGCACAGGCTGTTTTATGTTGATGAACATTGGTGAAAAACCCATTATTTCCGAAAACAACCTTTTAACCACGGTAGCTTGGAAAATCAATGGAAAGACACACTACGCCCTTGAAGGAAGTATTTTTATTGCTGGAGCCGTAGTGCAATGGTTGCGGGATGGATTGGGCATTATTAAAAAATCGTCCCAAGTAGAACAATTGGCCACTTCGGTTGATAGTTCGGATGGTGTGTATTTTGTGCCTGCATTTGCTGGACTCGGAGCACCCCATTGGAACCAACATGCCCAAGGCACCATTTTTGGACTTACCCGCGGAAGCACCGATGCGCATATTGCACGGGCCGCATTGGAATCCATTGCGTACCAAACCATGGATATCTTAAAAGCAATGGAAGCTGATTCTGGAATTTCCATTAAAGAACTTCGCGTGGATGGAGGCGCTACCGTTAACGATTTATTGATGCAGTTTCAAGCTGATGTGTTGAACACTACCACGGTTAGACCCAAAATTGTTGAGACTACTGTGATGGGCGCGGCTTATTTGGCCGGATTGGCCGTGGGTTACTGGGAGAATCCTGCTGAAATTCAGGATATATGGCAATCTGATGTGCATTTTACGCCAACGGAAGACCGAGAGACCATCGAAAAAAACATTAAGGGTTGGTACCGAGCCATTAAAGCTTTGGAATTCTGGACCGAAACCGAATAACATTTCCTTTCATACTTATTTTTGACTTATGACTCCTTTTATTTCTGAAATTATAGGCACTTTTCTACTCATTGTTTTAGGGTGCGGCGTAAACGCCAATGTTTGTTTGCAAAATACCTACGGCAACAATTCGGGCTGGATTGTAATTACCACAGGATGGGCTTTAGCGGTTTATACGGGTGTTGTGGTTGCCGGTCCCTACAGTGGAGCGCATCTCAATCCTGCGGTATCCATTGGGTTGGCCGTTGCGGGCGAGTTTGATTGGGCTTTAGTTCCTGGGTATGTGGCGGCACAGTTTATTGGCGCGATTGGTGGAGCGTTTACCGTATGGCTTATCAATAAAAAGCATTTTGAGGCTACTAATGATGGTGAATTAAAACGAGCTGTTTTCTGCACTTCGCCAGCTATTCCAAATACCATGCTAAATCTTGGTTCTGAAATCGTGGGAACCTTTGTGCTCATTTTTGCGGTGTTATTTTTTACAGATGCTACAATTTCCACGGACAATACCATAATTGGTCTTGGTTCACTTGGAGCTCTTCCTGTAGCTTTTATTGTTTGGAGTATTGGACTTTCCTTGGGAGGGTTAACCGGTTACGCCATCAATCCTGCACGTGATATGGGCCCACGAATTGTACATGCCTTGGTTCCTATTAAAGATAAAGCAGATAAAGGTTGGGCATATTCTTGGATTCCTATTGTTGGACCAGTTTTGGGAGCTACGATTGCTGCCATCATTGCTATTATTTTACAGTAATTAAAGGGATGAAGCAATAGATTGGGCGGCCAGATAGGCTCCTGTCCAGGCATTTTGGAAATTAAATCCACCGGTAATCGCGTCTACATTGATGATTTCTCCAGCAAAATAAAGGTCAGGGTATATTTTGCTTTGGAAAGTTTTAAAGTCAATTTCCTTTAAATCAATCCCGCCTGCTGTAACAAATTCTTCTTTAAAGGTGCTTTTCCCATCTACTTTAAAAGAACAGGCCGTAAGTTGATGTGCCAAGTCATGCAGCTTTTGTTTGGTCAAGTCTGCCCAGCGTTCTTCGGGCAAAATTTGGGCTCCTGCGACCAATTTTTTCCACAGTCGATTGGGCAAGTCCACGGCTTGGGTTCTAAAAACTGTTTTTTTAGGTTCCTTTTGTTTTACTTCCCTTAGGTAAGCTTCCATGGATTCGGTTGAATAATCGGGCAACCAATTTACCTTGATTCTAAAATTATACTGGTAGTCGTGCAATAGATTGGCCCCCCACGCAGAAAGTTTTAAAATGGCCGGACCACTCAATCCCCAGTGCGTAATCAATAAAGGGCCATCAGAGTACAAAACAACATCTTGATTTACCTTACTTTTAAGATTTAGGGCTTTTTTATCCACCATGAAAGTTTTCTTGGGCAGCACCTCAACTTCGGCATTAGTGCTTATCCCGGGAATACCATCAATTCTTTCATCCTTTATATTGAATGTGAACAGGGAAGGAACGGGTGGAACAATTTTATGACCCAAGCCTTCCAAAATGTTCCAAATTTTGGGATTACTCCCCGTGGCCAACAATAATTTTTTGGTTTGATAATGTTTGTTCATGGTGGTAATTTGCCACCCGTCATCCACCTTTGTAATTTGCTTTACCGAACTATTTTTGAGGATATTCACCCCTAAGCGTACAGTCTCACCTACCAAACAATCGATAATGGATTGAGATGAATCACTTTTTGGAAATACGCGACCGTCTTCTTCAATCTTTAAAGAGACTCCTCTTTCTTCAAAAAAGGACATGACATCCATAGGGGCATATTTATGGAAAGGGCCCAAAAGCTCTTTTTCTCCCCTTGGATAATTCGTGGTCAGTTCTTTTGGCATGAACTCTCCATGGGTTACGTTGCACCGACCACCTCCTGATACCTTAACTTTGGACAGAACGGTTTTACCTCGTTCAAAAATGGCAATGTTAAGATGTGGCGCTTGCTCGGCTATATGAATGGCTCCATAAAAACCGGCCGCACCGCCTCCAACAATGATTACATCGAACATTAGTTCACCCTTTCTGGATAATTGGTGATAATCCCATCCACCCCAAATGATTTCATCTTTTCGATGTCAGCGGGTTCGTTTACCGTCCAGGTATACACCTTAAGGCCTTCTTTATGAATTTGGCTTACATTCTCCTGTGTCAACGATTCAAATTGAGGGTTAATGGCCGTTGCTTTAAGCTCTTTTGCTTTGGTTATGGCCTTTAAGGGGTCTTCACTGGTCAGCACTGCGATTTGTATACTGTCGTTGTATTCACGCATATCTTCCAACTCGTTCCATTTGAAACTGGAAATAATAAAATTTTCCGGAGACCATCCTTGCCTTTGAATATAACTTGAAACAATAAAATTAACCCTATCGGCAGTGTCATCTCCTTTTAACTCGATGTTCAAAGCCACTTTATTATCAATTAGCCTTAAGACATCTTGTAGCATCGGAATTTTGTGACCGCCATCCAAGGTCAATTTTTTTAGGTCTACAATATTGAAAAGTTCCAAGGGACCACTTGCATTGGCCAGTCTATCTACCGTGTCATCATGAAAAACCACGATTTCTCCGCTTTCAATTTTAAACACGTCTATTTCAATCATGTCCACACCCAAATCCATGGCTTTTTGGATAGAGGCCAAAGTATTTTCGGTTTCGTGGCCCATGGCCCCCCTATGTCCGATTACCAAAGGTTTAGAATTGGTCATTTCACAACTTGTTAAACATATAATGGCAGTTAAAGTTACAAGTAAGTTTCTCATTTTTTATGGTTGTTAGTTGGTTGCTAAAAATACAATTTGAAAATGAAATTAAGCAACAGGAATCATCCTTCAAATTCCACTTCACCTTATTTAATTCAGGATTATTCTGTTATACTAAAAATATAGGATTGTAAAGGTGCCAGTTCTACCTTAAATTGACCTTTTCCCTCTTTTATTTGAAGTTTGGGCTTTTCTTTAGCGTACAATTCATCTTCCAAGGTATATTCTCCATCCGCTAGATTCCATTTGGACACCACATCTTCAGGAAGTTTTAAATCGAAGGCATAATTTTTCTCGGCATCAAAATTGGAAACCACAATGAGTTTCTCCTCTGGACTCCATCGAACATAGGAAAGTACTCTATGGTCGTAGCCCTCTGTGTTATCCTTGTTATAAAAGTGAATTTCTTGATACTCCCCCATCAAAGCATCGCTTTTTATGGTAAAATTGAGCAGTCGTTTGTAAAAATCACGAAGCCCCTTTTCCTCCGCATTTAATTGGCCTCCATCAAACTTTTTATTGTTCAACCATCGTTGATGATGGGGCACGCCGATATAATCAAAAATGGAAGTTCGTGTCGGTTTTCCAAAACCAGCATCTTCGGCGCCTGGTTCTCCAACTTCTTGCCCAAAATAAATCATGGTTGGGGAAGTACTTAAAGTTGCCGATACTACCATTGCAGGTTTGGCAAGTTGTGCGTCACCCGCAAAATCGGGACTCGCTATACGTTGCTCGTCGTGATTTTCCAAAAAGTGAAGCATATGGTGTTCAATATCCTCCATACCTCGTTGAACCACGGGAATATGATCGGTCCAACCATATCCCTTCATGATGTGCTTGATGCTATCGTAAAGTTCAACTTTATCGTATAGGTAATCCATTTTTCCCAAATGGATGTAATCTCGATATAAACTTGGGTTGTACACTTCTGCCAATAAAAATGCATCTGGATTTTTCATTTTGATGCTGGAATTCATATAGCTCCAGAATTCAACAGGCACCATTTCAGCCATATCAAAACGGAAGCCATCTACACCAAAATCCAACCAATACAGTGCAATATCCGTGAATTTATTCCAAGAGTCGGGCAATGTTTTGTCCTTCCAAAATTCAAAATGTGCCTTATAATCCATATTTCGATAGGGCTCGGGCAACTTATCAAAATCTTTGGTGCCATCTGGCCGAACACCATAGTTTATTTTTACGGTTTCGTACCAATCATTAAAATGTGGTTGCGCCAATCGGGAACCATTTCCGGTCCATTTGGCCGGGTTTTCCTCAAATTTGGCATCTGCTAGAGGGTTTTTATCTCCCCCCAAGGGCAAATAACCATCTTGCCAATCAGGAACTTTAAAGGCTTCACCGGGAATGTAATAGAAATTATTATTTACATCGTATTCCTTGGCGGTATCATCGGCAGCTCCAAAATCGGAGACTCCATCTGGGTTGGTCGCTCCTTCATAATTACGGGCCACATGGTTGGGAACAATATCGATGATTACTTTTAGACCTGCTTTATGGGTTCTTTCTATAAGGTCTTTAAATTCTTGCAAGCGATTTTCGGGGTTCAGAGCCAAGTCTGGGTTCACATTATAATAATCCTTAACGGCATAGGGGGAGCCTGCCCGTCCTTTCACCACATCTGGATCGTCGTTCGAAATTCCGTAAGCCGTATAATCGTTGATCACCGCATGGTGCGGCACCCCTGTGTACCAAATATGGGTAACGCCCAAGTCTTTTATTTCTTGAAGTGCTTGATCGGTAAAGTCGGCAAACTTACCCACACCATTTTCCGCTATGGTTCCCCAGGGTTTGTTGGTCGTGTTTGTATTCCCGAACAATCGGGTAAAAACCTGGTAAACTACTTCTTTCTTTTTCATAGATATGGGCTGAGTGGTTTTAGTTGCGGTTTTCTGCTTACACGAAGATAAAGTGGCAAAAACAACCAAAAAAGCGAGTAGGTGATTTGTTTTCATGAAATTGAAGCTGTTTTTCGGTCTAGAAAATCAATGAGCAATGGAATCCCTAATTACCAAGGTTGGTTCCAGAATTTTGGTTTGATAGGTTTCTTCCTCGGCTTCACTTTCTATTTTGTCGATGAGCATTTTAGCGGAAACTTCCCCCATTTTTTCACCGTGTTGTGCCACAACCGTTAGACTGGGGTTGGCATATTTGGACAAAACACCATCGGTAAATCCGATAAAAGCAATGTCTTCTGGAATTCGCAACCCTTTCTCTTGAACCAGACGCATGCTGTAAACTGCAAAAATCTCATTTACGCATAACACGGCATCAGGTTCTTGTTCATTCAAAAAATCCTTAATGGCTTGTTCATCCATTTCCATGGAGTGCATTTTAAGCACGAGCGATTCGTTCACACCAAGCTTACTTTCTTCCAATGCTTTTAAATAACCATTGGTACGTTCCTTGCTTACACTCAAATAATCGTCGGTGGTAATCAGAGCTATCTTCTTCTTCCCCTGTTCAATAAATTTTTGGGTGGCTTGGTAGGCGCCCAATTCGTCATCAATAACCACTTTGTCGCATTCAACCTCTTGGGTAATCCTATCAAACAATACCACTGGAATTCCTTGTTCTGTAACTTCCTTTAAATGGTTGTAATCTGCCTTTCGTTGGGTTTCGGAGGAAAGTGACATAATAAAACCATCAATACTCCCATTGGCCAACATCTCCATGTTGATCACTTCTTTGTCAAAAGATTCTTCGGACAAACAGACGATTACATTGTACCCTTTTGCATTGGCATATTTTTCGATTCCACGAATAACAGTGGTAAAAAAATGGTGAACAATGTCAGGAATAACTACCCCTATATTCTTGGTTCGTTTATTTTTTAAGCTGATTGCTATATTATTGGGCTTGTAATTGTAAAGTTTGGCAAAGGCCTGTACCTTGTCCTTGGTATCGCGGCTAATTTCCTCGCTATTCTTTAAAGCTTTTGAAACCGTGGAAATGGACACCTCTAATTCCCGCGCAATATCTTTTAAAGTAATCTTTGCTTTCAACTATGTGGAATTTTCATGTTTGGAATAACATGGAAAATTAGTCAATAAAGTATAAATAAGCGGATAAAATGCTTCTTTTTAACAATAAAATTGAGGTTACCATCCTAAAATTTGACAATCGTAAAGCAATCAAATAATATTATGTTATATTAGAGTAATTATTGCGGTATTCGTAATTTATACACTTCTTTTCAAAAAAAAATAAAAGTAAACAGACTAATAATTGTCTATTTTACACTTTTTAAGTTATCAACACGAAACCGTTTTCGTTGCATAATGCGATATGTTTAAATTTTGATTAACCCTTTTTTTATATATGTTTAATCATTGAATTAAAATTAACTAAACTTTAAATTAATTATGAAGATGACGCTACTAAAAAGCTTTTTGCTTCTTGGGGCATTTCTGTGCTTCGGGTTGGCAAAGGCTCAAACCGTATCTGGTACCGTTTCGGACGCTAACGGACCGTTACCAGGAGCGAGCGTGTTGGTAAAAGGTACTACCAATGGTACGCAGACCGATTTTGATGGTAATTATACCTTAAGTGACATTGGAAGTTCTGCGGTATTGGTAATTAGCTACATAGGCTACAGTACCCAAGAAATTCCTGTAAATGGCCAATCTACCATTAATGTAACCTTACAAGAAGATGCTCAGGCACTGGATGAGGTGGTAATTATTGGTTATGGTCAAACTACAGTTAAAGATGCGACCGGTTCGGTTGCTGCAGTAACCTCCGAAGATTTTAACGGAGGGGTTATTTCATCCCCAGAACAATTGATCCAAGGTAAGACTTCAGGTGTTCAGATCACTCAATCGAGTGGTGAGCCCGGTGCTGGTATTGCCTTAAGAATTCGTGGTACCGCTTCAGTTAGATCGAACAACAGTCCTTTATTTGTTATCGATGGGGTTCCTGTAACCAACGAAAGTGTATCCGCCAGCGGTGCAGATGTTGGTGTTGGTACCAGTGGCTCCAAAAACCCGTTGAACTTCTTGAATCCAAATGACATTGAAAGCATGAGTATCTTGAAAGATGCCTCCGCTACCGCTATCTATGGATCTAGAGGTGCCAATGGTGTTGTTGTAATTACTACAAAATCCGGTAAAGGTGGTGGTTCTCAGGGACAATGGGGTTTTTCTACCAACTTAAGTATCTCTAAAGTAGCCAATACTTATGATTTGTTGACTGCTGAAGAGTTTATCGAGCGTGGAGGCTCAAACCTAGGAGGCGCTACCGATTGGCAAAATTATATCTTTAGAACATCAGCTTCTACGGACAACAACTTGTCTTATTCCCAAAACTATGGTAAAGGTAATGTGAGAGCTACTTTTGGATATTCCAAACAATTTGGGGTGATTGAAAACACCAACTTGGAAAGAATTACAGGTAGAGTGAATGCTGCACACCGTTTCTTTGACGACAAGTTCAGGGTAAATTTACAAGCTACCGTGTCAAGAATTAATGACCAGGCACCCTTTATCAGTAGAACTTCCGGTAGCACAGGTGACTTGCTTGCATCCGCATATTATGCGAATCCTACGCTAAGGGCAAATCCAAATATTAGCGCTGCACCAGATAGAAACCCTGCCAACCTTTTGGCCTATTACGATGACAACACTCACACAGACAGATTCCTTGGGAACTTATCTCTGGAATATGACATTACTGAAGAGTTGACTGCAAAGGTAAATATGGGATACGATACTTCCAGCTCCACAAGAGGTCAGGTTTCAGGGCCACAAATACTCGCTTTGAACAACGGTGCAGAAAACAATGGCCGTGCGGCAGTTAGCAATTTGGATACAGAGAACCGTTTGGTAGAGCTTACTTTAAACTACAATAAACAGTACGAAAACTCAAGTCTCGATGCGCTTATCGGTTTCTCTTTTCAAGATTTTAACAGAAAAGGTGAGAACATGTTGGGACAAGGGTACGGAACTTCCAACCTAGGTCAAATTATCGATGCAACCAACAGTGCTTATGATGCAACCAATGGGCTTGCAAGCAACTATCAAGCATACGGAATCGGTACGTTTCAAAATGATCCAGATGCGGGAGACCAATTCAGAATTTTGGGTCTAACACCAAATGTGAACGAGTCAACATTATCGTTGCCCAACATTCCAATCAATGCATTTACGGTAGATACTTTTGATAATACGGATGAACTTCAGTCTTTCTTCGGAAGAGTAAATTATACTTTATACGACAAGTATTTGTTCACTGCCACAGTAAGAGCGGATGGTTCTTCAAGATTTGGTGGAAACAATCAGTACGGGTACTTCCCATCAGCAGCATTTGCTTGGAAATTAAACGAAGAAGACTTTACAGGAGATGCCTTCTCAACTTTAAAAATGAGATTGAGCTGGGGTATCACAGGTAACCAAGACGGTCTTGGATATGGTCAATTTGTGAACAGAACAAGATGGAACCAACTAGGTATTGGTGCAAATTCACAAATTACCCCACCTGCAACTTCTGAAGTTGCATTTGCCAACCCAGACCTTAAATGGGAAGAAACAACCCAATATGGTTTCGGTATTGATTTTGGGTTTAATAATGATAGATTCTCAGGTAACATCGATTTATACCGTAAGGAAACAAGAGACATTCTATTGAATTTGCCAGCCGTACAGCCGGCAACTTCTCCATTCGTTTTCCAAAATGTTGATGGTGTGATCATCAACCAAGGTATCGAACTGGGCTTGGATTACGACATATTAAGAGGTGAAGATTTCAACTGGAATGCAAACTTTAATATCTCATACAACCAAAACGAACTTACCGATTACGATGGTCCAAACATTCAAGCGGGTAACCTTTACGGACAAGGGCTTACGGGAACTACTTCCCAAATCTTGACCAACGGAAAACCATTGTTCACCTATAACCTTCGTTTGGTTGATGACAATAATAACGTAGAGACAGACCCAACCATTTTAGACAAGTCTGGTCTTCCAAAGATTATTTCAGGTTTTTCTACTTCGGCATCTTATAAGAATTGGGATGCTTCCGTATTCTTCTCTGGACAATTTGGTCATTATGTGTACAACAATACGGCCAACGCCTTGTTTGCGGCTCCACAGATTGGTAGTAGAAATAACTTGAAAAGTGTGGTTGATGAAGGAATTACCCTATCTGCAACTAACCCAAGTACCTATTTCTTGGAAAAAGGTGATTTTGTAAGACTTCAGTCGGCTTCCATTTCATATAACGTTCCATTAAGTGGCGATGGCTCTCTAAAGAGTATGCGTTTAAGTGTAAACGGTCAGAATTTGTGGTTAATTACAGACTACAGTGGTTTAGATCCTGAGGTGAGCACTAGTGATGTACCTGCAAACGGTTTGCCATCGGCCTCTATTGATTACCTTCAATACCCAAGACCGAGAACTTTCACTTTTGGGGTTAATGTTACATTTTAAAAAATTGCACCATGAAGAAAATAACTAAATATTTAAATATTACGCTTTTGGCCTCGTTGGTGTTTTCATGCACCGATTTGGAGATCGAAGGTTCAGATTCATTAATAACAGACGGGTTTGCTGGTGTGGCAAACGTACAAGGTGAAGTTGCCAACCTTAGAAATATTGTTGCCGGAGGGCAATTAGGAAACCAAGAAGGACTTTTTGCACTTAACGAAGTTTCTACAGACGAATATATTGTACCCACTAGAGGTACAGACTGGGGAGATAACGGTAGATGGTTGTCCATTCACAGACAAACTTGGAACGCAGAATTGTCCGACATTGTTGTACCATGGCAACAACTTAACAGTGTTACCATTAACGCAACCCGTGTAATCAGCCCAAAAAGTGTGAATACGGCCGGCGGCAACATTACAGAGCAAAAAGCTGCGGCTCGTTTTTACAGAGCGTGGGCCATGCACTGGATTTTGGATATGTGGAGACAGGTTCCATACAGGGATGTTGACCTTCCTAACAGTGCAATACCAGAAGTATTGACTGGACAGGTTGCCATTGATTCTATTGTAAACGATTTGAACATTGCCATACAAGATTTGCCTGATGTAACTGCAGGTGACGGTATTGCATTAAAATCGAACCCAACAAAAGCCTCAGCCCTGCACCTATTGGCTAAAGTTCATTTGAACAAGCATGTTTACCTTGAAACAGCTCCAGACCCTGCAGACATGCAAGTGGTTATCGATGCCGTTGATGAAATTGCAGCAAGCGGTTACACCCTAGCTGCCGAAGGAGAATTCTTCGATATTTTTAGACCAAGCAACGATGTAGAGACCATTTGGTGGTCACCTGCAGACGCAGGTTCTAGAATGTGGCATACGTTGCACTACAACCAAAACTTCCCCGGATTTAATGACGGAGGTGGTTGGAACGGATTCACCACGCTTGCGGAGTTCTACGACCTTTTCGAGGGACCTTCTGATACTAACTATCCCGGTGACGGTCAAGAAGAGCGTAGAGGTATGGTACACGACCCAAGTACAGCAAATGCAGAAAACCTAGGTATTGGTTTAGGATTTTTGATCAACCAACAATACGAGCAAGATGGCACTCCATTAAATGCTAGAGATAATGTTGGTGGAATTCCATTGGTGTTTACAAGAGAAACTGAAAAAGCAGAATATACCTCTCCAGGTGATGATGCTGTTTTGGAAACCTCTGGTATTCGAATGTTGAAATATCACCCAAATGAGGAAGGTGGAGACAGAAGACAACACGTGGTTAAATATCGTTTTGCCGATGCTTACCTAATGAAAGCCGAAGCCATGTTCAGAATGGGGAACAGCCCATTGGCCATGATTAATGATCTCCGCGCTATCCGAGGTGCTTCTCCCTTAGCCACAATCACAGAAGATGATTTGTTGGCTGAAAGAGGACGTGAATTGTACCAAGAAGCGGTAAGAAGACAAGATTTGATCAGATTTGGTCAATACCTAAGAGCTTGGAACCTTAAAGAAGCTGGAGATGCAACAAGATTGATTTTCCCAATTCCAGTTTCCGATGTTTTGGCCAATCCAAACTTGGTTCAAAACCCAGGTTACCAATAGTATAAAGTTTAAGCTGTTTTATTAGCACAAATGCCGCCCACAATCCATGGGCGGCATTACTTTTTTTGAACAAGCCATAAATATCAACAAAGAAAAGATTAATGAAATATTAATAGCTTCCAATTATTTTGAGATAAGCCTTCAACTTGGTAGATTGTACGCTTCGCATTGAACTATATTACAGCATCCTAGAAACAGCAGAAAAGTTTCAAAATTTGTGAATGAATTAGAAAAGCCAATTTAAAACGGGAAAAATGTTTTTCATTCAATAAAATGAAATAAACAAATCCTATTTTTTGGTCAAAAAAAGAACTATCAATGAAACTGAACCATATAACCGTTTGCATACTTTTTTTAGGTATCATATCCTGTAAAAACAAAGTTGCAAATGAAGTTGTTGAAGAAAACAAAACGGAAACGCTCTTCACATTGTTAAAACCAGAGGAAACTGGGGTCACTTTTATCAATAAAGTAGCGAACCAAAAAAACTTCAACATATTCAAATACCGTAATTTCTATAACGGTGGCGGGGTTGCAATTGGAGACATCAACAATGATGGACTACAAGATGTTTATTTCACAGGGAACATGGAGCCCAATAGACTTTACCTGAATAAAGGGAATATGCAATTTGAAGACATCTCCGAATCTGCTGGTGTACTCGGAAACAAACCTTGGTCTACCGGTGTGGTCATGGTCGATATCAACCACGATGGCCTTTTGGATATTTATGTTTCCAACGCTGGAAACTTGGAAGGCAACAACCATGATAATGATTTGTACATCAACAATGGAGACTTAACTTTTAGTGAAAAGGCAGAAGAATACAATCTGGCAAAAACCGGATTTACCACACACGCCACTTTCTTTGATTATGACAAAGACGGAGATTTGGATGCCTACATTCTTAACAACAGTAATATTCCAGTAAGTAGTTTGGGATATGCAGAACAGCGTGACGTTAGGGCTCAAGATTGGGAGGGCGTACCCCATATTTTCAAAGGTGTGGGCGATATGCTCTTGAGAAACGATAATGGAAAATTTGTGGATGTAAGCGAAGAAGCCGGAATTTATGGAAGTTTAATCGGTTTTGGTTTGGGCGTATTGGTTACCGACTTTAATGGTGACCTATATCCAGACATCTATGTCTCCAACGATTTTTATGAAAGGGATTATCTCTATATCAACCAAAAGGATGGCACCTTTAAAGAAGAAATCAAGGATTGGACCTCGCACTTGAGTCTATCCGCAATGGGTGTTGATATTGCCGACATTAACAACGACGGGCACAACGATATCTTTATTACCGATATGCTTCCAGAAAAGGAACAAAGGGTAAAATCTGTGATGGAATTTGAAGGTTACAATATCTTCAACCTAAAACAGGACAAAGATTTTGGCCAACAATACATTCAAAATACACTACAGCTCAATAATGGGAATGGCACCTTTTCAGAGGTGGCATACTACAGTGGAATTGATGCAACGGATTGGAGTTGGGCTGGACTCATGTTCGATATGGATAATGATGGGCTAAAGGATATTTTTATCACCAACGGCATTAACCACGACCTAACCGATTTGGATTTTGTGGACTTTTTTGCCAACGAAATCGTCCAAAAAATGGCATTGACAGGTAAAAAGGAGTCTATCGATTCCATCATTAGTAAAATGCCAGTAAAGCCTCAACCTAACTATGCCTATAAAAACAATGGGGATATCACCTTTACAAATGCCAATAAGGATTGGGGATTTGAACTTCCGTCCCGCTCCAATGGAGCCGCTTATGCCGATTTGGACAACGACGGGGATTTGGATTTGGTCATCAATAATGTGAACACACCCGCATTTATCTACCGAAACAATACGGAATCACAGTTGAACAACAATTACATCCAATTAAAATTCAAAGGACCTGAAAACAACCCCTTTGCAGTGGGCACTCTGGCAAAATTATATTTTGATGGCAACATTGTGAACCAAGAATTAATTCCTTCCCGTGGATTTCAATCTTCGGTGCAGTATGATATGACTTTTGGATTGGGCAAAACCGAACAATTAGATTCCATTCGCATTGTTTGGCCCGATGAACGTACCCAAAAATTGGAAAATGTCCCCGCGAACCAAGTGTTGACGCTAGAGCATTCCAATGCTACCGAAGCGTATAAATTACCCAAAAAGCTGAACAAAAAACCTTTCTTAACGGAATTGGACAATAATTTGACTGCCAAGCACCAAGAGGACAATTACAACGATTTTGATTACGAAGGACTCATTTCCCATAAATTATCACAAGAAGGACCTTCTTTGGCGGTAGCAGATGTAAATGGGGATGGGCATGAAGACTTCTATATTGGAGGTGCAAAGGGCCAGTCCGGCACTATTTATCTTCACCGGGGAAATGGAAAAGTAACACAAAAATCATCTGCCGTTTTTGAAGAGGGGAAAGAGCATGAAGATGTTGCTGCCGCATTTTTTGATGCCGATGGCGATGGAGACGTGGATTTGATTGTTGGCTCTGGTGGAAACAATGTAGATGAATTGCGAAATTATTCAGCGCGATTGTATTTGAATGATGGTAGTGGAAATTTTTCAAAATCTGAAAAAGAACTTCCTTCCACCTTTAAAAATATTTCCACCATTGCTCCCTACGATTTTGACAATGACGGTGACATTGACATTTTCATTGGTTCTCGCAGCGTAGTGGGTGTGTACGGCATATCACCAGACCACCTTCTATTGGAAAATATGGGTGATGGTACTTTTACCAACGTAACGGAACGCTCTGGTTACGACCTAAAGGATGCAGGTATGGTCACCGATTCCAAATGGGAAGATATGGATGGTGATGGAAAAAAAGATCTTATCATTACTGCCGATTGGGACACCCCAAAAATTTATAAAAACACGGGAAGAAGATTGGCCAAAATGTCAACTTCATTGGATAGCTTATATGGATGGTGGAACACCGTGGAAACCGCCGACCTCGATGGGGATGGTGACCTCGATTTAATTCTCGGAAATCAAGGATTGAACCTGCACTACAAACCAACGGATTACGCCCCGATGAAAATGTACATCAACGACTACGATAACAATGGCACATTGGAGCAAATTGTGACCATGCAAGAAAATGGTGGTGACTATCCCATCCATCAAAAAAGGGAACTTACAGACCAATTGCCCTCCTTAAAAAAACAAAACCTAAAAGCCTCAGATTACGCGCAACGAACCATCCAACAATTATTTCCAGAAGAAGTGATGGAAAAATCGATTGTTAAAAAAGCGGAGACTTCAGCTTCCGTAATTGCCATTAATGAAAGAGGCGGAAAATTCACGATTAAAAATCTACCGCCAAGGGTGCAACTTTCCTGTGTTTGCGACATTACCTGTGCCGATGTAAACAAAGATGGCAACCTTGATTTGATCATGGCAGGAAACAACTACGAATTTAAACCACAGTTTTCCCGTTTGGATGCAAGTCAAGGGAATCTATTGCTAGGCGATGGAAATATGAACTTCACCTGGCAAGATTACGAAACCAGTGGATTTAAAGTGAGGGATGAAGTAAAATATCTGAAACAATTCAAGGATAAAAACGGTAAAATCTACGTAATTGCAGCCGTGAACAACAACAAACCTAAGATTTTTGCCCTCAATGAATAGGTTTTGCATCATACTTTTATTGACAGCCCTTGTTGTTTCATGCAAAAAGGGTGGGAATCTTTTTGAAAACCCATCACCTGAAGAAACTGGGGTCACTTTTACCAATACCCTTACCTCTTCCAAGGATTTAAGTATTCTGGACTACCTCTATTATTACAATGGAGGTGGAGTTTCCATTGGCGACATAAATAATGATGGTTTGCCGGATATTTTTCTGAGTGGCAATCAGGTGAAGAACAAACTGTACCTGAACCAAGGCAACCTAAAGTTTGAAGACATCTCCAGGGCTGCAGGAATTGAAGGCAACAGCACTTGGAACACAGGAGTGACCATGGCCGATGTGAACGGCGACGGACTTTTGGATATTTATGTTTGCGCCGTAGTGGGCATCAATGGGTTTAACGGGTTTAATGAACTTTATATTAACAACGGTGACAATACCTTTACCGAAAGTGCGGCCAAATATGGTTTAGATTTCGATTCTTATAGTTCCAATGCCGCTTTTTTCGATTACGATTTGGATGGTGACTTGGATATGTACCTTTTGAACCATGCCGTACACACCCAAAATTCCTTTGGAAAGTTTGATCTACGTTACGAGCGACGATATGAAACCGGGGACAAACTGCTAAGAAACGACAATGGCAAGTTCGTTGATGTAAGTGAAGAAGCTGGTATTTATGGTGGCATCAATGGTTATGGATTAGGATTGGCCGTTGCAGATTTTAATCAGGATGGCTATCCCGACATCTATGTGGGCAACGATTTTCATGAAGACGATTATTACTATCTAAATAATGGAGACGGTACCTTTACAGAAAGTTTGAAACAATATTTTGGCCATACATCCCGCTTTTCCATGGGCAATGATGTGGCCGATATCAATAATGATGGGCGTCCCGATTTAATCTCTCTCGACATGCTGCCCGAGGAGGAAGTTCCATTAAAATCATCAGAAGGAGATGATAACGTCCAGACCCAAAAAATGCGTATTGACCGCTTTGGGTACCACTATCAGTTTACAAGAAACATGCTTTTTATAAACCAACCCGACGGTAATTTTATGGAAACCGCTTTAATGAGTGGAATTGCCGCCACAGATTGGAGTTGGAGTGCACTTTTTGCCGATTTTGACCAAGACGGCCAACAAGATGTGTTTATTTCCAATGGTATCCCCAAAAGACCGAACGATTTGGATTTCATCAAATTTGTATCCAATGATCAGATTCAACAAAAAATAGACAATACCAAATTGGTAGATCAGCAAGCCTTGAATTTAATGCCTTCCGGAAACGTACACAATTATGTTTTCAAAGGAGCCCGGGACCTTCAGTTTCAAAATATGTCCGAAGATTGGATTACACAAGACACTTTGGTATCTGGTGCTACGGCTATTGGCGACCTTGATGGTGATGGAGATTTGGATGTGGTGACCAACAACATCAACCAACCCGTTTCTTTGTACATTAACAAAACAAACGACAAAGCATCTTTTCTTAAGCTGAAATTCAACTACACCAACGAAAACAAATTTGGCATTGGAACCAAAGCATTTGCTTATGTGGATGGCGGCCTTCAGTTCAAGGAACTTTTCCCAACACGAGGTTTTCAAGCATCATCCGAGCCAATGATTCATTTTGGATTTCAAAATGCCTCTGAAATAGATAGTATTAGAATTATTTGGCCTGACAGAACATACCAGACGCTAAAAAATGTAGCTGCAAATCAGACGCTCACCATTGAGCCTAACAACATAAAACCTTTTGATTACATATTGCAAAACAAGGTTAAAGATCCCTTATTTGCTTTGGTTGACACTAATCTTGGCCTAGACTTTAACCATGTTGAGGACAACTACATAGACTTTATCCGAGAAAAACTGATTCCCTATCAAATTTCCGATAGAGGCCCCGCTTTGGCCATTGGCGATTTGAATGGGGATGGAAAAGAAGACCTCTTTTTTGGAGGCTCCAAATACGGGCCTTCTCAAGTTTTTGTTCAACAGGATTCTGTTTTTGTGACCAATACATTCAATACCATACAAATTGATTCTATTAAGGAACAAATTTCTGCCAGCATAGCTGACTTCAACAATGATGGGAAAAATGATTTGATGATTTCAGCTGGGGGCGGGGACTTTTTTGGTCCATCCGAGCCGCTTTTAGACACTTATTATGTGCAACAGGACAGCACATTTCAACGTGGAGAACTTCCAGAGTATTTTCAAAATTCTTCCGTAATCAGACCATTCGATTTTGATAATGATGGTGATTTGGATGTGTTTATTGGTGGGCATACCATTACCGCTAATTTTGGTGCAGCCGCAACCTCCTACCTTTTGGAAAACAATAACGGTACTTTTAGCCCGAAAAAAGGTTTTGAATCTATAAGCAAGGGTATGGTAACCGATGCTATTTGGAGCGATTTTGATGGGAATGGTGTCACCGACCTTATTTTGGTAGGGGAATGGATGGCCCCCAAGTTTTTAAAGTATCAAAATGACTCTTTTACAGAAGTGAAACAAACGAATATTTCTGGCCTTTGGCAAGCCATAGAAGCTTTTGATATGGATGGTGACGGAGATACGGACTACCTTTTGGGCAATTGGGGCACCAATTCCAAATTCAAGGCTTCCGAAGCCTATCCCATGAAATTATATTTTAATGATTTTGATGATAACGGACAAACCGAAACCGTTACCGCCATGGAAAAAAACGGGAAATACTACCCGCTGGAAAATTTGGACGGACTTGCATCACAAATGGTTTATTTGAAGAAAAAATATACCACATACAAATCTTTTGCAGGAGCCACCGTAGAAGAAATCTTTGGCGATGATGCCTTAAAATCATCAACTGTTTTGGAAGTTAACACACTTAAATCAGGTTATTTAAGAAATGATAACGGACAATTTATCTTTGTCCCCTTCAAAAACGAGCTACAGGTTTCTCCCATTATGACCTTTTTAATAGAGGATTTTAATGAAGATGGAACGCCCGAAGCACTGATGGCAGGGAACTACTTCGGTGTAAAACCCTACCATGGAAGAATGGACTCATTCCCGGGAGCACTGCTAAGCAATGAAGGAAATATTGTTCTGGGCAACCAATTGGGATTAGATTTCACCAAAAAATCTATAAGACACTTAAAAACTATTATATTAAACAACAAAAAATACTTGTTGGCCGTATTCAATAATGATCGGGCACAAGTATATAGCATCAATGATTAATCGCAAGGGCATGAAAAAAAGAATAAGTTTAATTGCAGCAGTTGTATTGGTTTTGGCATCATGTCAAAAAAAACAAGAACCCATTGAAATTTCACCAGAAGTATACCATGCATCGGTGGACAAGGTTATCGAAATCATGATTCATGATATTTTCTCCCCTCCTGTGGCCAGTAGAATATTTGCCTACCCGAATATTGCCGCTTTTGAAATCATGACCAAGAAGGATGGCAATTATAAATCTTTGGCCGGTCAGGTTACCGAATTGGGCCATATTCCAGAACCAAAAAGTACAGAAAACCTCAACTACGATATGGCTGCAATGATTGCACATATGGATCTGAGCAAACGATTGATTTTCTCAGAAGAAAAATTAGAGGTTTTTAGAGATAGTCTTTACACTATTTGGATGGAAAAGAATGAGCCTGTTTTTACGGCATCTAAAGCTTATGGACTGGAAGTTGCGGATTTTGTTGCCGAATGGATGAATAAGGATAACTACAAAGAAACCCGTACCATGCCCAAATTTTCTGTCGATTCTGAAGATCCTTCGCGTTGGCAGCCAACACCACCGGCATACATGAACGGCATTGAGCCACATTGGGAAAAAATACGTCCGTTTGCCATTGATTCGGCACAGCAATTCAAGCCTATTCCTCCTCCAGAATTTTCTATGGAAAAAGACTCTAAATTTTACCAAGAGTTGATGGAAGTATACGAAGTGCGTAAAAGTATGATCGGAAAAGGTGATAAATCGGAGGAAATTGCCATTGCACAATTTTGGGATTGTA
Source organism: Flagellimonas cixiensis (assembly GCF_042134615.1). Lineage (GTDB taxonomy): Bacteria > Bacteroidota > Bacteroidia > Flavobacteriales > Flavobacteriaceae > Flagellimonas > Flagellimonas cixiensis. Next base: position 1,059,313 of record NZ_CP169639.1, read on the forward strand.
ACCCTTATGTATCTGTTACCCGTGGCCACTTAATGTTTGCCACCAAAAAAATCACTCCAGGAGCACACTGGATCGGTATCACAAAAATTGCCGCCAGAAAAACAGATGCCGATTTTGCCAAGACAGTTTATGCCTATACCAAAACTTCCATTGCCATTGCTGATGCTTTTATCAGCTGTTGGGATGAAAAATACAGAAGTAACCTGATTCGCCCAGAAACTGTTATTAACGAATATATCGATGATAGCTGGGAGCCTGTGCTTCAAACACCTCCTTTTCCGGAATATACCAGCGGACACAGTGTAGTTTCTGGAGCAGCCTCAACAGCCTTAACCAGCGTTTTTGGCGATAATTTTGCTTTTGATGACGATACCGAAGTAGCCTATGGCCTTCCCGTTCGTTCCTTTACTTCATTTAACCAAGCTGCCGATGAAGCAGCCATGAGCAGAATGTACGGAGGAATCCATTATCGCGCTGCCATCGAAGTGGGAATTAAGCAAGGAAGGGACCTCGGTAAATTCATAATCGATAAATTGGACATGACCAAAGGCTAATTAGTAATTTTGCCGCTTAGTTATGAAGAAGATTTTTTCAGTTCTTCTCGCCCTCGTGGCGGGAGCCATTATATGGTATCTATTATTAAAACCTTCAGACTATATTATCCGATTTAAGGCAGCTACTTTTCCTGGTGAAATCAATCAGAGCCTTAAACACTGGGCGCGTAATCTGAATAATTCAGAAAAAATCGAGCAGGATGGTGATTTGTTGCACCTCACCCAAACAATGAAGTTTGGCGACTCAACCCATATTTACCATTGGGAAATAGAGCCGCTCACAGATTCAACATCGAGGGTTAGGGTTGCTATTCACGATGAAGACCATAGCCTTAAAAATAAATTGACCATACCTTTTACCGATACCGATTTTGAAAAGCGCAGCAGGCAAATTGTATTGGGTTTTATGGAAGATCTTGACGAACACAAGGACAAATTCAAGGTTACCATTATAGGTGAAGAAGAAATGCCCACAAAATACATTGCCTACATTCCCGTAAAAACAACCCAATTGGAAAAGGCTGATGAAATGATGCGGAATTTTAGTTACCTTATGGGAACGCTTTTGGACAATGGTGTTGAGTTTGATGGATTTCCAGTGATTGAAATCACCGATTGGAACCAAGAGAACGATAGTATTCAATTTAATTTTGGGCGCCCCATCATTCGCTCGGAAAAATTGCCCCTTGGAACGGATATCGAATACAAACGAGTTTTTAGAAAAAGGGCGTTAAAAGCAGAATACAATGGCAACTATATCACTTCCGATAGGGCTTGGTATGCCCTTTTAGACTATGCAAAAAAACACAATATCGAAGTTAAAAACACCCCTTTCGAGGTGTTTCACGACAACCCAAAAAATGAAGGCAATCAGCTGAAGTGGACCGCCGAAATCTATTTACCCATTAAAGAGTCCGATGAATAAATGCATTCCCATATTTCTGCTGATTATGGTTCAGGCATGTGCCCAAAACCATGGACTCTTGGAACCGCTCGGTAAATTCCCGAAGCAACTAAAAGAAGTTTCAGGAATAGAAACTGCTGGTAATGGCTCTTTATGGGTGATTGAGGATAGTGGAAACAAAGATGAGATTTACAAGGTCAATAAATCTGGTGAAATCTTGGAGTCGCTAAAAATAGACCATGCCAAAAACCAAGATTGGGAAGACATGACCCAAGACGTAGAAGGCAATCTTTACATTGGTGATTTTGGAAATAATGCCAACGAGCGAGAGGACTTGGTCATTTATAAAATTCCCAAATCGGAATTGGACAAAAAGGAGCCCAATGCCGAAAAAATAAAGTTTAAATATCCCCAGCAAAAAGATTTCCCGCCAAAAAAGGACAGTTTGTATTATGATACGGAAGGAATATTCCATTGGGATGGTCATTTGTACATCTTCACCAAAAATAGAACCAGGCCGTATTCTGGAAAAACATTGATCTATCGGGTTCCCGATCAAGAGGGGGAATACAAAGCCGAATTATTGGACTCGTTGTTTTTATGTGCCGATCAGAATCGTTGTTCCGTCACCAGTGCAGATTTATCGCCAGACGGAAAAACTATTGCGCTTCTCACCTATGGTCAGTTGATTGTACTTCGGGAATTTAAACTTCCTGATTTTTCTAAGGCCAAAATTGAAATCATAGATTTACATTGCTCCACACAAATTGAATCTGTAGTTTTCATCAATAACAAGACTATAATGATTGCGGACGAGCAAAATAAATTTGGAGGTCGAAACATCTATCAATTCACCTTGAACTAAAATCCAAATCCAAGTCCGAAAGCCACCCGAAGTCCGTCTGCGCTATTAAAGAGTCCAACGTTGGCGGTTATAATATCAGTACCGTTCAAAAAGAAGCCACCTCCATACGAGTTGTGCCATTTGTCCGAAGAATCTCCAGGGAACCATACCCTACCATAATCAAAACCTGCATAAATACCCGGAGTAACAGGCATTAATCCAGTTTTTTGACCTAAAAAGCTATAGCGCAAATCGGTATTTTGATAATAGGCCGTTTTTCCCGTAAAACGCTGAAAACGGAAACCTCTCAAACCATTGTTGCCACCGATGCTTGCAGCTTGATAAAACTCATAGCCATTGCCTAAAGTAAATTCTCCCTTGAATTTGGTGGCAAAAACCAACCTGCCATCCGGAGTGATCTTATGGTCAATGGAAAAACTGGGGGCAATATATCCAAATGTTCTGGAGGAATCTTCTATATTGATTCGGTATCCTCCCTGCAAGCTAAAGTCCATACCCATAGTCGGAAAAGCGCTGTTATCCGTATTTGAAAAATTATATTCTCCATCGACTCCATAAAAACTCTTGCGGCTTTCAGTCCCATTTTCCACATAAAACTCATTGATGAAACGGTTGTCGGTTTCTTCAATTTCAATGTTTTCGTAAACCAAACCAAGACGCACTTTAGATCCCAAATACCCTCTCCAAATCAGTGATGGAGCAAATCTCAATGTTCGAATCCGTACCCGATTATAGTCCAAACCTAATGGCTCATCATCATCGTTGTTTTCGGTTTCATTCCCAAAGCCAAAAAAGTTTCGGGTAAAATTAGGACTGGTAAACCTTGCATCGATTTCTAGGTTGACATTATTGAACAAATGGGCAAACTCTCCTTTATAACCCAAATCATATCCCTTGGTAGCAAAATAATAGGCCACATTAAATCTATGCTGTTGGGTAAATGGATTTTTTCGGAAACCATTTATGGTGTACGTGTCCACAAGTCCAATTCGAACGCCATCATCTGGGTTAAATCCTATGGTCGGAAAAATTTGGTTGTTGCTCGCATTAACTTTTAGGAATTCATAAGTGTTGACCTGATAATCATCTACCCGTTTAATTTTACCACCATAGGCCTCATCAAACGTGTTGTTCTTGGATTTGAAGTCGTAAACAAACACCTTTTTAGAGTCTTCGGAAACTTTATAGATGTCGTTGTTCTGCCCTCCTGCAATACGCACTTTTATTTTGGATGTTGCGGTATTCACCTCAAACTCGTCATCATCGTCCAAACCATAAATCCAGATTTCTTTGGTGAAATTTGGGTTATAGGTTTTATGAAAAAACAAATCTGTAAACTCCCCTCCTTTTATGCGGTACGCCCTCACTTCCACTTCGCCATTGGACAAAGAAACAATATTGAAATAATCGTCCTTATCGGTCCCCGTGATAACGCTGTACTTGTTCAGCACCTCAAAATAGTCTCGGGCAGTGGTCACTAAATTGGCTTTACGGGCCAATAAGGTCCTTTTAATTTCATCAACCGTTTCGTCCCTAACCTCTACTGGAAATGCCAAAAAGGCCTCATCAATATCTTGTTCGGTAAGATGGTCTTGAAGATATTTGGCTTGCTCCTCCCATAATTCCAAATCTGTTTCCGATAACAATGCCATATCCAAGGCAAAAGTTCTTGGTGAGGAAGTAAACCCTTTTACACTTCGGATTTCATCATGAAACCCTTCAAAAATTCGGAGTGCCGGTACTGCTCTAGAACCAAATCCCATTACAAGTCCATCGCCCCAACGAGAAAATACCTGATCACGGTCTCTTGGAATGGGCTTATACAATTTAATGCCATCTGCTGTTTTAAATTCTGCCCAACGCCACTGGTCCACATGTCGGTCCCAATCGCCAAGCAGAATATCAAAAAGGCGGGCTTTCACGTATTCCTTTTGGTCCAATTGATACTCCTCATCTTCTCTGAGCTTATTTATAAAATCGTAGGTGCTTTCAATTTTCTTCGTACGTCCAAAACTTTCCAAATTGTCATGCCCATTCGACACATGTTCTTCGATCATATAAAGTCCATCCCCAAATTCAGCATTAAAATCACCCAAAACAGCTTGCTTGGGCACATAATATAGTATTGGATTGGTATGGTAAATCCCTACGGCGTCGGAAAGTTTGGCCACGGTAAATGGTGCATAAGGATGTGCTCCAGTATAAAGATCCAACAACATCTTTTCCGTATAGGTATTCTCAAATTGTCCAATCACAAACTGCTCTTGAAAGGCCATGGCCTGAAGATATCTCTCGGCACTTTTTCGGAGGTCACGCATTACATATTGCCTCCCCTGCTTATCTTCCAATCGAAGCGAATTGGATTGGTTTCCCCCTCCTTTTCGCACCACTTTAAGTCCTTCATACAAAGTATCCAGGCGCACGGTTGGCGCTTTCACCTTGGTAGCGTAATATTTTCGGTAACGTTCGCCCCACATCCATTTGTGAAATCCACTTTTATCAACCTCATCCGGGGTATATACCGATGCCGTTTTGTAAGCTGGAAACTCTTCTGAAAAAGGGCCAACATTTTCTGGTCGGTCTGGAGGGAGCACCTCAGTTTGAAACAACATATCCTCCCCATTTTCATCGGCTCCATAAAAAACTAATTCAGACGAACCATCTTTATATATCTTTAAAACCGCATATCCATTTTTCCCAGTTGAAAACTGACTTCCATTAAGCAATCGGGTCGCTCCTGTTTTTGCTCCAGAACCACTTACAATCTGTGGTTTACCTGATTCTTCAATATATTGAAGACTGTGCTCATGCCCTGAAGCGAAAATTACCTTTTCCGAATACTGGCTTAAAGTGAGTATGCGCTTTTTTAAAGAGTTGTACATTTTATTCGACAAATCTTCTGTAGATGCACCCGTTGTTTTTCGAAGCACATTGGCCACCGAGCCCAAAATGGGAAGGGGGATTTTTCCGCCTGTGGGATAAAGTCCATCCTTAAAAGAAAATTGTCCTCCGTGATTGCCATAGGAAAACACGGGGTGGTGCATGGCAATAATCAAGGTTTTGTCCAAATTCTTTTTGATCAAGCTCTCCAGTTCTTCAAAGAAGCGCTCTTTGTCCTTGATCTCACATTTATCGTTCATGGTTGGGTGTTTGTCCCAATCCGTTAGATACCATTCTGTATCTATGGCAATGACCATCACCTTGTCCGATATCTCTATTTTCTCGATGGGACATCCATTCTCGGGTTGGAACACCTCCTTATCATCCAATGCTTTTTTAATATAATCTTCTTCTCGTTCCAATCCCTCTAGACCATCACTGTACCAATCATGATTGCCCGGAATAAACAACGCATTCCCCTTAAAGTTTTTCAAGGTTGCCAACTGTGCATCCAAATAATGTTTGGCACGTTTATACCCCTCTGGATCATCTTTTTTATCTGGCAAACCAGCAGGATAAATATTATCGCCCAAAAAAATGGCGGTACTGTTTTTATCAGCTTTATCCAATACGGACCTAAACTGTTTTAAGGTGGGATTTAAGTCATTATCTGGCGATAATCCTGCATCGCCGATTAAAAAGAAGGTATGCTCCAACGACTTACCGTTAAAATCTTGCCATTGGGAATAGGATTCATTGAACTTGGTCTCATAGGTGGCACAGCCGTATCCCAAAACAAGAAGTATGGACAAAAGTAGATGTTTCTTCATATCCCATGAGGTTGATTCCAAAATTTTGTAATTTGGATATTCAATATATAGCTATGTCGGAAATTGTTGAAAAAACTGAACGTTTCGTTTCAAAAATTTTAACTGAAAAACTTGACCCCAAGTTTTTATACCATAACCTTAAACATACCCAAAGAGTAGTTAAAAGTACTAAAGAATTACTCAATTTCTATGATCTTTCCGAAGAGGAAAACGAGCAGCTTCTCTTGGCGGCTTGGTTTCATGATGTTGGACATATTGACGGAATGGAAGATCATGAAGAAAAAAGCTGTAAAACGGCCAAAAAATTCCTTAAGGAAAATGGATATTCCGAAGAAGGTATTGCGCAGGTTTGCAATTTGATCATGGCCACAAAAATCGATTATGAACCTTCCAATCTACTGGAAGGTATTATACGCGATGCCGACATATCGCACTTTGCCAAAAAAAGCTATTGGGAAACCACCGACTATTTAAAAGATGAACTTCGTGAGTTGGGCGTAGCCGATTATTCTTCAAAAGAGTGGCGCGATAAAAACATTAAAATGTTCCGTCAGAAACATAAATTCTACACGGATTACGCCAAGGAAAAATGGGGGCCTGGAAAAGAAGACAACCTTAAAAAACTGTTGAAAGAAAAAAAGGAGGAGAAGAAAATTGCCAAAAAAGAGGCCTTAAAAGCCAAGTATAAAAGTGAAAGTCCGGACAGGAGTATTCAGACACTTTATCGGGTTACGTTGAAAAACCACCTAAAACTTAGTGACATTGCCGATACCAAGGCAAATATCTTGCTCTCGGTAAATGCGATTGTGATTTCCGTTGTATTGGCCAACTTATTGACTAAACTCGACAATCCCTCCAATACCTATTTAATTTACCCTACCTTCATTCTAATTCTCTCTAGTGTTACCTCCATGATTTTATCGGTGTTGGCCACTAGACCCAACATAACCGGTGGAAAATTCTCCAAAGAAGACGTAGCAAACAAAAATGTGAACCTTCTGTTCTTTGGAAACTTCCATCAAATGAGTTTGGAGGAATACGAATGGGCCTTGGGCGAATTGGTGAAGGACAAGGAGTACATCTACAATTCACTCACAAAGGATTTGTATTATTTGGGATTGGTATTGAACAAAAAGTACAAACTGCTTCGATTAACCTATACCATTTTTATGGTCGGCATGATCATCTCAGTGCTTGCTTATGGAATTGCATTTAGGTATTTTGGCCCAGATAATTTATCCTATTTTCTGTAATCCTTAGGATTTTAATTCTTCCATAAGATCTTCGTAAGTGTAGGTTCGCTCCGATTTTTTATCCTTTTGATATAAAATCTCGGCCCTAATGGCTTTTAGACCTGTAACTCCTTGAAGTCCTTCCAACTCCACAATTTCAATATTGTTGGTGAAATAACCTTTCGATTTTAGGAAACTGATGTATCGCATGTACTCCCGCTCATCTTTCTTTTGGGAATACACAATCGCCAATTTCCCTTTTTGGGTAAGACGTTCGTTGGTTCCCTTTATGTAAGATTTATCGATACGTTTTTTGATGACCTCGTAACGTGCATTGTAGGTGCCATCCACATCAAAACGTTTTTCGTCCATTCTAAATCGGATGGCCAATGACGTACTGTAGACCAAAATAAGTGATGCCACATCCAGTTTAACTGGTAAATGTGGTTTTAGGGAATAGTATTTATTCTCCATTTCACACATCACCTGTAATTGCCACAACCTTAAATTACTCAAATACAAGGTATTGAACTGTCTATCTTGGGCAATGGAACTCCCAATGTACATGTTGTGTTCGACTCCATCGGTTTTATAGCGCTCAAAATAATGCGGAAACATCTCTTGGGCGGCCTCTTGCTTTTTGTCCAACAAAGCCGCAAGCTTTAGATTGGCATCCATTACACTTTGATCATAATTTTTACGATGATCGTAGTAGCTTTCGGTGGCCTTATCTATTTTTTCCTCGTATTTTTCAATTAAGGCGGCAACCTCAATATCCTCTTTTTTTAGGTGAAGTAAAATCGGTGTGACTTCTTCCTTCACAAAATCGAAAACGGCTTGTTCGGTATGCGTGAACAAGGTTTCTTTAACCTCGCCCAAGTAGTTGTTCACCCTAAACTGCAATTCTTCATATATCGGAAGCGCATGTCTTTCAAAAGCCAATGCAAGAATATCGTTGATTTCAGATAATTGAATCATCAAATCCCTTTGAATGGCAAGGTTTCGCTCTTTGGAAGAATCTTTTATGTCAATTTGCCCATAAAGTGGATACACATCTTTGAAAACCACTTCTTTAAATACGGGCTCCTTTCCGGCCAGTTCATCAGCCATAAAGTGTTTCGCTTCTTCTTGGAATTTCCAATACACCGATGGGTGCACCGAGGTACATTCGTGCTGGATTATGGCATCAATCAGGTTTTCCTCCTCTTCAATGGTACGCATTACCGCCGCAATTATGTACGGCATCACATCATCCAGCTTATTGGCATTGATACTGTTAAGTTCGTTTTTCTTGCCAGAAACCAATTCCAACACTCCTAAAAGATTTCCATTTACGGTGATTGGCGCAAGAATGGCGCTTTTTACACCTTGCTCCATAAGGTTTTTATAGGGCTGGGTTTCACCGTCAGAATCCTTAAAATATTTCTCTACATTGGAAATGGCGAAATACTTGTTCTCCTTAAAAAGTTTGCTGTGGGTATGATTGCAGAATTTTGAATCACAATCCTCAAATTCATGTCCATTAAGGATGTAACTCTCCATATTCTTTCCATAAATCTTGAAAAAATTATTGGCGTTACTATCATAACCAGCAAATCCCACTTTTATATCGTTAAGCCTAAATAGCGAACGAAATGTATCCTCGAAACTCTCCATAAAGGATTGTTCATGAAGTTGGGTCCTGCCAATCAAGGTGGATTTAATCTCGGAAATGGAGTGCTCGGCCGTAACATCAAACATATTCGAAATCACAAAACCCTTAGCGATAAAACTGTTGGGCGGAATCTTTTCTTTCCATAAATCCAAATTATAGAAATTATCCAGCAAATCATCTACATCATCCTGTGTAAGTTCCTTGGCCTTTTCGGTTGGAATAATCTCCATAAAATCGGCATTGTACAGAATTCGGTAACGCCTCATAACCCCATTGGTATCGGGAATGTCGTAAAAGAAGGGGCGTTTAAAATCCAAATTGTACCCATAAAAGAATTTCAAGATAACGGTACAACGCATAATGTACCCAAACTCTTGGGGTATATTGCTTATTGAAAGATCAAAATCTTCACCAGCATCTTTCAGGATTTGTTGAAAACGTTCGGAAGAATTGAACACCAAATTTTCAAAAGGTGTGGATGCTGTTTTGATTTCGTTCAACGTAAGCACGGGAGCAAAAGAATCCTCCAAAATAATTTTGATGACATCCTTATGCTTTTCCAAAATGGATAAGTCCGAAAAACCGTCACGTAGCTCAGGATAGGGTGCTTGCGCATCTAAAACATATTTGGCCCTGTCCGCCAAATGTTTTTTGGGACTTTTAAGCTGCTCGTCGTAATGCTCCAACAATTTATTGAAGCTTACCAACTGCACCAAAGGGCTTTCCATATTGCTATCGTGTATCATGGGCTATTTAGTCGAAAACTAGTGTACAAATTTACAAAATCTAAATACGCGCCTAACCCTTGGAACTTCTTTATGGATATATGGTCATTTTTAAGGATATTTAGCAAAATTTCATCCCATGTCCTCGTCCAAAAGGTTAGACAGAGCTTACGCCAATGCCAAAGTGGTCGACTTCGATGATGATTCGAAGTTTATCCTCTTCAGTGATTGCCATCGAGGGGACAATAGTTTTGCGGACGATTTTGCCAATAACCGTAACATTTATTTTCATGCACTCAACCATTACTATCGGGAAGGTTTCACTTATTTAGAACTTGGCGACGGGGACGAGCTTTGGGAAAACATGAGCTTCGATGCCATTTTTGAGGCCCATAAAAATGTATATCAATTGTTGCGCCGATTTCATCTGGAAAAACGTTTGCAAATGTTGTGGGGCAACCACGATATGGTGTATCGCGACCCTGAATATGTAAAAAAACACCTTTCCCACTATTTTGAACCTATCGAAGGAGTGGACAAGGCCCTTTTTGAAGGCATCACTTATCACGAAGCCCTTATTTTAAAACATACAAAAACTGGTCAAGAGATATTCTGCACCCATGGTCACCAAGCCGATTGGTGGAACTATACCTTTTGGCGCGTAGGTCGGTTTTTGGTTCGGATTTTATGGAAACCCCTTCAAGTGGTAGGGATTGCCGACCCTACCAGTCCAGCTAAGAATTACAAAGAACTTATCCGAATAGAGAAGCGAATCAAACGCTGGATATTAAAAAAGAATTTATTGATCACCATTGCAGGCCACACCCATCGTCCTCGATTTCCGGAACCAGGACAAATCCCATTTTTTAACGATGGAAGTTGTGTACACCCTAGAAGCATTACCGGAATTGAAATAGAAAAGGGCGAAATTTCATTGATTAAATGGCATATTGCCACCAAACCCGACGGCACCCTCCAAATTGTTCGGGTGTTACTGGAAGGTCCAGAAAAATTAGTGGATTATATTAATGCTTAAACCCGTTTTGCCATTGTTTTTATGGCACTCACAAACTGGTCCAATTCATCCGTAGTGGTAAAAATATTTGGGGTGATGCGACATCCATGTACATTTTCAAAATCGATACCTACGGTCCACACCTTAAATTCATCCAAAAGAATTTTGGCCATATCACGGGGCTTTATATTGGTCAAACCCACATTCGCAATCCCACAACTACGATGGGGTTCAATAGGGGTATTGATCACCACATTGTCCACTTCCCGTAATTGATCGCTCCAATACCGTTGCAAAAATCGCATTCGTTCTTCCTTGCGTTCCATACCAATCATCTCCAGATAATCCATAGAATCGTTAATGGTCAAATCGGTGGCCACGGGATGGGTTCCCGTATGGTTCAACCGTTTAATTTTGGTCTTGTCTTTTTCATGATCGGCCAACAAAGGCCAAATTTTTGGTATATTTTTTTCGGCTACATACAACATCCCTGCCCCTAAAGGGGCACACAGCCATTTGTGCAAGCTGGAGCCATAATAATCGCAATCCAATTCGGCCAAATCCACTTTAATATGTCCCACGCAATGGGCGCCATCCACCATGACCTCAACACCATGGGTATGGGCCATGTCACAAATTTTTCGAATGGGGAGAATATGTCCGGTCACATTCACCATATGGCACACCATCAATAATTTGGTCTTTGGTGTTATTTGGGATTCGTACAAGGAAACGATTTCCTCATCGGATTTCGGATGGTTGGGCACTGAAACCTTTTTACAAACAATTTCATAACGCTCTTCCATCTGTTCAAAATGTACTTGCATAGCGCCATAATCTTGAACCGCATAAATGGCCTCATCTCCTTTTTTCCAGGGAAAACCTCCAATTATGGTATCTAAAGATTCGGTTGTGTTACGGGTGATCACCAGCTCCTTTTCCGAACAGTTCAGCAAATTGGCCAAACGAGCCGCAGCATTTTGTTTATTTTCCCATTGTACGGTTCGCATATAATAAGACCCCTCATAATTTACCTCCCTTATGTGCTCCATATACTTGTTCAGGATGGGTGTTGGGGTAATATTGTAATACCCACTTTCCAGATTAATATAATCGGGTTTCAACTTAAAATCCATACGGATCCTATCCCAAAATTCATCACTTTCAGGGCTTGGATAGGGTATTTCTTCAGTAGTTTCTTCGGTATTTAGTGTCAAAGGGATAAAAGGTGTTGCCATTGCGGCGCTTCCCATATATCGCAGGAATTGTCTCTTTTTCATGGTTCAGCTGGTTGATTAAAAAAGAATGGTTAATTTCAATTTTCACTTGTCTACAAGGTACAATTAAAGCTCAATAATGAACGACATACAGACGATAATTGACCAGATTCCTTTGCGATTCGACCTTTCTTCGCATTTGATGCTGTTAGGGGTTGTCCAGGGCTTTTTTCTGGCGTTCGTTATCTTTTTAAGAGCGAAAAACAATTCGGCCATCAACTTATTTGGTTGGGTATTGGTGATTGAATGTTTAGTGTTTTCGGATGTCTACCTCTGTTATACCGGATTGATGAAATACGTTATTCATTTTAATGATTCCACCGAATTTTTGGGGTTGTTGATTGCTCCCAGCATGTACTTTTTTCTGGTTGCACTTCTTGAACGTAAATCGTTTTCATTAAAAAAATACTGGCCACATTTAATCCTTCCAATTTTCTATTTACTTTCCCAATTCAATTATTATTTAAGTCCTGTTGAAGTTAAATTAAATGCCTATTTAGGCGCTTACTATCGCAACCTGGGTTTTTTGGAGGTGCCTGAAGATTTCAATCATTCATATCACTTCATAAAAGATGAGTACCGATGGCTGATATTGATCAGCTTTACCTTTTATGCCATTTTATCCCTAATCTTGATTTTAAGATCGAGAAAAAAAGGTTGGGTGGCATCCAAAAACATTAAAGTGGACAAGTATGTATTTTCTCTAAACACAATAATCATATTTATAATTATACTGTTCACCCTACTACTTATTTATCTCAATTTTGATGATGATGGCGGGGACCATTATATCGGGATTATTCAAACAGTGACGATTTATATAACTGCATTTTTTATGCTGTCGGAATCACGTTTTTTTGAAAAATCATGGATTGCCGACAAGTACGAAACCCTTGCTTCCGATTCCATTCAATTTTCAGCAATTGAAGCTTTCCTTTCCAATTCAAACTATTTTTCGGAACAAGAGGCCAATTTAAAAAGCTTGGCCGAAAAATTAGAAGCCAATGCAAACACCGTTTCCAAACTGATCAATTCAGAAACCGGAACCAATTTTAATGACTATATCAACCAAAAAAGAGTTGAACTGGCAAAAACTAGGTTGATAGATGCCGATTTTAAGCACCTTACTGTCGAAGCTATCGGACAAACGGTCGGATTTAAATCAAAATCGGCCTTTTACAACGCTTTTAAAAAACATGTTGGCCAATCTCCATCGGCCTTCGTCAAGGAAAATATAGGTCAAAAACACGCTTAATTGCTCCAGAATTGCAATTCAGGACGTCTCTTAGAGCAAATATTATCCTTTTATTAATGCCATTTTTCAACTTTGGCAAAAATCAAAAAATGGACACAACTATTAGACGTTACGATTTAGACTGGGTGCGGGTGATTGTATTCGCCTTGCTTATATTTTATCATGTGGGCATGTTCTTTGTCCCTTGGGGATGGCACGTTAAAAACAATATTAATTACGACAACCTTCGTTGGCCGATGCTCTTTTTAAACCAATGGCGACTCCCTATTTTATTTATGATATCTGGAATGGGGACTTATTATGCCTTGGGTAAAAGGTCTACTGGAAAATTCATGTGGGAACGGTTTCTCCGTTTGGGGATTCCCCTAATTTTCGGAATGATGATCATTGTACCACCACAAGTATATTTTGAACGATTGGCTTTGGGAGCATTTTCTGGGTCCTATTGGAAATATTTTACTACGGTTGCATTTGATGGAATCTATCCTGAAGGAAACTTCAGTTGGCACCACCTCTGGTTTTTACCTTATCTATTGGTTTTCTCTTGGGTACTGGCACCCCTTTTCGTGTATTTAAGAAATCACCAAACCCTATTTATCGCCTGGGTTAAAAGATTGATTGAAAAACCATGGGGTGTTTACACTTTCATCATTCCGCTTTACTTGACCGAATCCTTGGTAGAACCCTTTTTTCCCGTGACCCACGCCTTGGTGGATGATTGGTTCAACTTTTTGTTCAGTATTTTACTGTTCTTTTATGGGTTTATCTTGATTGCTACGGGCGATACTTTTTGGAACATGGTAGAACAAATCCGAACTAAAGCATTGGTAGTCGGAGTTAGCTCTTTTTCGGGACTATTGGTTATCTGGCTGTTTTTTGAAGACAATATAATTATCCATTTTACTGAAGCCCTTTTTAAAGTGGCCAACCTTTGGTCTTGGATATTGGTCCTGTTTTCATTCGCCGCCAAATACTTGAACCAACCCAGTTCAGGACTCGCCTATGCCAACCGAGCGGTGTACCCATTCTACATTTTGCATCAAACGATTACGGTGGCCATTGGCTATTATATAATGAATTTGGATTGGGGCTTTTGGCCAAAAGCAACCCTAATGGTAGTCGGCACCTTTGGCATCAGTTGGTTGATTTACGACCTTATTATTCTTAGAGTGAAATGGTTACATCCTTTATTTGGATTAAAGAAAGGCGCAGTGAAAAAACCTTACAGCTTAACGATTTAACGCCAATTTATCAACTTCATGGCAAGGTATTTGTTATCTTTAAATTTAAATTTGCTCTTATTTTGCCATGAAAAAGCTGGTTTTAACTTTATTGGGAATTACTTTAGGCTTCGTATCCGTACAAGCCCAATCCTCTGATATACCCACCACCAGACCGTTAAAAATTGGAGCAAAAAATAATCTTGATGTAAAAGCAAGCAATCAAGGAACTTTACTTCGAATGCCATCCGTTCTGGACGAAAGTTTGATTTCCAAAGACAATAAACCAGGTATTAAAATGCTTCCCGACAAAGAATTGTTGCAAGCTGGTCACGATATGGAAATTGATCCAAAGGTTAAAGAAAAAAGGGAAAAAGGCGCCAACGAACATTTTGGCGACCAGTATTTGGGCGATTTTAAGACCACAGCAAAATTTGTGGGAATCGTTGCTCGCGATCATGAATTTGTAGATGGTGATCGCATCAAAATATACCTTAATGGTGAAGTTGTGGAATACAATTTATTGCTCACCGGTTCTTTTAAAGGGGTCAACATTGATTTGGTTAAAGGATTCAACCGAATTGAATTTGAAGCTTTGAACCAAGGCTCATCGGGTCCCAATACGGCCCAAGTGGTGGTTACCGACGATAAGGGCGAGGTGATTCACAATAACCGTTGGAACCTTTCTACAGGCTCAAAAGCTAGTTTGATTATCATTAAGGAAGAAGACTCTGGATTTTAATCCTCTTTTTTATTTCTCTCCAGGTTTATAGGTTTTTTGAGCTCTTTTTAGCACATCTTCTTTGTAATACGCTGCATCTTTGAACTCCTTATCGGCATAGCGCTGGGCTTGATCATTAAAATGAGGTGAGTCTGGGTCTCCACTTTGCCCACCGGCCAACATGGTCTTGGCCTTTACTTTATCTCCAAACTCTACTACCGCTACAAAACTATTGCCTCGAGTACCGTAAATTTTTTTGGTATCGTTATCGTAACGGGCGCCATAAGCCGCCAATGCGCCCCAAGTTCCACTGGCAAATCCGATGGGAATACTGGGTTTGGCATCATCAAAAGGTTGACGAATATCTCCGTTCAAACGTTGGTATCGGTTCACCTCGCCCCAAGGCATTTCCCAAGTACCAAAATCATTTTCAAGGGTCTCCACTACCTCTTTAAAAATCTGCAGTTTATTCTCATTTGGCCAGTCGCTTCCCCAATATTCAACCCACTGCATGGAGTATAAACCTTCTGGACGTTCTGCTTTTCTGTAGCAAAGCATTCCATAATAGTGGGCCAAAGTCATCGCAACAGATTCTTTTGAGGTGGTAAAATCCCAGTTGCGCAATGCCTCAATCGCTTCTTTTATATCTGAATCAGGGTTTTCGTCAAACGCTTTTACCAATCCAGGAATCAATGCTTTAAAAGCTGGCAAATAAGGATCATGAGCCAATTCAATTAAATTGTCCAAGGTGTATCCACTTCTACCTGTCAATAATTCTATGGCATGAACACCCCTAAAGTTTTCTTGGTCTCGAGACATATATTTTGGGTAATCCTCCCGTTTTGGACTAAACTCCAATGCAGAGGTGTAGGGTGTTGAATTACAATTCTGAATCCATCCATTCTCTGGGTTCAGCACCAAAATGTTTTCATCAACCGTGTGCAACCCTTGCCAATCGGTTTTTGGATCACTTCCATCAACAGGTTGGGTAAAATCAAAAATGGTATCGCGTTTAGGCACAAAATTTCCGTGGAAATAGGCAATATTCCCTTCAGCATCGGCATACACCGTATTGTTGGAGGAATTGGTTCTGATGTCCATCATTTCCCTGAAACCTTTATAACCATCTTGCTTGGTTCGGATGTACGATTGCTCTAAAGCTTTTACAGGTTCCCACATCATAGCCGAAGCCGTCCATTGATCATCCACCATATGGGTGATAGGACCATGGTGGGTTCGATACATTGGAAAAGTTTTCTCTTTAAACCCATCTCCATCTTTATACTTCAAGGTCACCGAAGTCGAATCTACAGGTCTCAGTTCTTCACCGTATTGATAAAACAGTTTTCCATCATTTTTTACAATGGTCTCCTTGAACTCGTCCATAACATCGGTGTACGTGGAAGTGTGCATCCAACCTGTTTTTTCATTGAAACCTTGATACACAAAAAACTGACCCCAGGTAACAGCGCCATATGTATTTAATCCTTCTTCGCTTACCACGTGCACTTCTCCCCTAAAATAAAAAGAGGTGTGCGGGTTAATTAACAGCATCGCATTCCCCGATTCCGTTAAATCCCCTGAAATGGCAATTCCGTTGGAACCTTGTGGTTCCGCCAATTCTCCTTTCTTTTTGATTTGGAGCGCTTCCATTTTTGGAAGTTCCATACCACTTTCATAAAAACTTTGAATTTTTCGGGTTGAAATGCGCTCTATATCACCTCCGATCGAACCTTCACTAAAATACATGGGCATCCACGGCTCAAAACGGGTCAATAATTTAGGTTGAACTTCGGGATGTGTGTGGAGGTAATAATTGATTCCATCTGCAAAGGCATTGCACAATTCTTTTAACCAATCTGGACTTTTTTCGTAATTGGCTTTGGCTTCGGTCTCCGTCATGAACAATTTTGCCCGAAGATCACTATAAATTGCATCTTCCCCCTCTACTTCTGCCAAACGCCCTGTGGCCCAAATGTAGTTTTGCTCCACACGGTTAAAATCATCCTCACATTGGGCATAAAGCAAGCCAAACACAGCATCTGCATCGGTTTTTCCATAAATATGGGGCACTCCAAAATCATCACGAATAATGGTGATATTCTCTGCTTGTGCTTCCCATTTTTCAATTTCGGAAGTTTCCTTTTGCGAACAGGAAATAAAAAATAAAACAAAGGCAAAAAGTACAATTCTCATTGTCGGGGGTAATTTGATTTCACCGTGAAAATACGGTAAATCGACATCAATTACCAACTTCCACTGGCACCGCCTCCACCTGAGCTTCCACCTCCACCAGAAAAACTGCTGCTGGAGCTACTCCCTGAACTGGAACCAAACGAATGTGATCCCGATTTGGAGAAGGTTTTGCTCATATATTTTTTATCAGATTTAAAAAAAGAAATTTTGAAGTTCTCTTTCCCTTTTCGGATAATCTTGATGATGGCAAGCAAAATTGTAACCACAAAAAAGAACACCAATCCATAAAGTATCCAATGAGCATTCATAAATAGTGCATCGTAATCTGACACCAATCCCAAAATCTCCATCAAAAAAAATACTGGCAATAGCATAAATACCAAACTAAATGCAATAGGCATCAAGGTAAAAAGCATCATAAAAACACCTCGCAAAAGTCCCAACTTTCCAATGAATATTCCTCGGAGCATTTCCAAGAGAGCGGCATAACTTTTATAAAAAATGAATCCTCCAGCGGCCACAAACATCATTAAAAAAAATCCAACAAAAAGGATGACCCACCACGGCATATCGCCTTCAGATTCTATTTCTTCCTTAAATTCTTCCAACGCTTCTGGGTCGTTTAAAAAAGAAATGATTTGGTCAGTGGCCATATCAATCCCTTCAAAATAAAGCCCATCCTTAAAATAAGGGATCATGGTATTTCGAATGATTCTTGAGGCAACGGCATCAGTAATGTAGGGTTCGAGACCATATCCGACTTCGATGCGAACTTCCCGATCCGATTCTGCAAAAAGAACCAGGATGCCGTTATCCTTTCCTGCTTGGCCCAATTTATTTTGATTAAAGGTCTTGTTGGCATAGCCTTCAATGGTTTCGTTGCCCAATTCCTCAATGGTCAGCACTACCAATTGATTGGTGGTTTCCGATTCAAACTGGGTTAATTTGGAACGAAGACCGACTAGCTGCTCTTCGGAAAAAATTCTAGCATTATCGGTCACAATATGGGTTAAATCGGGATATTCTTCCTGAGCGTAGACAACGGAAAATATCAGAAATAAAAAACTGGACCAGAGTGCTTTTAGCATATATAAATTAATAATCAAGCAGTTAAATATAGCATTTGTAATTTTTAGGCATCCTTTTAATTTGCCGTAACTTGCAACTTCTTCTGAAAAATGATCATGCCCGAAAAAAAAGTAAGCATACTTACCGCATTCAAAACCATCATTTGGCCCAAGCGTAAACTTGTGTTAATTGGTCTATTGTTGATTGCCGTTAGCAAAGCGGCCAGTTTTGTGGCACCTATTGCCTCCAAATACCTAATTGATGATGTAATTGTAAACAAGGACTTGGAAATGCTCAAGTATTTGGTGGCCGGAGTACTTTTGGCCATTTTTGTGCAATCCATCACTTCTTTTCTACTGACCAAAATTTTAAGTGTCCAAGCCCAATATTTAATTTCCGAATTAAGGGCTCAGGTCCAAAAAAAAGTGCTCGCACTACCCGTTCGCTTTTTCGACAATGCAAAATCAGGAGCTCTAGTTTCACGAATAATGTCGGATGTTGAGGGGGTTCGAAATCTTATTGGTACCGGACTGGTGCAATTGGTAGGCGGAATTATTACAGCTGTGGTTTCCTTGATTTTACTCATGGAAATCAGTGTTTTTATGACGCTATTCACCTTCATTCCCTTAACAATATTTGCCATTATCGCCTTAAAGGCCTTTAAAATTATTCGGCCCATTTTTAGAAATCGCGGTAAAATTAATGCAGAGGTAAAAGGTAGGTTGACCGAAACATTGGGTGGAATTCGCGTTATTAAGGGGTTTAATGCTGAAAAACAGGAGGAGGAGGTTTTTGAAGAGGGTGTGGAACGGCTCTATCAAAATGTAAGAAAGAGCTTGACGACTACGGCATTTATGACCAGTTCCTCTACTTTTTTATTGGGAGTGGCAACCACAAGTGTGATGGGATTTGGGGGATACAAGATAATACAAGACACCCTAACGGTAGGGGAATTTGTACAATTTACAATTCTACTCGGCCTTATGATTGCACCTATTGTTCAAATGAGCAGCGTGGGGAGTCAATTGACCGAAGCTTTGGCCGGCTTGGACCGTACGGAAGAACTGATGAATTTAGAAGAGGAATCTGATGAGGAAAATCGCACCATAATTATGGATAAAGTGGTTGGCCGTATGTCATTTTCCAAAGTGCATTTTTCGTATGAGGAAGATAAAGAAGTGCTTCACGACATTACTTTTGATGTGGAACCCGGTCAAGTCATCGCCTTGGTCGGTAGTTCTGGTTCGGGGAAATCGACCATTGCCGGATTGGCTGCAAGCTTTTTAAATCCTGATTCAGGAACCATCACTATTGACGGTCACGACCTATCCAAGGTTAATCTAAACAGTTTTAGGCAACATTTGGGTGTGGTGCTCCAAGATGATTTTTTGTTTGAAGGAACTATTCGTGAAAACATTCTTTTCCCAAGACCCAATGCCTCGGAAGAAAAACTGGTTGAAGCCGTAAAAGCTGCCTATGTGGACGAATTTACCGACCGTTTTGATAAAGGTTTGGATACCCTTATTGGGGAACGTGGGGTAAAACTTTCCGGAGGTCAACGCCAACGAATAGCCATTGCCAGAGCTATTTTGGCCGATCCTAAAATTTTGATTTTGGATGAAGCTACTTCAAGTTTGGATACAGAGTCTGAAGCACTCATTCAAAAAAGTTTGGTTGAACTTACCAAAGGTAGAACCACCTTTGTAATTGCGCATCGATTAAGTACCATTCGTAAAGCTGACCAAATCTTAGTTATTGAAAACGGCCGTATTATGGAACAAGGCACCCATGATTCCTTGATTGCTTCAGAAGGCAGGTATTTTAACTTATTTACCTACCAAGCTAGAATTTAAGCTTCTTCTGGTGCGAGTTCCACCTCAAGACCATCCAAATCTTCGGTGATATGAATTTGGCAGCCCAATCTGCTGTTGTCCTTCACAAAAAAGGCTTCGGCCAACATAGCATCTTCGTCATCCGATTTTTCAGGAAGTTCATGGTCGGATTGCACATAACATTGGCATGAAGCACACATGGCCATTCCACCACAAATACCTATGGTTCCCTCGGGAGCCAATTCGTAGGAACGGACTACTTCCATAAGGTTCATGTTCATATCGGTTGGAGCATCTACTTCGTGTGATACACCTTCCCGGTCTATAATCTTAATCTTTATATCACTCATAAAATTTCTTAGAAATAGTAATTAGGGGTTAGTAGTTAGGAATGAATACTTAAAAATCTAAAGTGATTTTATTAAACCATATAACATTCTAGACACTTCGTTAGTACTTTCAATTATTTCATCTGCCTTAACTTTCGACAACAAATTTAATCGAACGGACAAATAAATCATAGACCTTACTTCGCTGTTCGAACCAAGTGAATAGTAAAGAAATTTGGAAAAATCTGCGTTTGAACTTCTTTCAAATCCCTCCGCAATATTATTCGAAACAGAAACTGCAGCTCTTCTAATTTGGTCTCGAAAAGCAAAATCCCTGCAATCATTAAATTCATAGTAAACAATAACGGCTAATTCTTGAGCTTTTTGCCAAACAACTAATTCCTCAAATTTTTGAACTGCCATTACTAATTCCTAGCTACTATTTACTGTTTACTTGATATTAGTCGATAGCTTTTACAACAGCTTTCGGAGCTTCTTTTTTACTTCCGTCAAACCCGGTTACGCCACCAACGGTGGTATATTTCATCACATATTTTTTATCTGGAAAAATACGTTGGTAGGCACTTTGACACATCAATGTAGCCTCGTGAAAACCGCATAGGATCAATTTTAATTTTCCCGGGTAGGTATTTACATCACCTATGGCATATATTCCAGGGATATTGGTTTGATAATCGAGGGTGTTATCCACTTTAATGGCATTTTTCTCAATTTCCAAGCCCCAATCTCCAATGGGACCCAATTTAGGGGAAAGTCCAAACAATGGAATAAAATTGTCTATCTCTATATCAATTACCTCATCGGTTGTTGTATTCTTAACAGAAACTTTTTCCAAAGTATCTCCGCCCTGTAGCCCAACCACTTCTGCAGGAGTAATCAAATTGATTTTCCCTTCATTTTTGAGTTGCTGCACCTTTTCCACAGAATCTAGTGCTCCCCTAAATTCATTTCTTCGGTGTACCAATGTTACCTCAGAAGCTACATCAGCCAAGAAAATGGACCAATCCAATGCGGAATCCCCTCCACCAGCAATCAACACTTTTTTATCGCGGTACACTTCTGGCTCCTTGATCATATAGGCCACACCATTATCCTCGAATTTGGCAAGGTCTTGCAACAAGGGTTTTCTTGGTTCAAAACTACCCAGCCCTCCTGCAATGGCAACTATAGGTGCATGGTGTTTGGTGCCTTTGTTCGTGGTAACAATAAAAGTATCATCTTCCAATTTTTCGATGGTTTCTGCTCTTTCACCCAAGGTAAACCCAGGCTGAAATGGCTTGATCTGCTCCATCAAATTATCGACCAATTCACCTGCTAACACTTCGGGATATCCTGGAATATCGTAAATGGGTTTCTTGGGATATATCTCAGCGCATTGTCCACCAGGCTGTGGCAAGGCGTCTATTAAATGGCATTTTAATTGTAAAAGACCAGCTTCAAAAACAGCAAAGAGACCCGTAGGTCCCGCTCCAATTATCAGAATATCTGTTTTGATCATACAAAAAGAATTTTGGGCGCCCATAAATGGCACACCCAACTTAGAATTAAGTTTATAGGGAACTAGCTAATATTGACGACCTCCTCAATTTGTGGCGCGTATTTTTTAATGGTCATTTCCACACCACTTTTCAGTGTCATTTGGTTCACGCTGCAACCAATGCAATTGCCTTCCAAACGCACTTTCACCGAAGTGTCGTTATCTATGGAGATGAGTGTAATGTCCCCACCATCACTCTGGAGTAATGGTCTAATTTCGTCCAAGGCTTTTTCAACATTGCTCTTAATTTCTTCTGATGTCATTGTTGCCATGCTCATTTCTTTTTAACGGCGGAACAACCTGCCATTGTTGTAATCTTTATTGCTTCGGTAGGTGGAAGATCGGTATTTCTTCTTACCACTTCCTGCACTACTTGCTTTGTAATCTCTTCAAATGCTTCCTCAATCGGCGTAGCGGTCTGAAGGGCTGCGGGTCTTCCCACGTCGCCAGCTTCACGTATACTTTGCACCAATGGAACTTCTCCCAAGAAAGGAACATCTAGGTCTTCTGCCAAGTTCTTGGCGCCATGCTGACCAAAGATATAATACTTATTATCAGGTAGTTCCTCTGGTGTAAAATACGCCATATTCTCCACGATTCCCAATACAGGCACATTTATAGCTTCTTGCTGGAACATAGCCACTCCTTTTCTGGCATCTGCCAATGCAATTTCTTGAGGTGTACTTACTACTACCGCACCTGTTACCGGCATGGATTGCATAATACTCAAATGAATATCCCCTGTTCCTGGAGGCAGATCCAACAACAAAAAGTCCAATTCGCCCCAATGGGCATCAAAAATCATTTGGTTCAATGCTTTGGCAGCCATAGGCCCTCTCCATATCACAGCTTGATTGGGTTGGGTGAAGAATCCGATGGAAAGTAATTTTACCCCATAGTTTTCAATAGGCTTCATTTTGGCTTTGCCATCTACATTTACAGAAAGTGGTTTTTCGTTGGCCACGTCGAACATTATGGGCATGGACGGTCCGTAGATATCAGTATCCAACAACCCCACTTTAAAGCCCATTTTAGCTAAGGTCACCGCTAAATTGGCAGTAATGGTAGATTTACCAACCCCACCTTTTCCTGAGGCAACCGCTACAATATTTTGAATTCCTGGAATAGGGTTTCCTTTAATTTGGTTCACCTTGGGTTGTGCCGGGGCATCAACCTTTAGGTTGACTTTTATTTTCGCCTTTTCATAAACCACCCTGTGGATACACTTTAATATTTCCACCTCGGTCTTCTTTTTGGCTTGTAGACTTGGGTTTTTTATGGTCACATCCACTTCCACCTCATCGCCAAATACTTGAATATTTGTGACCGCGCCACTTTCAACTAAATTTTGGCCTTCACCGGGAGCGGATATCTTTTCCAATGCCTTAAGAATGTCTGCTTTTTTCAACTTCATGAATCCTATTTTTACATTCTGATGTTTGAACTGATTCTAAACTACAAAGATACGGCGTAGGTGTTAGATTAAGAAGTTAGGGTGTTATATTTCAAAAAAAAGCAGATGGAAAATATGAGTAATGGAATATTTACCTGTTGAATCACACAAAATAGGGTTGCCATTGTGATGGTTTTTCACAAAAAATGTAGCTTAGAAGCTTATATTTTGAAACTTTCAACCAACATGCTTAAATCAACCAAACTCCCCCAACTCATATTGTTGTGTGTATCTCTTTTATGGTATTCTTGCACCTCGAATAAAAGCACATTTACCAAAAAGGACGTTCGAAAATCAGAAAAACTGATTGGATTGGATTTTTCGAAAAAGAATGTAGACACGCTTTACCCTTACCTAAAACGAAATCGAAGCGGTTTTGATTCGTTGCGTAAGTACCCCATTGGCAATGATGTGTTTCCAGCGGTTCGTTTTGATCCCACCCCAATGGGATTCACCATGCCTGAACAAATGAATGGAACCCAATGGGAAATTCCGGATCATGTGGAAATCCCAGAGCCTTATGATCTATTGGCCTATTACACTATTCCGCAACTAGCTTCTTTGATCAAGAATCAAAAGATAACCTCCACGGAGCTTACTCAATTTTTCTTGGCCCGATTAAAAAAGTATCAACCAGCACTCCAATGCACCATTAGTATTACCGAAGAATTGGCTTTACAACAGGCCAAACGTGCAGATGAGGAAATAAAAAATGGAAAGTACCGCGGTATTTTACATGGCATTCCCTACGGAACCAAAGATTTAATGGCCGTTCCAGGTTACACCACCACTTGGGGAGCCGAACCTTATAAAGACCAAGTAATCAACGAAACTGCCACGGTAATTCAAAAATTGGAAGATGCGGGTGCCGTTTTGGTAGCCAAACTAGTATCTGGATCCTTGGCCAGAGGTGATGTTTGGTTTGGCGGAAAAACAAAAAACCCATGGGACACTACACAAGGGGCAAGTGGTTCTTCTGCCGGTTCGGGTTCGGCAACATCGGCAGGATTGGTTCCTTTTGCTTTGGGAACCGAAACTTTGGGTTCCATTACCTCGCCTAGTACAAGAAATGGTGTAACAGGCCTACGTCCGACCTACGGAAGAGTAAGCCGACATGGCGTTATGAGTTTGAGTTGGTCTATGGACAAAGTTGGACCCCTGGCAAGAAATGCGGAAGACTGTGCTATTATTTTTGAGACCATTCAAGGTAAAGACCCACAAGATTTATCTACAGCTGACCTTCCTTTCGGGGTGGATTGGAACAAGGATATTAAAAACCTAAAGGTGGCTTACTTGAAGGAGGATATTGAAAAGGACACTACCGATAGTGGTGAAAATCTTAGAAAAGCACTAAAATCACTTGAAAATCTAGGAGTCGACCCAACTGCGGTTGAAATGCCCAAAGATATTCCCTATCGTGGTTTTGACATTATCCTACGTGCCGAGGCAGGCGCCTTCTTTGATGAACTCGTACGTTCTGGTGATGTGGACAAGATGGTGGAACAAGACCAGCGTTCCAGGGCAAATTCATTGCGCCAAAGTAGGTTTATCCCGGCTGTGGAATACCTTCAGGCAAACCGTCAAAGACAGGTGTTGATTGAAAAAATGCAGGATTTGATGAAAGATTATGATGTTTTGATCTCCCCGACTTTTGGCAACGACCAATTAATGGCGACCAACCTTACCGGACATCCTGTAATTGCGATTCCAACGGGATTGGACAAGAAAAATCATCCAACGAGCATGACATTTGTAGGCAATTTATACGATGAGGCCAGTATTTTGTTATTGGCCAAAGCATTTCAGGAAGCAACTGAGTTTGATGAAATGCACCCTCCAGGGTATTGATCAAAGTTCTTTGGCGGGGTCCCAGAAATATTTTTGAAAGTCGACAATTTGATTGTCCATAACTTGGACCCTCTCGTTTTCCAACAATTGTTGCATGAGGTTGGACCCCTCAAAGTGATGCTTGCCCGTTAGCACACCCGCTCGGTTCACTACGCGGTGAGCAGGAACATCTTTATTATGGGAATTGTTCATGGCCCAACCCACCATTCGAGCACTTCGAGCGGCTCCCAAATACTTGGCAATGGCTCCATAAGACGTCACTCTACCGTAAGGAATCAATTTGGCCACTTCGTAAACCTTATCAAAAAAACTGGGCTCTTCCATCCTAGCGATACATGATTCGGATTAAGGTGATGACCAACAACAAAAGCATTAAAGCGCTCAATATGTAATTGGAGTTTTTGGCAAAACGATTGGTCTTGGTTTCCAGCTTATTAAAATAAAAGGTGTAAAGGTAAAGAACTGAAAATGTTCCTGCCCCGGCAGCAAAAACAAAGGTGGTAATATCCTTGGCCTCGAACTGAATCCAACCTGCCTCGTTCCACATGGCGTTAAGTCCACTGTAATATGGAATGGTCAACAAATTCAATGCAGCCAACAAAATCCCCTTAAAAAAAGAATTCTTTTTGCTTAGATTGACTTGCTTGATTTTCTGTTTCTTTTTCTTTTTCGCCATGAGGAAAAAATAAATGGCAAAAAATGCAAAGACGCCAACCGCAATTTTAAAAAGGATATCGATAACATCTGGATTGCGATATAAAAATTTGGAGATAAAGACAGCAATATAGGCCTGAATCATAATCATAGTCGAAACTCCAATACTAAAAATAACCCCGTTGATCTTGCCTTTTTCCACGCTGATCTTGGCCGCGTTCATATTGAGCAGACCTGGTGGAACGGTTGCCATAAAGGCCGCCGAGAATGTGGCAAAGAAAAGTATGAGAATGTGGGTCATTGGTTAATTGATCCTAAATTGGATATAGGTGATTGGTTTTCCTTTTTCAAGATACTGATTTTCATAGAAAGTCTGAATTTCAAGCACTTCGGATGGAGCCCCCTCATTTTTGTAGACATCGTGGTTTGCATAAATGATCTCGTGTCCCAATCCTTGCAATAATCCAAGGGTGTAGCCGTGCATAAACTCGCTGTCGGTCTTCAAATTTACTGTTCCGCCCTGATTAAGGATATGCTTGTACCTTTTCAAAAAATCCGGGTTGGTCATACGGTGTTTGGTCCTCTTGTACTTGATCTGTGGGTCGGGAAACGTAATCCAAATTTCCGATACTTCATTTTCTCCAAATAGATGGTCCACCAATTCGATTTGGGAACGCAAAAAAGCTACATTGGTTAAATTATCTTCCAATGCAATCTTGGCACCACGCCAAAAACGAGCGCCTTTAATATCTACCCCGATATAGTTTTTATCTGAATTTTGCTTCGCAAGTCCTACGGTGTATTCTCCTTTTCCGCAACCCAATTCCAAAACTATGGGATTGTTGTTGCCAAAAAAAGTAGACCATTTGCCTTTATGTTCAAAGCCGGCCATGACTTGTTCCCGTGTGGGCTGCACCACATTGGCAAAAGTTTCGTTTTCTTTAAATCGTTTAAGCTTGTTCTTACTTCCCACTTTTGAAATTTATGGTGCAAAAAAATTAATGATTTGGCAAAACTAAGGAAATCTTGAAGCAATTGGGATTTTGTTTTTTTACGGATATGCAAAATTCGAAACGAATTCTGGTCGCTCCCTTAAATTGGGGGCTGGGTCATGCGACAAGATGCATCCCCATCATCAAAGGTTTGCTTGTTCAGGGACACCAACCTTTTATTGCTTCCGATGGTGTTGCCCTATCCTTGTTACAAAAAGAATTTCCTGATTTACCCTCCTTTGAACTGCCTTCTTATAAAATTTCTTACGCTGAAAAGGGAAAGAATTTTAAAATGAAAATGATTTGGGATTCGCCTAAAGTGATCAAAGCGATGGCCCTTGAGAAAAAAGCGGTGAAAAAATTGGTGAAAGAGCATGGATTGAATGGCATTATTTCGGACAATCGACTTGGTGCTTATTATAAAAAAGTGCCCTGCGTTTTTATTACCCATCAATTGAATGTGCTTTCTGGGAACACCACTTGGATGAGTTCCAAGGCGCATCAAAAAATCATTAAAAAGTTTGATGCTTGTTGGGTGCCCGACGTGGAAGGGAAACCAAATTTAACAGGGAAATTAGGCCATTTAAAGAAATCGAAATTGAACATTGCCTACCTCGGTCCTTTGAGTCGATTTGAGAAAGAAGACGTACCATTGGTTTATGATTTGACGGTTCTTTTATCCGGTCCAGAGCCCCAACGCACTTTTTTAGAGGAAAAATTACTTCAAGGGTTGACTTGCTTTGAAGGTGACATTCTTTTCGTTAAAGGTAAAATTGAAGCCGAGCAAACTGTTGAAAATATTCAACTTCCCAAAGGAAACATTAAACTCTTCAACTTTATGCAATCCGAAGCATTGCAAACTGCTTTGAATCAAAGTAAAAAAGTACTGTGCCGATCCGGCTATACCACGGTAATGGACTTGGCCAAATTGGAAAAAAAGGCCTTTTTTATTCCAACGCCAGGGCAATACGAACAAGAATATTTGGGTAAAAGATTGCAGAAAAAGGGAATCGTTCCTTATTGCAATCAGGAAGATTTTACACTTGCGGAATTAGATCGAATGGATGATTTTTCTGGATTGACTCAATTTGAGACCAATTCTGATTTTTCAGGTTTGTTTACGGTTTTTTCCAATGTAAAGGAAAACTCGGAACCGACATCAATTTCACTTTCCACATAAATTTTCTCGCCATGGGCTTCGATGATGTGCTTTACAATGGAAAGACCCAATCCTGACCCACCTTCTTTTCGACTTCCACTTTGATCTACACGATAAAAACGTTCAAAAAGTCGAGGGAGATTGGCTTTGGGAATTCCAATACCATTATCGGTAACCCGAACAATTACTTTGTTCTTAATGAGATTCTCTACACTCACCTCTGTGGTTCCGTTCGTATGGCCATATTTAATGGAGTTTACCAAAAGGTTGCTGATCACCTGTTGAATTTTCTCCTTGTCGGCATGCACATAAATCGGCGATGGATATTCCATATCAAAAGTCAGCGCAATCTGTTTTTTGGCCGCTTTCATCTCCAAAAGATCAAAGGTGTTTTGGATGAGTTCGATTACATCAAAATCCTCGAATTCCACTTGCAGTTCACCAGCCTCCAACTTGGTGATCAAATCCAGGTCTTTTACAATATAAATCAACCGCTCCACTCCCTTACTTGCCCTCTCGAGATACTTTTCGCGCAACTTTTTATCCTTCATGGCACCATCGAGCAGGGTAAGAATATACCCTTGAACGGTAAACAAGGGTGTTTTTAGTTCGTGCGATACGTTGCCCAAAAAATCCTTACGGTATTCTTCTCGAATCTTTAAGGTATCTATTTCGATTTTCTTCCCTTCGGCAAATTTTTCAATTTCCTTCATAAGGGTGGTCATGTCGGTGGTAATCGGTTTGGAGGAAAAGGATGTGGACTCTAAAAGGGATACATCATCATATATTTTTTTGACCCGTCGGTAAATAAATCGCTCTACCCTTACTTGGATTACCGTAAAACAAACCACAAAGGTGACCAGTCCAAAAAGCACCGTATTTAACCAGTCTGAATGGCCTGCTATTAAATGGAACAAAATAAAAGTAGCCGTAACAATAAGGGTAATCAGTAAGGATGACCTTAGGGCAAATTTGTATGATTTCCTTAATTTAATGGCCATTAGAGTACAAACTTATAGCCTACGCCCTTAACGGTTTTAAAGTGATCGTCCCCAATTTTTTCGCGCAGTTTTCTGATGTGAACATCTATGGTTCGGCCACCAACAACGACTTCGTTGCCCCAAACTTTGTCCAAAATTACTTCGCGCTTAAATACTTTGTTTGGTTTGGAAGTTAAAAGAGAAAGTAGTTCAAACTCTTTTCTGGGCAATACCATCTCTTCTCCATTGTTCACGATCTTGTATTCTTCTCTATTGATCACAATGTTTCCGACCTTAACAATCTCCTCTACTTCCTTCTTATCATCCTTCAACCTACGCAAAAGGGCCTTTACCTTGCTCACCAATACTTTTGGTTTGATGGGCTTGGTAATATAATCATCGGCACCAGCATCAAATCCTGCAACTTGGGAATAATCTTCTCCCCTTGCGGTTAAAAAAGTAATGATCGTATTGTCCAAGCCTGGGGTATTACGAATGGCCTCACAAGCTTCTATACCATCCATTTCGGGCATCATCACATCCATTATGATCAGGTGAGGATTCTTTTTCTTTGCCTTGTTCACACCTTCAAGACCGTTTTTGGCAGTGATGACTTCGTAACCTTCGGCACTGAGATTGTACCCTATAATTTCCAGAATATCAGGTTCATCGTCAACTAATAGAATCTTTATGTCCTTGTTTTTCATGGGATGGTATTTCTGTGTTAATCGCCCAAATGTAAAGATAATACACTTACAGGATAAATGCTTAACGTTGATTTAATGTGGTAACCTTATTGTAACATATCTGAAATAAAGTCTTAACCCACCTGTAACATCGCTTTTACAACCTCCCCGTTTCTTTGCCACAAATTTTAAACCCTTCATAGCAACGTATGAAAACATATTTAATAGTGGCCATGTCTTTATTTACTTTACTGCTTTCCGCACAGGAAAACGGAAGCATTGTAGGTAAGTTAACGGACAAGGAACTAAACAACGACCCGCTTCCCTTTGCCAATGTTTTGATCAAAGGAACCTCAACGGGCACCACCTCCGACTTCGATGGTCTTTTTGAATTAGCTGATGTGGCCCCTGGAACCTATACCTTGGTTTTTAGCTTTTTGGGTTATGAGACTTTAGAATTGCCGAATGTAGTGGTAGAATCTGGTAAGGTTACCGAAATTAATACAGGTCTTGGGGCCAGTAGTGTAGGATTGGATGAAGTTGTTGTGACCACATCTGCCAGAAAAGATTCTGAAGTTGCCCTATTGTTGCAACAAAAAAATGCCTTGGTAATGCAAGAGGCCATTAGTGCCGAAGCCCTTACCTTAAAAGGTATTGACGATGCAGCTGCTGCGGTAGCACAAATTTCAGGAATTTCGAAACAACAGGGATCTAGCAATGTTTATGTTCGTGGTCTGGGCGATCGTTACCAGAACACCACCATGAACGGCCTTTCTTTGCCCTCCAATGATGTAAACAAGAAAAACATCAACCTAGATCTTTTTGGATCTAGCATTATAGAAAATGTATCGGTGAGCAAGGCATACAGCCCTACCTTTTATGGTGATTTTGCCGCAGGTAACGTAAATGTGGATTCCAAAGAGTACACTGGAGACGGTTATTTGGAAGTTGCAGTAGGTGGTGGAATCAACACCAATGCTGCCGGCGAGGATTTTTATAAGAGTGAAGGAACCAGTGATTTTGGTTTTTATAACCGTTACGACAACGACCCGTTTGCTGTGGTACTTTCCCATGGTGTGGATCCTGAAGCTTCTTGGAAACCCATCAATATTTCAGGTGCGATTGAAGGAGGATACTCTTTCAATTTTAACGATGATAAATCCAGATTGAGTTTCTTCGGAGCGGCCAGTTTCTCCAATGGTTTTGAAATTTTGGAAGGTCCCGCGAGTGACTTCACGAACGTATTAAAGGTAAATTTCCCAAATGTGTTGGAATATGCCTATAAGACCACGACCACCGCTCTTGGAAATATTACCTACAGAATCAACGATGAGAACAAGGTTAAGTTCAGCTCTTTGTTTGTGAACAGTGCTGCCGACCGTGTAGGTTATTATGGTGTAAACGGTCAAGGTACTAACCGAGATGCCATTTTAAACACCGATGAAGGTTTTTACGTGATGAACGTTCAGTTTAACCAAGACATGATCTTTGTGAACCAATTGACCGGTCAACACATTTTTGATGAAAAATTATCCTTTGACTGGGGCGTAGGTTTCAATAAAGTATTTTCCGATGAGCCCGATCGTAAGCGTATCACTTTGGAAAACTACCAATATGCCTTGGATAACGATACCAGCACCAATCCGGTTTTCTATACCAACATTCCTTTTGACAATCAAAGATTCTTTCAGAGCATAGAAGATGACGAATTGAACAGCTTTATGAACTTGGGCTACAAAGCCTCTGAAAAAGTGAAGTTCAACTTCGGATACAACGGTAGAAGAAAAGAAAGAAGATTCAACAGTATTAGATACGGTTATGACATTGTTGATAGAGCTAACACACCTGTTACCGATGTAAACGATTTCAATTCCATTTTTCATTACACAAACATCAACATTCCTGAAGGTGAAGGATTGTGGAACACTATCGTTTTGAACCCGATCAGCAACGAAATAGGAAATACCAACAGACCTGGTCTTCCTGAAAACACTTATAAAGGTAATTTAGACATCCATGCCCTTTTTGCAACTGCGGAAATTGGACTTACGGACAAGTTTAGTATTGTTCCCGGTGTTCGCGTAGAGTCCTACAGTCAAAAAGTAGAATACGATGTAATCAACATTAATCCTATAGACCCTGGTTTCCGTGAGGTTTATGAAAACATCTTTTTACCAAGTTTGAATGCCAAGTATGCCCTTACTGAAAATTCGAATTTGAGAGCAAGTTTCAGTAAAACGGCATCTTTCCCAGAATTTAAGGAAGTTGCACCATTCGTTTACGAATCCGTCACCCAACGTGTAGGTGGTAACCCTGACCTTTTAGGAGGACTCAACGGAGACAAAGCAACCTATTCAGATGTTTTCAATTACGACCTAAAATATGAATGGTTTTTGGAAAGAGGTGAGATCATTTCCCTTGCGGCTTTTGCCAAAACCATCAAAGATCCTGTAAACCGAGTTGTTGCGGCCGATGCTACAGGTACGCAAAGATATTTTAGAACCGGTGACAAAGCCGACATTTATGGCGTTGAGCTTGAATTACGTAAAAACCTGCTTTTGGATGCTGATGAAAATGCGGTGGTTTCTCTTGGAGTAAACGCTGCTTACACACATACGAAGCAAGACTTAAAAGACATCCCTGGAGGTTCTGAAAACACCTTTGGAACATCGTTCGACCGGGATTCCGATGAGTTGGAAGGAGCTTCTCCTTTCATCATCAATGCCGACTTAAACTATAGTCCAGTTTTTGGCAGCTACAAACCTAAAGCCACAGTAGCTTTCTCCTACTTCTCCGATCGTATTTTCTCGTTGGGAGCAGGTAGTTTGGGCAATATCGTGGAAAGAGCGGTTCCAACGCTGAACTTCGTTTGGCAAAACTCATTTGGAGAGCATTTTGAAGCCAATCTTTCTGCAAAAAACATTTTAAATCCTGATGTCTCTTTGGTTCGTGAAGGAACCGGAATTGGAGATGTTGTTATTAGAGAGTATAACCTTGGGGTTAACGTTGGGCTAACCCTTAAATATAAATTTTAAATTATTTTAAATCGAAACAAATGAAAAACAAGTTTTTATTTTTAGGTATAGCCGCCGCTTTGTTCATTGCTTGTGAAGCTGACGATACCTCCGATATTGTTATCAACGATAACAGTACCACAAACAATACAACTAACAATGGTGGTGGCTCTGAGGAGAACACGACTGTAAATTTGAGTGGGGTATACACTACAGACCTTACTTTGGACTCAGAAATGGATTATGTAATCACTGGTCCTGTTCTTATCGCTGATGGAGCAACTTTGACTGTTCCTGCAGGGATGACCATTAAAGCTGAACCGGTAGGTGTTAATGCATACATTGCCATTCAACAAGGTGCCAAAATCGAAGCCAACGGTACTGCTGCCAATCCTATCGTATTTACTTCAAATGCATCTTCTCCAAGTTCTGGTAACTGGGGTGGTATTGTACTTTGTGGAAGAGCACCTATCAACTCAACCGCAGACGGTTCTACCGATACTGCAACTACCGAGGTTGGTGGACTTTCTTACGGTGGAAATGTATCTGATGACGATTCAGGAAGCCTAGAGTACGTTCGTATCGAGTACGCTGGTGGAGCCATTGATGGTAACGCTGAGTTGAACGGTCTTTCTGTTTATGGTGTTGGAACTGGAACCACTATCGATTACGTAGAAGTTTACGAAGGTTCCGATGACGGTTTTGAGTTCTTCGGTGGAACTGTTGAGGCTAGCCACTTGGTGGTGGTAAACTCTGAAGATGATTCTATCGACTGGACAGAAGGATTCGTTGGTACTTTGACCGACGTTTACGTTCAGCACGGAACTAGCCACGACAAAGCTTTTGAGTGCGATGGTTACAATACGGACTTTAGCAATGAAGGTGGATACTTCTCCGCTCCTACTGTTACCAACGTAACTATAGTAGGTGTGAATGATGGAACTAGTGAAGCTATCAGATTGAGAGCAGGTACTCAAGGTATCTTCAACAACGTTCTGTTCATAGATTTTGATGAAGCTTTCGATTTGGATGGAGATACTGGTGACAACCCAACAGGTCAAGGTGTATTGGACGGTCTTTTAAGTGCCACCAATGTAACCTTTACCAATGTGACTACCAACGTAAAAAATGATACTGGATTTGTTTTTGACGAAGCTGATTTTGTATCAGGAGTTGGAAACGGTACAGGAACCGATATTGCCACTTGGGGAGCTGGTTGGACCATAGGTATCAACTAAGAAACACCTCTTAACATATGAAAAAGCCCTCGAGTTCTCGAGGGCTTTTTTTTGCATTTCATCGAAAAGTAACCCTCTATTCGTCAAACGGTTCCACATTCGCATTCCAATTTTTATATATTTGTGGCACAGCGTTTGTAACCATTAACGTATGAAGCACTTTTACCTAGTCATTCTTTTATTTGTTTGTTCCCTTGGATTTTCGCAAGAAAATGCCAAGAGCAGTGCAGATATTGACGGGTTTAAGCTCTATCCCAATCCCGTTACCCAAGGCAAAGTGTACATTGAAACTACCTTGAACTCACCAAAAAAAATATTGGTGTTCGATGTATTGGGCACTCAAGTGCTACAAACCACCATTTTGGGTAAGGAACTCAACCTTTCCGATTTGGATAAAGGCGTCTATATTCTCCGCGTTTTTGAAAAAGACAAAGTAGCTACCAGAAAACTCATTATCAAGTAGTTTATGCTTTATTTGGCTTACCTATTTTAGTCAAACCACAGGTATTGGCCATTTACCAACACTTTTAATGCTTTCACAACATTAAATAGTATACCCATAACCGATTTTCTACTTTTATATTGCACATATACCCCCAAATCAGCTTTTATGAAGAAAATCTACTTTATTTTACTTATGGCTATACCCTTATTTACTTTCGGCCAAGATCTGGTAAGTGCGAATACCATACCAGAACAAGAACTAAAGGGATTTAAAATGTATCCCAACCCCGCCTATGGGAATGAGGTGTATATTACCACTGAATCCAATGGGACGAAGCAAATCAAAATATTTGATGTTTTTGGTGAAGTAGTGCTCACCGATAGAATTTCCACCAATACTTTGGACATTTCCAGATTGGTTCCTGGCGTGTATGTGCTGCAGGTCACTGAAGAGAAAAAAACCATGACCCGAAAACTGGTCGTGAAATAACAAAACATATCCCCCTTTAAAAGCCCTTTTTATAAAAAGGGCTTTTTTATTTTGGGTACTTTTGTTTTTGAATGGAGCAGTTTAATACCCAACAGATTTTTGCTATTTCAGACGATTCTGAATTCGAAAGCGTGGCCCTAAAGGTTTTCGAATTTCAATACCAAAACAATAGCGTATATCGAAACTATGCCAACCATTTAAAAAGCACTCCGGATAAGGTTAAAGAAGTTGGCCAAATTCCTTTTTTACCCATTCAATTTTTTAAATCCCACACTATAATTTCTACCAAAAAGGAAACTGAAGTCATTTTTGAAAGCAGTGGCACCACCCAAAGCACCACAAGCAAGCATTTGGTTCCACATGTGAAAATTTATGAAGAAAGTTTTTTAAAAGGGTTCGAATTGTTTTACGGCCCTGTGGAAGACTATTGCATTTTGGCGTTACTACCGGCCTATTTGGAACGCCAAGGCTCATCGTTGGTTTACATGGTAGACGATTTGGTAAAACGTTCCAAGCATCCAAGCAGCGGCTTCTACCTCAACAATCTGCAAGAATTGCATGAAAAGCTGATGGAGTTGGAGCAAAAAGGTACCAAAACCCTATTAATCGGTGTTTCTTTTGCGCTTCTAGATTTAGCTGAAAAATTTCCGATGCCCTTAAAGCATACAACCATTATGGAAACCGGGGGCATGAAAGGTCGTCGCAAAGAATTGATTCGGGCAGAACTCCATCAAATTCTAACCGATGCTTTCAAGGTTCCAAACATCCATTCGGAATATGGTATGACGGAGCTTTTATCACAAGCTTACTCTAAGGGACATGGAGTCTTTGAAACACCTCCTTGGATGAAAATATTGACCCGTGACACCGAAGACCCTCTCACTTTATTGAATAATGGTAAAACGGGGGGGGTTAACATCATTGATTTGGCCAATGTGTATTCCTGCTCATTTATTGCAACCCAAGATTTGGGCAAAATACATCCAGATAACAACATTGAAATACTTGGACGTTTTGATAATTCGGATATTAGAGGCTGTAATTTAATGGTTTTTTAGTTCCTAGTGTAGAACAACGCAATCTCATCATCAGCGATGGCTGGGTCATCTACAAAAGTAAGCTGTAAATCATCGCCACTGATCTCATAAGAGTACTTTCTCCCATTTATGTTAAGAATTCTTCCATTATTTCCAAAAGTATAAGTCCCAGATTCGGTTATAAACGAGGTCTTTTCAGAATTTTGAACAACCACTTTTTGCTCCGAGCTATCAAAAGTCAACCGGTGGTCACTAAAATCAAAATCATCTCCAAAATAACAAAAACAGCTAGCGCTATTTAAAGTCCATTCTCCACTTAAAGCGACATCAACCACATACTCGTCATCTTTAGAACAACCACCCAGATGAAATAATACCGTAAGTAGAATAATCGGCTTTTTCATACAAAAGATTTTATTGCCCTAAGATGAAAAAAATCGACAATCGTTGCTTTGACTATGCAACAACCAACACAAAATAGTTTTTCTTGCCCCTTTGGAGCAGTACAAATTTATTGTTGATCAAATCCGATTCTGTAATCAAGTAATCCTCTTTTACTTTTTCCTTGTTCACAGAAATGGAATTTTGCTTCAATTCTCTTCTGGCTTCTCCGTTAGAGCCCAAGAAATTGGTTTTCGCTGCCAAGGCACCGATCATATCCAATCCATCCTTAAGCTCATCTTTGGAAACCGTGGCTTGTGGTACGCCTTCAAAAACGTCCAAAAAGGTCTTTTCATTCAATCCTTTAAGGTCTTCTGAAGTAGATTTTCCGAACAAAATGTTACTCGCTTTAATTGCATTGTCCAAATCTTCTTGGGAATGCACCATAACAGTGATTTCTTCCGCCAATTTCTTTTGAAGTGCACGCATATGAGGCGCTTCTTTATGGGCTGCTACCAATTCCTCTATTTCCTCTTTACTCAAAAAAGTGAAGATTTTGATATACTTCTCCGCATCCTCATCAGAAGTGTTCAACCAATATTGGTAAAATTTATAGGGCGAAGTACGTTCGGCATCCAACCAAACATTACCACCTTCCGTTTTACCAAATTTGGTGCCATCGGCCTTGGTAATCAACGGACAGGTCATCGCAAAACCTTTTCCGCCACCAATTCTTCTAATTAATTCAGTGCCCGTGGTAATATTCCCCCATTGATCACTACCTCCCATTTGAAGCGTGCAATCATGGTTTTGGTAGAGATACAAAAAATCGTACCCTTGTACCAATTGATAGGTAAACTC
The DNA here is from genome assembly GCF_042134615.1 of Flagellimonas cixiensis. Lineage (GTDB taxonomy): Bacteria > Bacteroidota > Bacteroidia > Flavobacteriales > Flavobacteriaceae > Flagellimonas > Flagellimonas cixiensis. The sequence goes on from NZ_CP169639.1 coordinate 1,096,665, forward strand.
GGTAAAAGACATGCCCTCTTTGGCATCGGAAGAAAGTCGCTTTTTTACGGAGTCTTTGGCCATCATGTAGTTTACGGTAATGTGTTTTCCAACATCACGAATGAACTCCAAAAAGGAAAAATCCTTCATCCAATCATAATTGTTCACTAAAACCGCTGCGTTGGGTGCATTGCTTTCAAAATCCAAAAAACGGCTCAATTGCCCTTTTAAGGCCTCTTGGTTATGTCTTAGCGTTGCCTCATCCAAAAGATTACGTTCCGCCGATTTCCCAGATGGATCACCAATCATTCCCGTGGCGCCTCCAACAAGGGCAAAAGGCTTGTGGCCAGCCAGTTGAAAATGTTTCAACATCATTACACCAACAAGGTGGCCAATGTGCAATGAATCTGCCGTAGGGTCAATACCCACATAAGCAGACCTCATCTCTTCCATAAGGTGTTCTTCGGCACCGGGCATCACATCGTGTACCATTCCTCTCCACTGCAATTCTTCTACAAAATTCTTCGCCATGATTATTTTTTTGCAATAGCTGCAAATATAAAATGAAGTTGGCACTTCGCTCCATATTTCCGACACAAATAGATACTTTTACCATATGATTTTGGTTACTGGTGGTACAGGATTGATAGGTTCGCATTTGCTTTTCCATTTGGCAAAGCAAGGAAAGAAGGTCAGAAGCAATTATAGGACAAAGGATTCCATTAAAAAGGTTTCCGAAATTTTTGCCTTTTATACCGATAATACCCAATTGAAAAATCAAATTGAATGGTTGGAAGCAGATATCACCGACATTTCAAATTTAGAATGCCTTTTTGAAGGTGTTGAGCAAGTTTATCACTGTGCTGCATTGATTTCTTTTGACCCCAAGGATTATAAAAAATTGGAAAGAACCAATGTGCAGGGCACGGCAAATGTGGTGAACCTGTGCCTAAAATATGGGATAAAAAAACTTTGCTACATCAGCTCCATTGCCGCCATTGGGCCTAGTATGAATGGAAATATGGTCACCGAAGAGACCGAGTGGAACGAAAACATGGCTTCTGTTTACGGGTTGACCAAATACAATGCGGAACTTGAGGTTTGGCGTGGTTCCCAAGAAGGTCTTTCCATTGTAATCGTGAATCCTGGAGTGGTGGTTGGGCCAGGATTTTGGAAATCGGGAAGTGGTTCCTTTTTTACTTATGTTTCCAAAGAAAAGAAACATTTCATCCCAGGGGGGACAGGTTTCGTTTCCGTGAACGATGTGGTGAATGCCATGAGCTCACTAATGGATTCCGAAATACAATCGGAACGATTTATTCTCGTGAGTGAAAATAGGACCTATCTTGAATTCTTTACTAAAATTGCAAAGAAATTGGGCGTAAAAGTACCCGAGAAAAAGTTGTCTAAATTTATGCTTGAATGTTTTTGGCGGTTGGATTGGGTTCGCAGCAATATTTTTGGAAAACGAAGACGCCTTTCAAAAAACATGGCTAAAGGATTGTTGAATCAAGAGCAGTATAATGGCGATAAAATTGAATCCGCCATGCCCTTTGCATATGAAAAGTTAGATGAAGCGATTGATTTTTGTTGTGAAAAGTTTAATTCTTCTCGGGCGTAGGATTTTCTTTTTTCAATTGCATTGAATCCTTTAAAGCATTTATGGAATCTTGTCTGCGCGCACTGGCCTGCCTCATTTCCTCGTTTCTTCTTTTACCCCTGTCCTCCAAAGTATCTTTTTGAACAGATAGTCGTCGCTCTACTTCTTTATAAATGGTTTGGTATTCCAAAGGAATGGATGCGTAGTACAAATCGCTCTGTGCAAATTGGGCACTATCAATTTGGTGGTTTTTGTACAGATATTCCATAATATCGATACCTGAATTTTCAAAATTGTCTTGCGCAGCAGATTTAGTGGCATTCAAAAGGGCCAAATCATGTAAAATTTTGATCATATCCTCTTTGGCAATCAAATTCTCGGGCTTTTTTACCACTTCTTCGGCACAAGCAACAAACAATAAGGTCCCTAAAAATGCAACTACTAGTTTCTTCATCACCTATCGATTAAACGTAAGCCTTTTGGCTCTTTTTTCTTTAGCGAAACTTCCATTTTCATAAGCCAAAAGCCCATTGATAAAAGTTCTGGCCACGCTTGCATCAAAAGTAACACCTTCAAAAGGAGACCATCCGCATTTATAGAAAATATTATCTTTTTTAACCTGATTTTTTGAGTTTTGGTTCACTTGCACCAAATCGGCATAATAGCCTTCCCGGATAAATCCACGACGGTCAATATCAAAAAGTTTGGCAGGATTGTGGCACATTTTCTCCACCATTTTTTCCAAACTGACCATTCCTTCCTTCTCTTTTTGAAGCATCGCTAAAAGAGCATGTTGTACCAATGGTCCGCCAGACGGAGCCTTTGTATACGGGTTGTCCTTTTCTTCGAGAGTGTGCGGAGCATGATCCGTGGCCACAACATCGATGCGATCGTCCAATAAGGCTTCCCACAGTTTTTCACGGTCGGTTTTGGTTTTTACTGCTGGATTCCATTTGATCAAGGTGCCTTTTTCGGCATAATCTTCATCCGAAAACCAAAGGTGGTGAATGCAGACCTCAGCCGTGATTTTCTTTTCCTCCAGTGGTATGGCATTGGTGAACAAATCGGTTTCTATTCCGGTGGATACATGAAAAACGTGCAATCGCGCCCCTGTTTTCTTTGCCAAGGCAATGGCTTTTGATGAAGACAGGTAACAGGCTTCGGCACTTCGAATGATGGGATGCATTTCAATGGGAATATTGTCCCCATACATTTCTTGGTACTTGGCCATGTTGGCTCTAATGGTTCCCTCATCTTCACAATGGGCCGAAATCACCATTTCGGTATTGCTGAATATTTTTTCCAGCACCGCTTCGTTATCCACCAGCATATTTCCCGTAGAAGACCCTAAGAACAATTTTACCCCTGAACAGGCATTTTTATCCAATTTTTTCAGCTCTTCCAAATTATCGTTGGTACCTCCAAACAAAAAACTGTAGTTCGCAGAGGAATCCTTGGCCGCCATGGCAAATTTTTCTTCCAGTTTTTCAATAGTGGTTGTCTGAGGATTGGTATTGGGCTGCTCCATAAAGGTGGTAATCCCACCCGCAAGGGCAGCTCTGCTTTCGGTGGCAATGGTACCTTTATGTGTTAGGCCCGGCTCCCTAAAATGTACTTGGTCATCAATAACACCAGGTAACAAAAGGTCTCCATTGAGGTCTATGACCTTGGCAGTGGCATCGGAAATATCTCCATCAATTCTGGCAATTACTTCATCCTCCAACAAAATATCGGATTCAAAAATGCGGTTCTCATTGACAACCTTGGCATTCTTCAACAGAATTTTTGACATAACTAAAAGGTCTTTTTAAAAAATATGCTTCTAAATTTCATGGCTACCACGCCAAAAATAGCTTCTCGAATAATGGAAGAATTCATTTTGGATTTTCCATTGACACGATCGGTAAAAATAATGGATACTTCCTCTATTTTAAATTTCTTCAGGTAGGCCCTGTATTTCATTTCAATTTGAAATGCGTACCCAATAAATCGAACATGGTCCAAGTTGATGGTCTCCAAGACCCTTCTGTGATAACATACAAATCCTGCTGTTGGATCGTGCACTTTCATTCCTGTGATAAATTTCACATAAAATGAAGCGCCATAGGACAATAATATCCTGGCCAATGGCCAATTGACCACATTCACACCCTTTTTGTAGCGCGAACCCACCGCCACATCTGCGCCATTGAGGCATGCTCGGTGCAAACGGGAAAGGTCGTCTGGGCGGTGCGAAAAGTCGGCATCCATCTCAAAAATATATTCATACCCCCTTGCCAAAGCCCATTTAAATCCATGAATATAAGCGGTACCTAATCCTGATTTTTCCTTGCGCACTTCCAAAAATAATCGGTCTGTAAACTCCTCTTGCAGGTCTCTTACGCATTGAGCAGTACCATCGGGGGAATTATCATCCACAATAAGAACATGGAAATCCTTTTTTAGGTCGAAAACCGCTCTAATTATCGCTTCAACGTTCTCAATTTCGTTAAAGGTGGGTATAATGACCAAGCCATCTGCCATTCGCACGAGTTTAGAATTTCAAAAATACGGTTTTCTAGATTGTCTTCGCAAGTTGCTTTGACCCACCCGTGTATGCACTGGTGCAATATTTGTAACTTTACCCATTAAAATCCAATTTTGATGTCTCAAAAGTTTCCCAAGCTTTTTTTAATATTACTGGCAATTCTTTTTGTACTCAACCTTATACAAGCTTCGGTTACCGAGCTTATTTTTGATGAGGCGTATTATTGGTACTATGCCCAAGATATGGCTTGGGGTTATTTCGACCACCCTCCTATGGTGGCATTTTTAATCAAAATCAGCAGTTTGTTTTTTGATGGCGAACTAGGAGTTCGATTTATGAGTTGCGTGCTATCGGCGGGCACCTACATTTTACTATGGCTACTTGTGGACAATCCCAAGAAAAAGGATTATGTGGTACACTTTTTCCTATTGGCTTTCTCTTTCACATTAATGAATGCCTATGGGTTTTTAACCCTGCCAGATACACCGCTTTTATTTTTTACGACGCTGTTTCTGTGGTTGTACAAGCGTTTTTTAAAGGATGAATCACTCACCACCACACTTCTATTGGGAGTGGTTATGGCAGCGCTCATGTACAGCAAATACCACGCTGTTTTGGTAATTCTGTTTGTGTTCCTATCCAATTTTAAACTCATTTTTAACAAGAAGGCTTGGCTTGCAGTTGTTTTGGCCTTGATTTGTTACGCCCCCCATTTTTGGTGGCTCTATCAAAACGATTTTGTCTCCATCACCTTTCACCTTTACGAACGACCCAATCAGGCCTACAAATTCGATAGCTTTACCCTAGGTTTCTTTTTGAATTTATTAGTAATTATTGGACTGTTGTTTTATTGGATTTATGGTGCACTTTTCAAATTTAAGGCCACCGATAAATTTTCAAAGGCCTTGGTGTATTTGATCTATGGGGTTATTGTGTTCTTTTTTATCTCCAGTTTTAACAGACGAGTTCAGGCACAATGGACCATTGCGATATCCATTCCATTGATGATTATAGCCTATAATCGCCTGCTGACACATCCGAAAATGCGAAAATGGGTGTTCCGTATCGGTATATTCAGTGCTGTTTTATTACTATATGCCCGTGCATGGATGGTGTATCAACCTTTATTTCCCTTCATTTATGAAACCCATGGCAATAAAACATGGGTAAACGAACTTCATGAACAAACTGGTGACACACCCATTGTTTTTGAAAATTCGTACCGGCGTTCACCAATGTACCAATTTTATGCAGGGATAACCACCTTTTCTTTGAACAATGGATTCTATCGCAAGAATCAATATTCCATAGATGGTTCGGAGGAAAAAGTTAGAGGCAAAGAAGTAGTCTACGTTTCTATTTATTCCAAGTTTGGCGATGTTTCCTTTGAACATGCTGATGGAACCAAGGGGTATGGAAAATACATTGACAATTTCCAATCATACCGAAATATAAAATGCATTGTGGAAAAGACAAGTGAAGGTGTGGGGTATCAATTAAAAGTTTACAATCCCTATTCTTTCGATATTGATTTAAGTGATTTAAAATACACCATTTCGTATTCCAATCCTTATAAACAAGTGCAAGAAATGCTTCCGTTGAAAGTAAAAAAGATGGATAACGAACCTGCTGTTTTAAAATCAAAAGACACCCTGGATTACACTTTTGAACTGCCCCTATCCAAAATGGAAAATCCATCGTATTTTAGGATAGGAATTTCGGAGCATGGTTTACCACCCGGTCTCAACGGAAGACCTATCAAAATAAAGGAATGAACCCCATAGAAAAAACAATTTTATCTCTTGATTGGATAACCTTGGTGTTATTTGGTGCATTAGTGCTTTTGGCTTTGGGAAAGTATTTGAACCATTCCAAGTTCCTCAACTTTATCATCCTTCCCTTTAACGACAAGTATGTACTGTTCCATAGCAAAAAAGGACAATTATTCGATTGGTTTCAGTTTTTATTGACGCTCTTTCAGATTTTGAACCTTGCCTTATTTATTTTGATCGTGCTTCATGTTTATGGGGTATTGGAAAATGAAATGGAAGCACGGACCTACTTTATTGTTTTTGGGGCCTTGTTCCTGTTCGAGTTCTTAAAATCTATATTACAATTGTTCACAGGCTTTGTGTTCAACAATACAAAACTCATTGGCGGGCTCATTTTTAATAAAATCTCATATCTTAATTTTAGTAGTCTGGTGGTCGCAATTGCCAATATTTTATTGGTTTATATTTTAAAGGATTCAAAAACAATCATATACGGAACGTTTTTCCTGTTTATTGTGATTAATGGTATTGGTATCCTCAAACTACTGAAGAACCATCAAAATGCACTGTTCCCGTATTTTATATATTTTATTTTGTACCTTTGCACACTCGAAATTGCGCCCTTGGTGTTAATTGGAAGCTTTATAAAAGGTTGAAAACTTATGAAAGTAAAAACAATTTTGGTTTCCCAACCAGAACCCAAAGTCGAAAACTCGCCTTATTCAAGATTAATTGAAAAAGAAAAAGTTAAAGTAGATTTTAGACCTTTCATCCATGTTGAAGGTGTTGAAGCCAAAAATGTAAGGCAACAAAAAATTGACCTGAACAACTTCACCGCAATCATCCTAACCAGTAGAAATTCTGTAGATCACTTTTTTAGGATTGCCGATGAAATGCGCTTCAAGGTACCCGATTCCATGAAATATTTTTGCCAGTCTGAGGCCGTAGCCTACTACCTGCAAAAATACGTGGTGTACAGAAAGCGAAAAATCTATGTTGGGAAAAGAACTTTCCCTGAGCTTATTCCTTTAATTAAAAAGTATAAGGACGAAAAATTTCTTTTGCCTTCTTCCGATGCCCTAAAGCCTACTGTGCCGATTGCTTTGGATGAACTTGGCGTGAATTGGACTCGCGGTATTTTTTACAAGACCGTTATCAGCGACCTTTCCGATTTAAGAAATGTGTATTACGACATTTTAGTGTTCTTTAGCCCTTCTGGAATTGAATCATTGCTGAAAAACTTTCCAGATTTTGAGCAAAACAACACTAGAATAGCAGTGTTTGGAAACAGTACTGTTAAAGCTGCAACTGAGGCAGGTCTTCGAATCGATATTCAAGCCCCGACCCCGGAAACTCCATCCATGACGATGGCTTTGCAGAAATACATTACCAGTGTAAACAAGTAGAAAATATAATTATTGGATATTAAAAAACCCCAGCAAATGCTGGGGTTTTTCTTTTTAGAAAGCATATCGTTGGGGTCCCCCGCGTCGAATTTCTTCACTGGCAAAAGCTTCAAACTTTTTAAAGTTTTCCCTGAACGCGTTGGTGAGTTTAAAGGCCGTGGTATAATAAGCCTCATCATTGTTCCAAGTTGCCCTCGGACTCAACACTTCTTTCGGAACGCCTGGACATTCCCTTGGCTGCGCCACTCCGAATACGGAATGGATATGGTATTTGTCATATGAATACAATCCAAGCTCACCACTAAGTGCCGCACTGATCATGGCTCGCGTATATTTTAGTTTCATTCGGGTTCCTACGCCATAAGGACCCCCGGTCCAACCCGTATTTACCAACCAGACATCTACCCCTGATTCTATCATTTTTTTGCTCAACATTTCAGCATATTTGGCTGGATGTAGTGGCATAAACGGTGCACCAAAGCAGGCCGAGAAAGAGGGTTGTGGTTCCACAACGCCAGCTTCGGTACCAGCTACTTTTGCAGTATAGCCCGATATAAAATGATAGGCTGCCTGGGCTGGCGTTAATTTGGAAATGGGAGGCAATACCCCAAAGGCATCTGCCGTAAGAAAAAAGATGTTCTTCACATTCTTTCCTATGGATGGTATTTGAATATTTTCAATATGATCAATGGGATAGCTTACCCTTGTGTTTTGAGTAATGGACGTATCGGAGAAATCCACTTCTCCTTTTTCATCCATGATCACATTCTCCAAAATGGCACCTTTTTTAATGGCGCCATAAATTTCCGGCTCCTTTTCTGCCGAAAGGTCAATTACTTTGGCATAGCATCCACCTTCAAAATTGAAAACCGTATTGTCTGGAGTCCAACCATGTTCGTCATCTCCAATCAATTTGCGATTTGGATCAGTGGAAAGGGTGGTTTTTCCTGTACCAGAAAGTCCAAAGAAAATTGCGGTATCGCCTTCTTCACCCACATTGGCAGAGCAGTGCATGGGCAAGGTATTTTTAAACACGGGCAAAATAAAGTTTAGGGCAGAAAATATTCCTTTCTTAATCTCACCAGTGTAACCCGTACCTCCTATGAGTGCCACCTTTTTGGTAAAGTTCAAAATGGCAAAATTGTGTTGACGTGTTCCATCGACTGCAGGGTCCGCTTTAAATCCAGGTGCATTTATTACGGTCCACTCAGGAGTAAAATTCTCAAGCTCTTCTTCCGTTGGCCTTAAAAACATGTTGTAAGCAAACATATTGGACCATGGGTATTCGTTGATGACCCTAATATTTAATTGGTAATCTGAATCTGCACAAGCATAGGCGTCGCGAACAAATAATTCCTTCTCATTTAAATAATCAATGACCTTATTTTGCAAAGCATCAAACTTATCGCTATCAAACGGAATATTGATATCACCCCACCAAATTTTATCTTCAGTGATGCTATCTTTTACAATAAATCGGTCTTTGGGTGAACGGCCCGTAAATTCTCCCGTGTTCACAGCCAAAGCTCCTGAATCGGCTTCTTTTCCCATACCCATTTCAATGGTCAGGTCCTGAAGTTCGTCCGGCGAAAGTTGATAATGAACGTTGTTATGGTCTATGCCATATGAAGTCAGCGAAATCGTTTTCGTAATTTGAGCAGAGTCCTTCATTGTTTAGCTTTTATGTTGGTACAAAACTAGAAAATATTACCTTTTTGACCTTTTAATTAAGGCTAAATTGAATCATTTATGGGTTAAAATGTGGTATCCTGAATAAACCCATCCTAAAATCATGAATAACCCTCCGATTGGTGTTAAAAAACCGATGATTTTAAAATCCAAAGTCGTTAACTCATTCATTGCCAATAGATAAATAGAACCAGAAAAGAGAATCACACCCATCATAACAAATATAAACACCAACTTTTTTGACTTGTCTGCAATGCCTGTCCACAAGCCAACAAAAAGCAAAAACAGGGCGTGGTACATTTGATATCGAACACCTACTTCAAACGTTTCTATAGCATCTTTGTCCACCAATTTTTCCAATCCATGTGCGCCAAACGCCCCTAGAATAACAGCCAACAGACCCAATGTAATTCCAGTCAATAAAATTGTTCTGTTCATAACTTTATAGTGATGTTTTTTTATAAATATAACATTTTGATACCTTAGTAATCTCTAAACTCAAAAGTAAGCAAAACCCATGGTCCGTACTATTTTGGTGATTGGAGCAGGCAAATCGACCTCCTATCTTTTGGATTATTTTCTTAAAAATTCAGATGCAGAACAACTACATATTAAAATTGGCGACCTGCATCCTGAACATATCCCAGATATGTTTTCCAACCATGCCAACTGCACCGTGTTTACGTTGGATATTTTTAATGAGGAACAAAGAAAAAAAGTCATTTCAGAAGCCTCGATTGTAGTTTCCATGCTACCTGCCAGTTTACATATTAAGGTTGCCGAAGATTGCCTTCAATATAAAAAACACCTCATAACAGCTTCCTACGTAAGCAAAGAGCTAAAAGCTTTGAATACTGAAGTTAAAAAGAACGGTCTCGTTTTTATGAATGAAATAGGTCTGGATCCAGGTATTGACCACATGAGTGCTATGGAAGTGATCGACCGAATTCGGGATGCTGGCGGAAAAATGATATTGTTCGAGTCATTTACGGGTGGTTTGGTCGCACCTGAAAGTGACACGAACCTTTGGAATTACAAATTCACTTGGAACCCAAGAAATGTAGTTTTGGCCGGACAAGGAGGCGCCGCAAAATTCATACAAGAAGGCACTTATAAATACATTCCTTATCAAAAGTTGTTCAGGAGAACAGAGTTTATGGAGATTGAAGGCTACGGAACTTTTGAGGCTTATGCCAATCGAGATTCACTCGATTATCGTGAAGCTTATGGTCTACAAGATGTACTTACCTTATATCGTGGCACCATGCGTAAGGTCGGTTTCTCAAAAGCGTGGCAAATGTTTGTGATTCTAGGGATGACAGATGATAGTTACACCATCGAAAACTCGGAAGGTATGTCCTATCGAGAATTCGTCAATCTATTTCTTCCGTATTCCCCAACTGATTCAGTGGAACTCAAGTTGAGGCACTACCTTAAAATAGATCAGGACGACATTCGCTGGGGTAAATTATTGGAATTAAACCTTTTTGATGCCACCAAGAAAATACCATTAAAAAATGCCACTCCCGCACAGATGCTGCAATACATTTTGGAGGATAGTTGGACGCTCCAACCCAATGAAAAGGATATGATCGTAATGTACCACAAGTTTGGCTACGAGTTAAATGGCGAAAAGAAACAAATAGATGCCAATATGGTGGTCACAGGCGAAAACAGAACTTTTACCGCCATGGCCAAAACGGTCGGTTTGCCCGTAGCTATGGTCACCCTTCAAATTTTAAATGGAAAAATTACCACGCCGGGGGTGCAAATCCCGATTAGCAAGGAGGTATACCACCCTATCCTAACCGAATTAAAATCGAATGGTATTAATTTTAAAGAGTATGAAGTACCCTATTTAGGCTACAATCCAGATTCTGTGGCAAGTTAGTTTCTGACAGATTTTCAATACCTTTAGCTTCAGATTAAAATCAGTAGTGTGAAAAACAATAACAATTCCGTAAAGATTGATGGTATTGACAAGAAAATTCTAAGGTATTTGATGGAGGATGCCCGTAAACCCATTTTGGAAATTGCGAGAAACATTGGCATCTCAGGCGCTGCCATTCACCAACGTCTTCGAAAATTGGAAAGTTCTGGGCTTTTGGCAGGGTCCAAATTTGTGATCAACCCAAGGGTTTTGGGATACACTACGATGGCCTACATTGGTATTTTTTTGGATAAAGCCATGGCCAACCCACGTGCAGTAAAGGATTTGGAAAAAATCCCTGAAGTTTTGGAATGTCACTATACCACAGGAAACTGGTCGATACTGATAAAAGTGCTTTGCCGCGACAACGAGCACTTAATGCAGGTCTTGAACAAAAAAATTCAACAGATAGAAGGTGTTTCGCGAACTGAAACCTTCATCTCCCTTAATCAACAAATAGATAGACAGATTCAAATTTAATTTGTATTCAATCTAAATAAACATTATTTTTGGACCATGGAACTTATCTATCAGTCCAAATATTATACGTTATACCAGGCCGCGAATGAGCGTCGGTTCTATATTGATTTTGGTCAAAAGACCATCCCTATGAATTTGTGCCAGCTTATAGCACTGCGTCACAAGGTTATGTCCATTTCTATTGAAGACCATTTTGACAGTGACCTCCACAAACACGGTTTTGAGGTGTTATTACTTTGTAATAAAGAGCATCTTTTTGTTCTAAACACCTTAGAAATTATAGACCTAAAAGCGTTGGTACTTCACGGATTCTGTGCCTTGGGCATCGCTGCCACCAAGCAAACCGTTACCCTTTAATTCCGTCATAATCTTATCTTTATTCAGTCTTAAATTCCTTATAAATAGGGCGTTTGACTTAAAAATGCGCTCAATATTGCGTACCTTTAAGGTATAATTATTAGACATTTAACTATGAAAGATATTGCTAGACAAAGCATGAGCATAAAAGTGGAATCTATGGATATGCTCAATGGACAGATAAAAATGGAAGCCCATGCCTCTGCCGTTTATTTGGCGATGGCATCTTGGTGCGAACAAAATGGATATTTCACCAGTGCAAAATTCTTCTTCAAACAAGCGGAAGAGGAACGTGAGCATATGATGAAAATCTTCAACTTTTTAATAGACACGGGCGGAAGTCCTATTTCTCCGGAGATTTCAAATATCAACCATGATTATTCCTCTATTGTGGATGTTTTTGAAAGCACCTTGGAGCATGAAGTAAAAGTGACCACATCCATTCACAATATCGTTAAAAAAGCACGTGAACTGGGCGATATTACCACAGAAAGATTCTTGGACTGGTTTGTAATGGAACAAGTTGAAGAAGAAAATACAATTCGAGATATCTTGGATATGATTGAAGTTACTGGTACCGAAGGTGTCGGCCTTCAAATGATTGACAATCAAGTAGCGAACTGGATTGACTAGTCAATTCTGAAAAGTCATGAAAAAAGGGGCCAATAGGCCCCTTTTATTTTTATAAAGATTCGCGAATTAATCTCTTCCTCCGAAAACTTGTAATGCCCAATACATTAAAGACGCCAGTGCACCCAAAGCAGCCACCAAATAGGTTCTAGCAGCCCATTTTAAGGCATCCTCTGCACCTGAATATTCTTCTTGGGTCACCATATTTTTTTGTTTGAGCCAAACCAGGGCTCGTTTACTGGCATCGTACTCTACCGGCAGTGTAATAAAACTGAACAAAGTTGCAAATCCCATCATGATCAATCCGGCAACGGCTATATAGAAACCTATACCTCCTGCCGCCCCAGTAGCTGCCATTAAGGCGATACCACCAAATACCACCCAAGTGGACATTCCCGAGCTAACACTTACCACAGGCACCAATTTGGAACGCATGGTCAACCATTCATAGGCTTGTGCATGTTGCACGGCATGACCACATTCGTGCGCAGCCACAGCCGCTGCAGAGGCATTCCGCTGGTTGTACACACCCTCACTAAGGTTTACGGTCTTGTTTTTTGGATTATAGTGGTCTGTCAACATCCCAGGGGTCGAAATTACCTTTACATCCCTGATTCCATGGTCGTCCAACATTTTTTGGGCAATCTCGGCACCGCTCATTCCATTCCGTAGATGCACCTTGGAATATTTCTTGAACTTGCTCTTCAATTGATTGCTCACCAACCAACTTACCAAAGCAATTCCACCAATCAATATATAATATGTCATCATAGCTTTATCGTCTTTTAGGTATTATAAATATACCATAATAAAGCAAAAACCCCGCCAAAATATGGCGGGGCCGATTAACTGTCAAAATGTTAGTTACACTAGAACAGGTTCCCATTGAAAGGCTTCTGCTATTTCCTTATAAACTACTTCTCCCTCAACGATATTTAAACCTTTTTCGAGAGATTTATCGAGCTTACAAGCACTTTGCCATCCCAAATTAGCCAATTTTAGCACATAGGGCAGTGTTACATTCGTCAAGGCAACAGTAGAAGTATAAGGCACTGCCCCTGGCATATTGGCTACACAATAGTGGACCACATCGTCGATTATGAAAACGGGATCCTGATGGGTTGTTGGTCTGGTAGTTTCAACACATCCTCCTTGGTCTACGGCAACATCAACGATGACCGTGCCCGGATGCATATCCTTAAGCATGTCCCTAGTGATCAAATTAGGGGCTTTTGCACCTTTCAACAGTACACCACCTATAATAAGGTCGTGTGTTTTTATATATTTTCTGATATTAAATTCGTTTGAAAAAGCGGTGATTACATGACTTGGCATAATATCGTTCACATAACGAAGACGCTTCATGTTCACATCCATTACGGTTACTTGAGCTCCTAGGCCCGCTGCCATTTTTGCAGCTTGTATCCCAACGGTACCAGCTCCCAATACCAACACTCGGCCCGGTGACACCCCTGGAACACCGCCCAAAAGGACTCCTTTTCCCTTAACAGGTTTCTCCAAATATTTGGCTCCTTGCTGAATGGCCATTCTTCCTGCCACCTCAGACATTGGAGTCAATAATGGCAATGAACCATCTTCATCTTCCACTGTTTCGTATGCAATACAGATGGATTTGCTCTCAATCATGGCCCTAGTCAAAGGTTCACTGGAAGCAAAATGAAAGTAGGTAAAAACGATCTGTCCCCTCTGAATCAAATTATATTCTTCGGCAATAGGTTCCTTCACTTTTACGATCATATCGCTCATGGCATACACCTGTCCGATGGTATCTAAAATAGTGGCCCCTGCCTGTTGGTAATCCTGATTAAAAAAACCACTTCCTTCACCTGCTCCTGATTGCACATAAACGGTGTGGTTGTTCTTTACCAATTCAAAGACCCCGGCTGGTGTCATTCCGACCCGGCTCTCGTTGTTCTTGATTTCTTTAGGTATCCCAACAATCATTTTGTTGCTTTTTATGGTTTCTGGGGTCAAAGTTGAACAAAAAAATCTAAAAACAGAGTATATACTCGACAAAAAACAGGGGTAAAACGATTATATAAGTGTTTTTTAACATTTATACCCCTTTTTTTATAGGGGTAAATTGTTTTTTTAATGTTTTTATAAGACGTACCCCTATTTTTTTAGGGGCTGTATGGTTTAAAAATAAAAAAGCATGCCAATTGGCATGCTTTTCAGGGGCATTTCTATAAATTTCTTAAAAATTCTTGTTTATAATCTCGTTTTGAGACTATCCTACAATATTTACAATTTTTCCGGGGACCACAATCACCTTTTTAGGGGTACGACCCTGTAATTGTTCCTGTGTTTTCTCATGGGCTAAAACTATAGCTTCAATTTCGTCCTTGCCCATATCAAGTGGCAATTCCAATTTAAAACGCATTTTACCATTAAAGGATATTGGATATTCCTTGCTACTTTCCACCAAATACTTTTCCTCAAACTTAGGGAATGGTGCTTCTGCAATAGATTCTGTATGACCCAAACGACTCCAAAGCTCTTCGGCAATGTGTGGCGCATAAGGAGAAACCAAAATCGCCAAAGGTTCCAAAATAGATTTACTCGTACATTTTTGAGCAGTCAATTCGTTTACACAGATCATAAAAGTAGAAACCGAAGTGTTAAACGAGAAGTTCTCGATATCCTCTTCCACTTTTTTGATGGTCTTGTGCAGGGTTTTCAAGTTTTCGGCGGTGGGTTCCGCTTCAGTCACGCTTCGACTACGCTCAGCGTCCGAATCGATAAATGGGGAATAGAGTTTCCAAAGTTTTTTAAGGAAGGAATGTACTCCTGTGATTCCAGCCGTGTTCCAAGGTTTGGATTGCTCCAATGGCCCCAAGAACATTTCATACAAACGAAGGGAATCTGCACCGTACTCCTCACAAATGGCATCTGGGTTCACCACATTGTATTTGGATTTGGACATTTTTTCCACTTCTCGAGAAACTTTAAAAATACCATCCTTTTCAGTTATAAAGACTGAATGCTTATGTTCAGGCCTCCATTTTTTAAAAGCATCAATATCTAATTCATCTGAAGCATTTACCAAAGTAACATCAGCATGCGTCCTAAAATCAACATTAGGTTGAATTACAAGATTTAAATCGATTATTGGAATATTTTGGTTCCCAATAATCTTTAAAAGCCTTGTTTTTTCCTCTTTAGCAAAATCTAAAGCTCTTTTTTTTAATGAATCGCCATCAATCTTATAAGAGGAAGAAATCCATATATTTTTTTTAATATGTTTATCAACAAAATTTTGAGCATCAATAATTTCAATAAAATGTAGATTCTTTTCAAATTCAAAACTTGGTATTAAGGAAGCACTTTCAACAAATGCACTTGTCCCCGTGATCATCCCTTGGTTGATCAATTTTTGGGCAAACTCATCTTTGGGCACATACCCCATATCGAACATAAACTTTTGCCAAAAACGGGAATACAACAAGTGGCCCGTAGCATGTTCGCTACCTCCTATATATAAATCCACGTCTTGCCAATAGTTGATGGCCTCGGGAGAGAAAATAGCGTCATCATTACGCGGGTCCATGTACCTATTAAAGTATTGGGAACTTCCTGCCCAACCTGGCATGGTGTTCAACTCCAATGGAAATACATTGACATTATCGATAAGATCATTGCTAACCACTTCCGCCTTGAGGCGGTCCCATGCCCAAGTGGTTGCGTTGCCCAATGGTGGCTCGCCCGTTTCGGTTGGAAGGTATTTCTCAACTTCAGGTAACTCCAAAGGCAAATGCTCCAAATCAATCATTTGCGGCATACCATCCACATAATATACGGGGAATGGTTCCCCCCAATAACGCTGACGACTAAATACGGCATCGCGCAAACGGTAGTTTACTTTTCCTTGGCCCTGTCCGATGTTTTCCAACTCAGCAATAATTTTCTTCATGGCTTCCTTATAAGGAAGACCATTCAAAAAGTCTGAATTGGCAATAATTGTGCTTTCCTTGTCGGCAAAAGCCTCTTCGGATATATCGACCCCTTCAAAAATGTTAGGGATGTCTATCTTGTAATGTTTTGCAAAATCATAATCGCGTTGGTCGCCACAGGGTACGGCCATTACCGCTCCCGTTCCGTAACTGGCCAATACGTAATCACCAATCCAGATGGGAATTGGTTCCTTGGTAAACGGATGCTCTGCATAAGCACCTGTGAATACTCCTGAAATGGTTTTCACATCAGCCATACGATCGCGCTCGGAACGTTTTGCCGTAGCTTCTACGTAGGCTTCTACCTCCGCCTTTTGTTCTGGCGTAGTGATTTTGGCCACCAATTCGTGTTCTGGGGCCAATGTCATAAAACTTACCCCAAAAATGGTATCGGGGCGGGTGGTGAATACCTCAATTTGATATGGGTGATTGAGCGAAGTCGAAATCACATTCCCTTGTGACTTCTCGACTGTGCTCGAAGTGACATCTTGGTCGCTTCGACTGCGCTCTGCGTCCAATACATTAAAAGTTACTGAGGCTCCTACTGAACGACCAATCCAATTGGTTTGGGAATCTTTTAAGGGCTGAGGCCAATCAATTTTGTCCAATCCGTCCAACAAACGTTGTGCATAGGCGGTGATACGCATGCTCCATTGCGTCATTTTTTTACGAACAACTGGGTGACCTCCACGCTCGGAAACTCCATTCACGATTTCATCATTCGCCAAAACGGTTCCCAAAGCTGGACACCAGTTGACTTCAGTATCCGCCAAATAGGTCAATCTATATTTTAATAGGATTTCTTGCTTTTCCTTTTCAGAAAAACCATTCCAATCCTCAGCAGAGAACACAACAACATCATCATCACAAGCTGCTTCCACGGGTGCATTCCCCTCTTTCTCAAAAATGGAAACCAAGGTGTTAATGTTTTCAGCTTTATCGGATTTCTTATTGTACCAAGCATTGAACAATTGGATAAAAATCCACTGTGTCCATTTATAATATTGTGGGTTGGAGGTACGCACTTCGCGACTCCAATCAAATGAAAAACCAAGTTGATCTAACTGTTCACGGTACCTGTTGATATTATTTTCGGTGGTAATGGCCGGGTGCTGACCAGTTTGAATGGCATATTGCTCCGCAGGCAATCCAAAGGAATCATAGCCCATTGGATGCAACACATTAAAACCTTTGTGCCGTTTATAACGTGAATAGATGTCGGTGGCGATATACCCCAGCGGGTGCCCAACGTGCAACCCTGCCCCAGAAGGGTAAGGAAACATGGACAATGCATAAAATTTGGGTTTTTCAGAATTGTTCGAGGCTTTAAAAGTTTCATTATCTGCCCAATACTTCTGCCACTTGGCTTCAATTTCGCGGAAATCGTAATTCATGTTAATCTCGTTCATTTTCGAGTGCAAAAATAGGTTTAATCCCCTAAATACAATTTACTTTTCTATTTTTACGTACCGATTCCACTTTATGAGTCAATATATTGAACGATACCAGCGAAGAAAACTCATTTCCTCCTACTTTTCCGTTGCCTTGAGCATTGCCTTGGTGCTATTCTTGTTGGGTGTTTTGGGCCTTTTGGTGCTCAATACCAAAAAATTGGGCGACCACTTTAAGGAACAGATCACCATTTCGGTTTTCTTGAAAGACAATGCCAAATTGGTCGAAATTGACCAATTGCAAAAAAGTTTGGCACTGGCCGAATACACCAAATCCGCTGAATATATCTCGAAAGAGGATGCTGCCGAACAGTACAGTGAGGATATTGGAGAGAATTTTGTGGAATTTTTGGGATACAACCCGCTTAAAAATGCCATTGACGTGCACTTAAAGGCGGATTTTGTATCGCCAGAGCAAATTGACACCATCGCTGAGGACATTGCTTCCAAAACGTATGTGGATGAAGTAAGCTACGACAAACCATTGATTTCTCTGCTTAACAACAATGCACGAAAAATTAGTCTTTGGATTTTGGTGGCCAGTGCAGTTTTTATGGCAATAGCGGTTTTACTCATTAACAGTTCAATTCGACTGTCCATTTACTCCAAACGATTTATCATCAAAACCATGCAAATGGTGGGAGCGACCAAAACCTTTATACGCAGGCCATTTATTTGGACGAATATTAAGTTGGGTATGCTTGGGGCCGCGGTGGCACTGATTGGTTTGGGTGTTTTGGTGTATTATATCGACAAAAACTTCCCCGAACTTAACTTAATACAAGATTATATTGTTCTAATCGTTTTGTTTGTCAGCATATTTGGCTTGGGTGTGGTAATTTCATGGGCCAGCACCCACTTTGCCACCCAACGTTTCCTAAACCTAAGAACGGATGATCTTTACTATTAGATGATTAGATACCAGACCGATTTGCTATTGGACACTAGACAACATTTCCTATACTTCTTTCAACAGGTTCATTTTGTGAATCTTTTCTTTAAATTTGCGACATGAGCAAGAAAAATAATAAACAACATAAGGAGTTCGTTTTCCAAAAGAAAAACTACATCTTTCTATTTATAGGCATTGCCTTTATAGCCCTTGGGTTTATTTTGATGAGTGGTGGCGGAAGCGATGACCCCAACGTTTTTAATCCCGAGATCTATAATTTTAGGAGGATTCGTCTTGCCCCTACTTTAATTTTAATTGGCCTTGGCATTCAAGTGTATGCCATTTTGTTAAACCCAAACAAGAAAAACAAGGAGTAATTTGGAATTAATTGATGCTATAATCCTCGGAATCATCCAAGGATTGACCGAATTTTTACCTGTTTCCTCCAGCGGTCACTTAGAATTGGGAAAAGCTATTTTGGGCGCACAGGCCGTCCCTGAAGAAAGCCTGTTGTTCACGGTTATACTTCACTTTGCCACAGCATTAAGTACGATTGTCGTCTTTAGAAAAGATATTCTCGACATATTTAAAGGTTTGTTTCAGTTCAAATGGAACGAGGAAACACAATTTTCATTGAAGATTATCATTTCCATGATTCCTGCTGCATTGGTCGGACTTTTTCTGAATGATTTTATAGAAGTATTTTTTGATGGTGCTATTGTCATCGTGGGCATTATGCTCATCATCACTGCATTTTTATTGTATTTGGCCGATTTGGCCAAGACCACCGAAAAAGGAGTTTCATTTCGAAGTTCTTTTGTGATTGGAATGGCACAAGCCGTTGCCATTTTACCTGGAATCTCTCGAAGTGGGGCAACCATATCTGCAGCCGTACTTTTAGGGGTGGATAAAACAAAATCGGCACGTTTTTCATTTTTGATGGTGGTTCCCTTGATCCTTGGTAAAGTTGCCAAAGATTTAATGGGAGGTGACATCAATTTTCACGGAGATCAAGCTGTTGCCATGGGCGCAGGATTTATCGCTGCCTTTGTTGCCGGACTTGCTGCATGTACTTGGATGATCAAATTGGTACGCCAAAGCAAGCTTACCTATTTTGCCATTTACTGTTTGATTGTGGGACTTATTGCACTTGCCTGGAGTATTTGGGGATAGATTTTTACCTTTGTCGCAAACCCAAATGTCCTTGAACACCGAAGAAGATTTTTTAAACGGTCAAATCTTGTTGATCGACAAACCACTGGAATGGAGTTCGTTTCAGGCGGTGAATGCTTTAAAATGGGCCATCCGTAAAAAGTTCCAACTTAAGAAAATTAAGATTGGACATGCTGGCACCTTGGACCCATTGGCTACGGGCCTATTGATTATCTGCACGGGAAAATTTACCAAAAAAATACCTGAACTTCAAGGTCAAATCAAGGAATACACGGGCACCATTACCCTCGGTGCCACCCGCCCCTCCTACGACATGGAAACGGAAATCAACGAGACATTTCCAACCGAACATATTACTCACGAAGCCATTCACACCTCAACAAATCAATTTTTAGGCGAAATTGACCAAGTTCCTCCTGTTTTTTCCGCTCTTAAAAAAGATGGCAAGCGTTTGTACGAATTGGCGCGGGAAGGTAAAGAGGTGGAGATAAAATCAAGAAAAATTGAAATTTCTGAGTTTGAAATCACCCGAATCGAACTCCCCGAATTAGATTTTAGGGTGGTGTGCAGTAAAGGGACCTATATTCGGTCATTGGCCCACGATTTTGGAAAGGTTTTGGACTCAGGCGCCTATTTATCGGCCCTCAGAAGAACCAAAATAGGTGATTTTAACGTAGATAATGCTACAAGCCCAATGGTTTTCAAAGAAAATTTGGGTTAGAAATCCCATTTCTTGTCCATTTGGTCAAAATATTTTAGAAAAAAAACGGTTATTAATACAACATGAACTTAACTAGAAGTCAGTTATCTCTTTTGATTACCCTCTTCTCCATGTCCACAGTGGTGTTGGTCTTGTTCAACATTCATTTAGGGGGCATGCAAGAGGATGAGTATGTTATTGAGATGAGCTTGGCCGATGAAGACATTGAGGAACTTCTTAAAGAGGAGGAGGAACGATTGGAAGAATTGGCTGCCAATAACGACCCTATAAAAAGCCATATGGCGATGAACGAAACCGCCAAACCATCTGTTGGTAATCCTGAGCCCTTAAAAACCCTTGAAGAACTTATGGAAGAAAGGGCTTTGAGCAGTGAAATGGGAGAATACGCGAACGATGCCGATTTTGAGGAGCAATTAAAAAAGTTAAGGGAAGAACGCGATAAGCGTAAAGAGCAGCTTGGTGAACGCGATGCCAAAAAAGAGGAATTCACCAATTACCTAAAAGATAAACGCACTTCTATTTCCTATTCTTTGGTAGAAAGAAATGCGTACGAATTACCTCCCCCTATTTACACCTGTATTGAGGGCGGAAAAGTGGTGATAAACATTACTGTGGATTCCAATGGTTATGTGACCGAGGCCGATTTTAATGATAAAAGCTCCACAACCAGCAATGGGTGTTTGGTGGACAATGCCATCACTTATGCCCTAAAGGCACGATTCAATTCTGGTTCAAGAAATGAGCAGATTGGAACAATTACCTATTTATTCCAAGGGAAGTAGTTTCAAAATATCGGTCAGGATATTTTCACCTTTATTTTTATTGTACCATACCTGAAGATCTTGTTTAAACTCCTCCGTAAGTTTACCGTGTTCCGCTTTACAAACTTGAACCATTTTGGTGGCAATACTGGGCCTTGGACCCCACTCACCGATAATCTCATCTACATCTTCATTGATTATGATCACTTTTGGAATGGCCTTAGCCCCATGGGTCAAAAAGGCTTCCATTAAGTCCAAACTTTCATCTCTCAACACGACTTTCAAGGAAATATTAGGGTTGGCCTCCGCAATTTTATTGAGTACTGGAAGACTGGCTGCGGCATCGCCACACCAACTTTCTGTAATCACCAAAAAAGTAAGTTTTGTATTAGATCGGACCAACGCATTCAAATGAACTTCAGAAATTTTGAACGTTTTATCCCAACGCTTCATTCTGCGTTGATTCAGCTTTGTAAATTCAATTCTAGTTGCAGATTGTTCAGGTCCGGTGGTTTTATCCAACTTTGTCAAGGCATCTACAAGCTCGCGATATTGGCCGTAATCCATTCCCTTTGCCAAATATTCGTTCACTATTTCAAGTCTGTTTTCTAATACTTCCATAAAAATAATTTTGCCAAAGGTAGTGCTACCCAAATTGCTTTTTAGTGACATTGGTCACATTGGTAGCTTTAATTGGTAAAACCTTACAAAAGAACATTTGTTAAAAACCTGATGGATTAATGGCCAAACTTTTGAACAGTTTAGCCTTGGTATGAAAAAATTTATTCTGCATCTCGTTCTGCTTCAAATAAGCATCGATCAGTTTACTTTCCCTTGAATTGATTAAAAACAAGGAACTTTCCCCAAAACTAAATTTACGCTCCTCTGCATCCAACAAAGTGGTATAGTCTTGCACAATATTAAAGATGAGTCTATTTTGTTCGTCGTAGGAATCCAACTCGTTATAAATAGCAACTACTTTGTTCTGAATTTCAACTTGGGCATTATCCCGCTCATATTCGGCGTCGCGCAACTTAAACTTGGCTAATTTTAGATCTCCCCGTTCTTTTCTCAAAAACAAGGGCAATTGAAACTCCACCCCTCCCTTATAATTTTCAAATACATAGGAATTGATGAACTCTGGGGTTTCGGTAATAAAATTGTACTCCACATTTAATTTTGGGAGAAGTTTATTTGCCTTTAATCTTTTATCCACCCCCAAACCTTCGATTTTGTATTCCAAGGAGCGTATTTTAGGGTGTGCTGCCAGACTAAAACTATCCAAAGGCACGCCTTCAATCTCCAAAGTTGTATCGATTTGTAGGTCAGAGCTCAAATCAGGTTTAACTTCGGGTTGGAGTTCTACGGGAACATCTTCAATCCACAAATAATTGGAAACCTCCAATGATTTTTTCATCAGTTTTACCTTGGCCTGCTCCAAACCCAATGCCCGATTGTTCACTGCGATTTTGGCCTCTACCGTATCGATCATGGCGATATCGCCAGCCAAAGCACTTTCCTTTATCCCATTGAACCTTATTTGGGCATTTTCCAAAAAATCACTGTATACATCGGCATCTTTATAGGCTTGCAACCAATCAAAATACGCCAAGGAAGCTTTGTACAGCACCTCATTTACCTGCAAGTCTTGCTCCGCTTTGGTCTGTTCTCTAAAAAATTTTGCCTTGCGAAGGGTCGCCATACGTTCGTTGGCCCAAAACCCTTGTAGCAAAGACATGCTTACCCCTGCACTGTACAACCCATCTTCAGGGAATGTCTCGTCTGGATTTAGGTAATAACCCTCATTTTCCTGATAATTTCCCTTAAGTTCTATCCCGAACCAGGTTGGAATCTTAAAGGTAGTGTTCAATCTTTCCCAATATTGGGTATCCTTAAATTCTTTACGCTCATAATCCACCTCAACTTTTGGATCAAAACCTCCTCTTGCCTTCATTAAATTGGCCTGCCCCATGGCAATGTTCAATTGGGCCTGCTTGGCAATAGGATGGTATTTTTTTACATAGCCCAAATATTCCTTAAACCCAAGGACGGTGCTATCCTGCTGTCCAAAAACAGGAAAGGCCATGATAAAAAAGAGAACATAAATAGAAACATTTCTTCTATTTTTTCGCAGCATCTGTACTCGAGTTTTGAGGTTGATAATAATTTGGTGGGAAACCGTTGAGCTGTCGCCAGATTTCGTACCAAATTGGAACATCTTCCAATAAAGCCATGGTACTGGCACCAGAACCTACCCTAATATCCTTGGGCCAAGCGGCTTCTTCTTCGTCGGGCGAAATCAGTATTCTATATTTTCCATTAGGGCTGATAAAAGTTTCAATGGCCACTACTTCGCCTCCAAATGTTCCGTAGGATGCGTTGGGCCAACCACTGAATACGATAGAGGGCCAACCATCAAACTGGATCCTTACTTTTTCACCTACATGAAGCAAAGGAAGATCAATTGGGTCTACAAAGGTTTCTACCGCAATATCATATTCGGAAGGCATTATACCTACCAATTGGGCTCCTTCTTTAAAGGTTTCGCCGATTCCGGATTGAATGGCCTTGTTGATGTACCCGCTTTGTGGTGCCTTAATATACATAAGACTGTTTCGCATTTCGTAGTTCACGTATTGGTTCTCCAATTTGGTTACCTGTGCTTCGGAATCGTACTGATTGGACTGCGCAGTGTATAGCTCACTTTGTGCCTTGGATATTTTATCGGTGTACTCGGCCTGAACCCGATTTATTTCGACCTGCGCATTGATCACATCGTTTTTGCTCGCGAGCAATTTGTTTTCTTGACTGATAAGCTTGGCCTGAGTTTCTTGCAATTTCAATCTTTTCCCCTCTAGGTCGGTTATCGCTTTTAATCCTTCTTTTTCGAGTTGCTCCACTCGTTCGTATTGACGCTGAGCTATGGCAATATTCGTTTTGGCCGCTTCTAGATCAATACTGTCACTTTTTACCTTAAGTCGTGACTGGATAAGCTTGTTTCTTGCCTGTTCCAATTTAAGTCCCCTTTCAGTTGTTAGGGCACTTATCTGTTGGTTCAATGCTTTCACTTTCTCTTGATAGGAGGTAACGGACATATTTTTAGCCTTGATCTGTTGTCCGGTACGTTCCACCAAATCGGGATCAAAATATTCACTTTTCACTTCGGATATAAAAAGGATGGTGTCTCCTTTTTCCACAAAATCGCCTTCACGCACGTACCATTTTTCAATTCTACCAGGAATGGGCGATTGAATGGTCTGTGGGCGTTGGTCTGGCGTCAAGGTAGTAAGGTAACCTCTACCGGATATGTTCTGCGTCCATGGAAAAAACAGAATGACAACGGCAATAAAGGAAAATGCGGCCAAAAACCGATTGAATTGTTTGTAATGCCTTTTGTGGAATACTTTTTTACCCGCTTCGTAACCGGTAATGTCCACATGCTCGTTCAATTTATTATTTGAAGATATATTTAGCATAGTGTTTATTTTAGGTTGACCAATTGACCGTTCTCCATTCTATATATTTCATTAAAATGGCCTTTCCATTTTGGATTCTCACTAACCATTACCAACGACCATCCATTGGATGGATCGGTTAAGAAGTTAATCAATCCATCATGCTCATCTTCGTTAAAAAATTCCAATGGCTCTTTCAGGATCATTAATTTTGGTCGGTTAACAATACTTCTTGCCAAAACGATCTTCTTGGATATAAAATCTGGAATCTTTTTGCCTTCGGGGTATAAAATCGTCTTTAACCCCAGTGGTTGTTCCTTTACAAATTGCGTCAATCCCACTTTATCCAAAGCCCAGTAGACATCTTCAATTGGCAGGTCTTTTCTACCGAATGTGATATTGTCCAAAAGGGTGCCTTCAAACGGGTTTTCTTCCATTAAACAATGCCCCAAAAGCGACCTGTACTCCCTAAGATTTACACCACTCAATGATACATCGTTCACAAAAATATTTCCACTATCCGGATTAACGATTCCAGCAATTAGTCTTAGGAGGGTGGCCCTACCTGAACCATTTTTACCAGTAATGAGTATGTTCCTTTCTGGATTTATGGTTAGTGATAAATCATTAATGATTTTTTTATCTCGGTCCGGCACTTTATACACAACATTTTGAAGCTCGACCACCAAGCCTTTATCTGTAAAGAATGGGGTTTCTCCTCCTTGTGGCTCCAATTCCTTGTCCACAACTTGCCCCAACTTTTCTAAAGAGGTCAATAAATCGTAGAAAGTTTCCAAGCCCAAGATCATCTTCTCCACGGAGTTGATCACCAAAAGAATAATGATTTCTGCTGCCACAAACTGACCAATGTTCATTTCTTGGTCCAATACCAGAAGCCCACCGATCAACAACAGGCCAGCCGTAACCAACACTTTGAAACCAATCATTTGAATGAATTGGAGTACCAATACCCTAAAGTGACCTTCCCTCGCATCGAGATATTCTGATACCAATGCATCATTTTTGGTGATGCCGTGTGAAGTTTTTCCAGAGAGCTTAAAGCTCACAATGGAACGGGCAATTTCCTGAATCCAATGTGCTACCTTGTACTTGACCTTAGATTCTTCCAAACTAGTATCCAACCCCCTTTGCGCCGTAAACTTGAACACGATATAGATCAACAAAATCAACAGTAATCCGTAAATAATAAAAAAGGGATGATAAAAGGATAGCAGCAACAACCCAAAAACAATCTGTAAAAAGGCCGCTGGAAAATCGATAAGAATCTTCGACAATGATTTTTGAATGGTAAGGGTATCAAAAAATCGATTCGCCAATTCTGGTGGATAATAATTTTTGAGTTCGCTCATTTTGATTTTCGGGAATCGATAGGCAAACTCAAAAGAGGATCTTGTAAAAATCTTCTGTTGTAAATTTTCTATGATCCTGATCTGCATCAACTGAAGCACACCTACAAATGCGACACCTGTGGTAACCAAAATTACCAGTACCACCCATGAAGTACTCACCCTTGCTCCTTGAATCAAATTGATGATCGCTTGAATTCCCAAAGGCAAGGAAAGGTTGACCAATCCAGCAAAGATGGCGTAGTAAAAAATTTGTAAAATGTCCTTTTTATCCAGCGACAGTAAGTCCATTAGTCGCTGCCATGCGGTTAGAATGTTTTTATTTGCCATTAAGGTTTTGATTTAGCGTTCGGAAAATTAAATCCGTAAAAAAGTCAGTTGGGTTTATTTTATCGTTACAATTGGTTAGTGTTGGAAAATGTTCCCTCAAAAAATGTTGATGTAAAGAGCCTTCTACAATGGTACTTGCCAAACTTAGAGGATAAGGATAGACTTTGTCCACGGCACTGATCATTTCACTCAATCGTGCCACCAGTCGTTTGCAAATGGTAAAATAATCATCCTTGTGGCCCTTATTTTCTTTATAAACTTCCTTTACCAAATAAGAATTTGAATATTCGTTGATGATCAATTGACTGAGCACAATCTCGTTAATATGGCTGAAGGCGTTATCCTCTTCCACATTTTGAGTGAGCACCTCTATGGCTTTTTCTAATTTTTTCTTTGGATCCTGAATGCTGTGGGTCGCAAATACCATTCTATACTCCATCCAGCCCCAATACCAAGCTGCCAAATAAAGCAGCAACTTTTGTTTGTTCTCAAAATAACGGTAAATAGAACTTTCATTAGAATTGATTTTGGAACCTAGTTTTTTAAATGTAAAATGTTCAAAACCCAGTTCCACAATCATGTGAATGCTTTCCTCAACTATCTTTTTGCCCAAACTCGATGATTCAGGATCCTTTACATAAAGTTTTTCATTGATTTCTATCCGTACCGACTGCATTAAAATATCCATTCTACCATATTTTAATTTTAATTCTCGCGAATATAATAGTAATACTATCACTTTCTAAGTCTTTAACTTTCAATTAACTGTTATTTTTTCCTTTACATTTGGTTAAATTCTTGTGAAAAATGAATAAACATAGATGCGGTTGGTGCGTGGGTGACCCACTTTATGAAGCGTACCATGATGAAGAATGGGGTGTACCTGTAAAAGACGACGATACCTTGTTCGAATTCTTGATTCTAGAGACATTTCAGGCGGGTTTAAGCTGGATCACCGTATTGAGAAAACGCGAAAATTTCAGGGAGGCTTTTGATCATTTCGATTATCAGAAAATTGCGAGTTATGACCAAAACAAAATCGAAGAGCTTCTTCAAAATTCTGGAATTATCCGCAATAAACTAAAGGTTCATGCTACAGTGACCAACGCCCAAGCCTTTATGGCCATTCAAAAAGAATTTGGGAGTTTTTCAAAATATATTTGGGATTTTGTGGACGGCCAACCCATAAAAAATAAAATTCAAAACTATAAGGAAGCTCCTGCAACCACCCCTCTTTCCGACACCATTAGCAAGGACTTAAAAAAAAGAGGGTTTAAATTTGTGGGCAGTACGGTTATTTATGCCCATATGCAGGCAACGGGCATGGTAAACGACCACGAGGTCAATTGTTTTAGATACGATGAAGTTTAATTGGATTATTGTTTTTGCGCTTCTTCTCGGACAAGTTATGGTTTCCCAAAACAAATTTGAGCGGAAATCTAAAGTTGATTTGGAAGATTTTCCCGAAAAGGCATATGCCCTACTTCAACCTCACATAGAAAATGCACGGCGAATCCAGTGGTACAAAGAGGTTGATGGCACAAAGCAAAGCTATGAGGTGAAATTCAAAAAAAGGAAATTGCATTATAGTGTTGAATTTGATGCCCGTGGAAATTTGGAAGATGTTGAATTCAACATCAAAGCGGTTGATATTCCTGAAGATAGTTGGATGGCCATACAGAAGTACTTGAAATCCAATTATTCTGATTACAAAATCAAAACTATGCTACAACAATATGCCATGCAAGCTGATGTTTCCGAAGAGCAACTACTTTATAATGCATTTCAAAACTTAATCCTGCCAGACGTGCAATATGGTTTAGAATTTACCTCTAAAAAATCAGGAAAAAAACAATTGATCGTAGGCCATTTCAATTCGGATGGAAGTTTAAAACTAATACAATAAAGACCAGTATCAGTGTTGCAGGATAGATAAGAATTGCTCCCTAGAAATCAATTCCGCTCCGAGACTTTCCAAATGATCGGTATGTACTTGGCAGTCGATGAGTTTATAGTTTTTCTGGGTCAGCTCCCGTACCATTTCT
The DNA here is from genome assembly GCF_042134615.1 of Flagellimonas cixiensis. Lineage (GTDB taxonomy): Bacteria > Bacteroidota > Bacteroidia > Flavobacteriales > Flavobacteriaceae > Flagellimonas > Flagellimonas cixiensis. Next base: position 1,125,204 of record NZ_CP169639.1, read on the forward strand.
ATAAAGGCAAATTTAGAGGCATTGGGTTCTAAACTGAACATGCTTTCCCCACAAAATACATGGCCCAAATCCACCCCGTATAGTCCACCGACCAAAAGGTCATTTTTCCAAACCTCAAAAGATTTTGCCATTCCTTTTTCGTACAGCGCCACATAAGCAGATTTCATTTCGGGAGTGATCCATGTACCTTCCTGATCCTTACGGTCCACATTGGCACAGTAATCCATCACCATATCAAAACAAGTGTTCTGCGTAAGTGTGAATTGTTTATTTCTAATCACCTTCCGCATACTTTTAGAGACTTTGAGCTTATTGGGAAATAGCACCATTCTTGGGTCTGGACTCCACCAAAGAATCAAGGAATCGTCGTTGAACCAGGGAAAAATCCCATTTTCATAGGCCAATTTTAAACGTTCCGGGGACAAATCACCACCCACAGCCAAAAGACCATCTGCATTTGCGGTATGTACAGGAGGAAATTCCAACCTATTGCTCAAAAAGTGAAGCGGCATATTTTCCATGGGGCTACTTTCCTTAAAAATACACAATGGTCCAAAAACAAGAAAATCTGGATCAAAAGTCCAGATTTTCAAAGTTTTATACTTGAGCTTCCTTAAAAAGGAAGGTCGTCGTGATCTTCTTCATTAAAATCGTCGGCTGGTTCAAAGGCTTCCATTGGAGGCACTGGTGGCATGCCTTCTGTATTGGATTCTGGCTGAAGACTCTCAATTCTCCAACCCTGGATAGAATTGAAATATTTGGTTTCTCCTTGCGGATTGGTCCACTCTCTTCCTCTTAGGTTAATGCTGATCTTTACCATTTGACCAACACTGTAACTGTTCAGCAAATCACATTTATCCTGAACAAATTCTACTAAAATATGTTGTGGATATTGTTCCTCGGTGGTCACTACCACTTCTCTTTTCCTAAAACCATTGTTACCATAGGACTTGGTCTCATCGATCATTTTGATTCTTCCCTGAACTTCCATGAATGTTAATTTTTGTTGAATTTCAAAAGTACACAAAATGAATCCCAATACTAGCCGTTATTCAAACTAAGTATTAACATGTTTTCCATTTTCGGTTATCTTTAATAACAATTTCACCTAGCATGAACTTCAGTCCTAAAAGGAAAGCTTCCAATATTATTATGCTTGTTTCGGCATTTGTTATTGTGAGTTTGATTCTTTGGAACACCAACAGCTTTTTTAAAAAGTTCAAGGAAGAGGAACGTTTAAAAATGGAGATTTGGGCCACTGCCCAGTTAGAATTGATTCAATCCAGTGTGGACCAAGAATTGGGCAACCTTACCTTGAAGGTGCTTGGAAACAACACTTCTACCCCAATGATCTTGGTGAACGAGGAAGGCTCGTACAAAACCCACAATATTCCCGAAGATAAGGTAAACGACAGCACCTATATCCGCAAAAAGATAGCCCAATTTAAAAATGAGAATGAACCTATCCTGATCATTCAAGAGGAAGAATTATTGGAAACCCTTTATTATGGGAATTCCGAAGTATTGAACAAATTAAAATATTACCCACTTGCGTTGTTGCTGATCATATTTTTGTTCGGAACGGTAATTTTCTTCTTTTTTAGAACCAATAAGGCATCGGAACAAAACAAACTTTGGGCAGGAATGGCCAAGGAAACGGCCCACCAGATTGGAACGCCATTGACTTCGCTACTGGGTTGGAACGAATTATTAAAAACGGAAGACATCAATCCAGAGGTCACACAAGAAATTGGTAAAGATATTGATCGTTTGCAAACCATTACGGAGCGTTTTTCCAAAATCGGGTCCATTCCAGAACTTAAGGAACACGATATTGTTTCCGAAACAGAAAAAGCTTTTGATTACCTAAAACAGCGAAGCTCCAAACTGGTACATTTTTCATTCAGCAGCAATGTGGAACATGCAGCCGTACTATTAAACCCTCCTTTATACAATTGGAGCATTGAAAATTTGGTAAAGAATGGCATCGATGCCATGAAGGGAAAGGGCAATATCGCCCTTCAAATAGAAAAAAAGGGGCAAAACATAAATATAATGATCTCCGATACTGGACATGGTATTGCAAAAAGTGATTATCAGAACATTTTTAATCCTGGTGTTACCTCTAAAAAAAGGGGTTGGGGATTAGGACTTTCCTTGGTGAAAAGAATTATCGAGGAATACCATAAAGGAAAAATTAAAGTATTTTCGTCAAGTAAAGAAGGAACTATCATGCAAATTTCCCTAAGAGTAATAGAAAATTGAATCCATGTCTAAGGAAAAACAACTCATAATAAAGGAAGCTGATATTACTAACAATTGCCCCGAATGTTTTAACCAAGAACTATCACTTACCTTTTATCAAAAGCACACCTTTAATCCGTTGTTTCATAGAACCACGGGTGAGGTCACCCATGAAATCAAGTGTAAAACCTGTAATTCTACGATTTACCCGGTAAATTGGACCGAAGATATAGAACGGGTATTTGATTATTACAACAAATTGGTACAGGCCGACAGACCCTCGGTTCGCTTTACTACCTTATTTTTTATCCTAATAATAGTATTGCTATGCTTGGTTGCTGCAGGCGTATATTTTTATTTGGAGCACTTTAATCAATAAAGGATTTGATTTTCTCCGCAACCGCTTCAAACTCATCTGGGGTAAGTGATTCCTTATACTGAAATGTGGCGTTGGCCATAGTTTGCAACGGAATTAAATGCACGTGCACATGGGGTACTTCCAGTCCAATAACCGTCATGCCCACTCGCTTACAAGGCACTGCTTTCTCCAATGCCAGACCTACTTTTCTTGAAAAGGACATTAATTTCATATAGGCCTCCTCTTCCATATCCAAAATCTTATCCACTTCTTTTTTGGGCACACAAAGGGTATGCCCTTTGGAGTTGGGGTTGATATCCAAAAAAGCAAAATTGTCCTCATCTTCTGCTATTTTATAACATGGAATATCTCCGTTGATGATCTTGGTAAAAATACTAGGCATTGTTCGTTGGTTTAAATAAAAAATCCCGTGCTGAGACGGGATTAAATATAAGAATTTTGTTTGCGCTTATTCCCTTGTAATCTCCAAAATATCAAATTTCAAGGTGCCGTTGGGCACTTTGATCTCGGCCACATCCCCAACAGATTTTCCAAGAAGTCCTTTTCCAATAGGTGAAGTCACGGATATTTTTCCCGTTTTCAGGTCAGCTTCACTTTCGGCTACCAAAGTATACTTTACCTCCATGCCATTGGCCTGGTTCTTCAATTTCACTGTGGAAAGCACCAAAATTTTGGAAGTATCCAGTTGTGATTCATCAATCAATCGGGCATTGGCCAAAGTTTCTTCCATTTTAGAAATTTTCATTTCCAAAAGTCCCTGTGCTTCTTTTGCGGCATCATACTCCGCGTTTTCTGAAAGATCTCCCTTATCTCTTGCCTCGGCAATAGCCTGAGAGGCTTTAGGACGCTCCACATCTTTGAGGTGGTTTAATTCATCCCTTAATTTCTTTAATCCTTCTGGTGTATAGTAAGATATATTACTCATATCCTTAATTTTTAATACATAGAAACATTGAAGAAAATCGAAATAATTTCCCCAATGCACTCGTTCTTACAAATAGAAAAAATCCTCTACGACACCCATGATCCAGCATGGTTTTTTGCGAGGATTTAACGCAAATATAGGTAAATTTTGTTCAACTTTGCGGGGATAACCTTCAGAAACACACTCAATGAAGCACATTTGGAGCCTTTTTATTTTGATGCTCATTTTAGCTTGCAGCTCAGATAACAGCAACCGAAATCCGTACCTGCAAGAGGTGAATTTCAGGTTCGAGATCAACTTGAATCTTCCACTATATGCCAACCTCAACAGTATAGGAAATCCCATTTATGTGGGTAATAGTGGTGTGGGCACCCGAGGTGCTTTTGTGATCAAATCCAGCTTAAATACGTTTTATGCTTTTGAAGCAAGTTGTCCCAACCACGCTCCAAATAATTGTTCCACTATGACCATTGATGGACAAAATGTGGTTTGCGATTGCGAAGGGTATACCTATAGCCTGTTTACGGGGCAACAATTGGATAGACCTGATGACGGAAATCGTTATTACGACATGCTTTTTTACAACACTTCACTGAGTGGAAATACGGTGATTATTTCCAACTAAAATAGAATAGAGAAATGGGATGCCATATTTAAATATGGCATCCCATTCAATTTAAAAGTTAATGGTGGCTCCCAACAGGAAATTAATTCCTGCCTGTGGATAATACCCAGCCCCCTCGATGGTGGTCACCGAACCTGGGTTGGACCAATCATCATCATAGGTGTAAAAATAGCCGTTCGATACAATGTCTGCATCAAAAATATTGTTCACCAATCCAGATAGCACAATGCTTTTCACAAACGAATTGGTTTCGATAACATACTGTACGTTAAAATCGGTTTGTGAATAACTATCCAAGGTAGAATTCTCAGAATCTATGTTGCCCATGTATTGCTCTCCCACAAACTTTGTCAACAAAGCGACCTGGAAATTTTCTTTTGGTTGATAGGCTAAAATATTCCCTGCCACAATTTGAGGTGAGTACGCAATGTTAGTGTTTCCTAAATTCTGAAGACTTCCGTCGCGTTGAAAGTAAAAGTCTTTATTCCTGTTGTCGCTCAAGGCAATATTTGGCCTAATACTAAATGATTTGGATAGTTGGATATTGGCATCTACTTCCAATCCTAAACGGTAACTGTCACCCACATTGGCACGCAAAGGCGCCCCCACATCGTTTAATTCACCAGTAAGCACCAACTGATCTTTATACTTCATATAGTACAGGTTGGTGTTCAATTGAAAACTTGGTGAAACGTATCGCCAGCCCAATTCAAAATCGTTTAATTTTTCTGGCTTTGGATTCCCACTTTCGTAATCGTTTCGGTTGGGTTCCCTGTTGGCCCTGGCATACGAGAAATAAAAGTTGTTGTTCTGGTTCAAATCAAACGTAATTCCAGCCTTTGGATTGAAAAAATCAAAGGTATCATCGACCAAACCAGTATCATCACCATTGGCTTGATACCCTACATTTCGGTATTGCATATCTCCGAAAACAGACCATTGGTTGTTCAATTGGTAATTGATTTTGGTATATACATTAAAATCGGTCTTGGTAGAAGTATCGTCATAATACCGATCCCTGTACTCGCTATTGCTGGCATATTGTGCCCAGATGATTTCGCCAAAATGATCACCTTCATACTTGTTGTAGCCCCCACCAATGATCATTTTCAATTTATCTTTGGTATAGGTGGTTGAGAAAACGGTTCCATAAAAATCATTGTCCAACCATCTTCTTCTGATCAAATCGGTGTTTTCTACCAATTCCCCATTCACCGTTATGGGTTCCAAACCATAGGTTGAAAAATCGTCGTCGTCACGGTATTGCTCAAAAAATCCACGGCCTTTAGTATAGTGCAAAGCTATGTGCATGTCCCATTCTGGACTCCAAGTTTCACTCCAGTGCAATTGAAAGTGGTCTTGTTTGTAGTTATCGACCTCATTATCATAAAACTGAATGTTTCCATTGGCATCGGTGTACATTCCAGCCGAGTTGAACGTCCTGTTGGTTTCCAACTCCTCTGCGGTGATACCGTTCCATGCTTGATACGTAATTTCATGTCCGCCAAAAAGCAAAGCTTTGATCAAGGTATTGTCATCTTTATACACCCCTTGAAGGAAATAGGAATCCAGCTCAGAGCTTGCGCGGTCCACATAACCATCGGATGTGATTCTGGACAGTCTTCCCGAAAATTCAATATGGTCGTTTAAAAGTCCCGTACTGAATTTTACATTGTTCCGAAGCGTATTGAAACTTCCGATTGAAGATGAAATCCTCGCATAGGCTTCTTCTGAAAAGGCGTCGGTAAGCATGTTTAAACTTGCACCGAAAGCTCCGGCTCCATTGGTCGACGTTCCCACACCACGTTGCAATTGCAAACTTTGGGTGGAAGAGGCAAAATCGGGCATATTAACCCAAAAAGTCCCTTGGGATTCGGCATCATTATACGGAATACCATTGATGGTCACGTTCACTCGCGTGGCATCACTCCCTCGAACCCGTATACTGGTATAACCAACCCCTGCTCCCGCATCGGAAGTAGTAACTACAGCTGGCATAAAATTCATTAGAATGGGAACATCTTGTCCCAAGTTTCTGGAGCGAAGTTGTTCTTTGTCCAAATTGGAAAAAGTAATCGGAAATTCTTTGGTTACCCGCACTGCTTGCACCAATACCTCATCGAGCACCACTTTTTTGCCTTCCAAAGAATCGGTTTCTGTTTCTTGGGCACTTGCGCCAAGTGCCAAGGCAGAGAAAGCCATGGTTGAAGCAAGCATTTTAAGGCGATGGTCCTTACTTTTCTTCCTCGATTGCATAGTTCCGCATTTTAAGGCAGCGGAATTGCCTTGAATAATTGAATAGAGTTTCATCCGTAAAAATGTTACGAATAAAAGGGGTCATTATTCTTGTTAGTAAATTGATTGTTGTTTCTAAAGAAACATAGAAATTCCAAGATGCGGCTTGCGCATTCCCTTGGCAGCATTACCCGCCCAGGTTCATTGGGTATAATCTCAGCCTTATTCTAGTTTTAAGTTTTGAGTTAAAAGCTTCAAGTAGCGAATTGTAGATACCTAAAACCTTTTATTTAGCACTTAACACTAAACTAAAGCACCCCTTTGAGATGGCGCAAATGTAATGCTCGACTTTCATTTTTCATAACAAAAGAAGAAATTTTAAGTTTTGCCTGTAAATAAGAAAGGCTGCCGAAGCAGCCTTTCATTGTTGCCAATCAATGGTCACAAGGAAATAAGACCATGGTACAGTTTGGCATAAGGGATAATACTTTGGTTAGTGTTCATATAGCATCATCCGAACGATTTTCGTTGTTTTTATTTTTCTTTCCTTTTACGTATGAAATCAACATATACACAGCAATTGAAACAGAAATAACATTGAAAAACAAAACAATTTTTAATAGCATTCTCTCTGTTGTTTACTGGTGGTTATAAGAAAGCCGCACGCGTAGTACGGCTTTCCAACCAAATCAACCAACCTAAATCTTGACAATTACTCGAATTGTCGAAATCCAATTGTGGTATCCAACAACTCAACCTTAAATCATAAGATCAATTGTCCGATATATTGTTAGACACCTTAAGAAACAAAAGGTCACTTTTAGGGCAAAAAAAATCCGCTGCCTTGATAGACAGCGGATTATTATGCTTTGAATTTTCAACTAAACTTGGTGGGTTGGCTTTAAGAGATCGTTCACCGTTTTTACTGGATTAAAAGTAACCAGGGGTACTTCCACAAAAATGGTGTTCCAAAAGGCCATGGCGCCATTCCACAGTCCAGGGAGTTCTAAGGCTTTTAGCTCTTTTCCTTCTTGGGTTTTCCCTGTAATGAAACCTTGTTTTGCATCGACAAAGTCGAGCAGGTCATATTTTTCACCCTTAAAATTTCGAACACCACACACCAAATCCACAGGATTAAAATGGGTTGAATTTTTAAGAATGTTCATTTGTTCGGCATTACCGGCATCAATTTGTGCCGACTCAATAATTTGAAGGGAAATATTTCCATCTGCATCCTTGATCCAAAATGGACCGCCTCCGGGTTCGCCTTCGTTTTTAACCATTCCGCAAATTCGTATGGGGCGATTGATTTTATCTTTTAAAACTTCCTTTTGCTCATTTACCCCCAATTCATCGTAGTTATTGGGCATACGGACATTGAGTTCTCGTTCCAAAAACGATTTGATTTCGTCTGCTTTTTCGACCGTAACCTCATTTTCTTCCATCATTTTGGCATAGTCGAAGGCTTTATCCTGAACTTTTTTAAGGACACCTGCAAGCATTTTTTTACTATTGGCAACGGTTTCCAAATTCTTATCGACCACTACATTATCGATGTTTTTAATGAATATGATGTCTGCATCTTGATCATTTAGATTTTCTATCAATGCTCCATGACCTCCTGGACGAAAAAGTATGGAGCCATCACCATTTTTAAATGGTTGGTTGTCCATATCCACGGCAATTGTATCAGTAGATGGTTTTTGATTGGAATAAGAAATAGAGAACGATGTATCGGTTTCTTTAGAGATTTTTGGCGCAACGGCATTTTCTTCATCGCTGAACATTTCATCATGCTGCTCGGAAACCGTGAAATGTAGATTGGCCTTGCCGTCTGTCTTGGCATAAAGGACAGCTTCTTTTAAATGCTCTTCGAAGGGCGTTGCCGTATCTTCTTCATATTTATGAAAAGGTAAAAGTCCTTTTGGGTAAAATCCGTAGTTCAACCCACTTTCCGTCAACATTTCACAAACAAAAAGGTACGCCTCCTCATCCTTATTGGCAGCCTTGCCCTCGATGCGTTCCATAATCAAATTATAAAAAGGAAACTTGGGCATTTGCTCGGTGAACTTTTGTGCGTCCTTATCACCTGTTCGAGCTATATATTTCGACAAGCTTTCTTTGGAAGGGTCATAGGCATCCAAAAAATTGAACATTGCCTTGAACATTCGGGATGCCGCTCCAGAAGCAGGCACAAATTTCAATAAGTCTAATGAGCCCCGGTGGGTTTCAAAATAGTTGACAAGTTCTTCGTGTTCTTTTTCCGAAAATCTTAGGATTCCATTGCCCACTACAGCAGCTTGTGCCAAGTTCACAAAGGGAATCCCTTCTTTAAATGTTTCAATTTGGTTGATTACTTTTTCTTTGGAAATACCTTTGGAATCCAATTGTTCCAAGTCTTTAGGACTCAATTCAATCATGTTTTTGGAGAAGTTTATCGATGTGTTTTATTGCCTTTGCCAGTCTTGTGGCCTTATCTCCCTTTAAAGTAATAAAATTTCGGTTATTTTTCTCCAAAGCCTCCTTGAAATACGCAAACATTCGTTCACGTTCCTCTGGTTTGTCCCTTAAATCATCAGCAACCCAAGGAGTGTCTATATTGGTTAAAAAGTACAGGTCGTAGGTGTTTTTCAAGGCATACTTCTCCAAAACAGGATCACAGGTACTGTTGTAATACGCCTCGGAATACACTTTGGTTTCCAAAAGATCGGTATCGCAGATCAAAACCCGATTCGCAGTCTTTGCCAATGTATTTTCCAATCGCATTTGTCCGTAGGCGATGGGAACCAAGTCGTGTGGTTCGCAAGTTTTCTGTTCGCGATCCCATTTATCTTGAAGATATTCCCTTGCGTATTCTGGCACCCATTCGGTGTTGTAATGTTGTGCCAATTGTTTGGACAATGTGGTTTTACCGGTTGATTCTGGTCCGAAAAGGACAATTTTTATGAGGTCTGAAGGTTGTTGACCAAGTTTTTCTTCCATGCTAAATATCCCTGAATAGCCAAAATGGTAAAAATGAGGTATTGTAATGAAAACATCCCCCATCCCCTGTATGCATACAAAGGTACGGTAATCAAATCACCCAAGATCCAAAGCGTCCAGTTTTCCAATTTTTTGGTGGCCATATACCACATAGCTGTAAAGAAAATTCCTGATGTAAAAATATCCACGTAGTTCGTTGGTCCTATTTCGGCTCCAAATATTTTATATACCCCATAAGTAACCATCATGGTAAGGATAAAAAAGCCAAAACCGATCCATTTTTCCTTGGTGTTGGTTCTGTTAATTTGAACGACCCATTCCCTATTGTCTTTTCTGCGAGCCCAGTTCCACCAACCATAAATACTCATGATGGAATAGTAGAAGTTCATCATCATATCGCCGTATAAGTCGTCCATTAGAAAAATATAGGTCGTGATCACCGTAGCGACCAAACCCGTAGGGTAGACCAAAATATCTTCGCGCTTGGCATACACTACACTGGCTATTCCAAAGAAAAAAGCGGTGGCCTCAAGAATGATCAAAGAAAGTTCCCTATCCTCGTAAGGGCCTATAAAAAAATCAAAAATGGGGTTCATATTCGCTTCGGTCAGATTTTACCAATTTCATGGTGAGCACCACATGATCTAGATTTTCGAAGGATGTTTTGATTTCGGATTGGAGTAATTCCATCACTGCATCATATTCCCCATACACTTGCGTGCTCAACGGGTTTTCCAGCACGGTTAGCCCAGAAGCCCTTAATTTTTTGATGAAATCTATGATTGGTGGTTCAAAATTATCTTGTAGTGGTGAAAGCGTGAGCTCAACAGATATATTCATCGGGGTTGCCTATTTAGATTGTAAATCTACAAAAAGGAAACATCATCCGCCCATCATTTTTATGGCATAAACGCAAGTAAAGCCCTCAAACTCCAAGAATTCGATTTCGTAGTGCGATTTTTTGCCCTTGTATAAAACTTCGGCAACGGTTCTGGTGTCATCAAAAGAAAAATCGATGACGTTCATATGTCTTAAAAAGCTGAGGCCACGTTCGGCGCAAATTTTATATAACGATTCCTTAGCACCCCAAACTATAGTCAACTTGCGAATAATGGCTTCGGCATTGGCCAATGTCTTATATTCTTCAATGGGGGTGAATTTATGGGCAATCTTTAAAATTTTGTCTCGCTGCATTTCTATATCTATGCCCACTTCGTCGCTTTCACTAACAATAATCCCTGTAAAATTGTGCGAATGGGTGATGGAAATAAATTTTCCATCCTTTAAATGTGGTTTTCCAAAATCATCGTAATACAGATCGTGATCTACATACCCAGCTTCCGCCATTAGGTGTCGAATGCTCAAAAAAGCCCTTCGGTGCGACTCCGATTTCATCCCATCCATACGGTTTTGGCAATGCGGGGTAAGCTCCACACTCTTAGAAAGTTCGGCCTCTTCTTCGGTCACTTTCCAAATATATACCTTGGAGGTGGGTGAAACTGTTATGGTTTTGTAAATGGGCATAACAATAGTTAAGTGAATTTGTATCTTTGTGCACTATTTAAGCTAAGCTACAAAAGTAAATATAGAAAAAGTATGAGCACAAAGACAATTCCGTATGTACCTTATAAGGTAAAGGACATCTCCCTAGCCGATTGGGGAAGAAAAGAAATTGAGCTTGCCGAAGCGGAAATGCCAGGATTAATGGCATTGAGAGAGGAATACGGAGAGGAACAACCCTTAAAAGGAGCCAGAATTGCCGGTTGTTTGCACATGACCATTCAAACTGCAGTGTTGATAGAGACCTTGGTTGCCCTTGGAGCGGAAGTTACCTGGAGCTCTTGCAACATATTCTCTACCCAAGACCATGCCGCAGCTGCCATTGCCGCAGCGGGAGTTCCTGTTTA